>JAIVGO010000100.1 GCA_020201525.1 Actinomycetota bacterium | reverse complement strand
TCCGAGAAGCTGCTGTGGAAGGAGTTCAAGGCCGGGCAGACGATCATCGTCGACGCGCACGACGGCGAGATCGTCTTCGAGGCCGCCCCGCTGACCCCGGACGCTCCCCCCGTGGAGCTCGCCGGCCAGCAGGAGAGCTAGCGAATCCTAGGAGCTATGACGGGTCGGGTCCATCCTGACAACATCGGCAATTCCTTCGCCCAGTTGAATGGCGTCATCGGCCCGAAACCGGCTAGCAGCGTGCGCGACCTGATTAATCGAACAAGGCTGCCGCGGGGGGCTGCTGCCACCCTGGATGCAGGCGACTCTTTCTTTTCGGGGGTCTGAAAACTCTGGGGGACGGTACGATCGAGGATAAGCTACATCTTCGCGCCGGGCTCGCAAGCTGCGCGGTAGCCCAGCGATGCACGCCGTAGGCTCCAGACCGGTCGCCACTCCACGCTGTGGCCGGGAAGCAGTCTGGGAATCGTGATTTGTGGACCAAACACAATCCGATGGTCGGTCGTTGTTCCGATAACTTGGCAAGCACCGCTGCCTGCAGCGTCGCCGACGTTCCGTATTCTCCCTCGAAGGCACACCTTGTTGTCTGGAACGACGCACTTCGCTTCACGGAGAACTGCTTGAAACGCTGGTTGAGGGGTCGGCCGGGGGGTGTTGCTCCCAATGATGGACGCTCCAATGAGGGTCCCAGGGATGAGAAGTATCAGCGCCGCCAGATATATTACGCGATGAGATTTGGGCACGGTCTACGACCGAGGGACTGCGTTAGCTGCATGTGGTTGTCGCCTCTGGATGTGAAACGACCAAGACGCGTCTTCATCAGTAGGTGTCAGGCCATCGTCCCTCCAGATTCCGAAGCATTCGAGGTAAATCTGAGTTGGGTTACTCTCGATAGAGAACTCAGCGAACCACCCAACGATCCCATGATATAGGCCCGGAGTCCAGCTGGGTTTCATTGATCCCCGGACTCGCCATCGGTCCGAGGTACGGGCCCACAAAGTAATCGTAAACTCCTTCGGTAGATCGACGCGAGGGACGAATATGCGCGCCTCAGGCGATGAGGTGCGGATTGCCCGAGGGAAGGCGAGCGAACCGTCAACGCATGTCCTCGTGAACTCCAATAGGCCTCCGTGAGACCAGCAATAGCTCAACATTGTCCCATTCTGATGTGCGGACCCCACTAGCATGGTTAGCTGTGGCGGTGCGGAGTCGTCAGCGCTAGCCACAGGCCCAGCTACGAGAACGAGAAACAAGGCTAAGACACCCGTTGGAAGGAGGGCCCGCCCACTGCCGACTGACCCGGGGCGCGATTTAGATCTAATACAGCGCTTCAAGGCCATGAACATCTCCCAGTCCCAGTGTTTCCTCCGAGGTCTGGCAAGTACCATTGTTGTCTGTACTCATGGTGAGATTCCCATGTCGTTCCTCACCTACATGTGCCAAGCCATATGCGTGCCCAAACTCGTGGGTCATGACCCCTTCGATGGACCACCGGTCCTGGCAATCTGCAGGAATAATTGTGCCCATAAACCACTTGCTTCGAGAGTCGAGGCGAATATCCGACTCATCCGTCGCCAAGCCTCCATTCACAAGGTCATACCAGTGTGCATATGTGCAGGCTAGCCCGATGGATGAACCGGTCAGCGGCCCGAAATCCACGACGCTGTACTGGTCGGGCATATCGCAATTGTTGCCGGTAGCATTCGCTGGTCTGTCGGTTCTGCCTTGGTAGTTCCATCCTGCGTCGACGTTGTCGGCAAGACCACATGGATTGAAGGCGTTCGTTACATTACTCGCCCCGGAGAGAATACCTAGTTCGGCGTTATCTTGATTGACGTTCGGAGGAGCTGACCCAGCGTTGAAGTGCCAGTCGTAGTAGTGGGTCCAGTGCCAGTCTTCGAGGTTATATCTACCGTCGCCGCATGTTTTTTGGGATCCCTTTTTGCGGTTCTCTGGGTCATCTGAAAGCAAGTCATCGATAATGCTGTCAACGGTCGGGGTTGGGCCATCGCCAAGATCGAGCACTTCGCCGGCGTCCGCCGTGAGGCTTGATACGTCGTTTCCGGAATCAGGACCGCAGGCGTAAATCCTGGCTGTAAAGTCCGACAAGAGAGTAACTCCGACTTCTTCGATACCGTTAACTTCATAAAGTGAAGCGAAGGCGTAGTCGCCGGGGTCGGGCACAGTTACTCCTACTCCTCCGTCCATGATCCTCATGCCGGGCACTAGGTGGCCCAACGCAGCGGCCTGTTGGCATGTCACGCCGACGATGGGACCCATCTGCCCTGTCCAGTAATAGCACCCTCCCATCCATCCGGGATTTCCTGTCGCCCAGAGCACAGTCAAGCAGGGGTCTGAGGTCTCAGCCTCTCGAGCGTAATACTTACAGCCTTCCCCCAAGCCGCCGCCAATGAGGCCGCAGGTTCTTTCGGTAGCTACTCCTTGCGCTGCCAGCGTCGCGCCACTACAGAAATCCCCGTCATCTCGATTGATGTTTCGGATCGAGGAGCAAACAGGATCGAGCACATTGTGGTAGGGGGCCTCGGGCCCGATGACTTCGAAAGTCCCATGGAAGGCGGCTGAGCATATTGCGGTGATATCGCAAGCGTATGCCCAGAAATCGTGGGTTCCTATGTCCTGAGGAAGGGTCATGTACAAGGCCGTCGAGGCGTGGACTTGGCCGTCATTATTCCCGTAGACGTAACCTGTGTGCGCTACGCCTGAATCGTTGTATGGCCAGGCTCCGTCAGCCCATCCGCCGCCACCAGAGCATTCGCCGCCTGGGCCTACGCCATCGGGAGTTCGGCAGATAAGCGCTTTGACAAAGGCAGGGTGATTTGTTCCCCAATGAACAGTGAACATTAGCCAGTCTCCGGCGTACGGAGGGTAAGGATGTCCGTGGCCGGGGTTCGGGTCTAGGTCAATCCATGTGATGTATGGCGCATCCAACGGTCCGCTCCGGGGCGATTGGTCGACTCGGATCACTGCCCTCCGGCCGGAGCCCAGGAACCCTGTTTGCGGGGCTGAGCGTGGAGACGCCGAAGCCTTCGAGGAGAATGGAGGAACTAGTGCGAACAGACAAGAGGCTGCGAGCAGGACGGACAGAATCCAACGGGTGCGCAAACGTAGAGAGAAACTGAGCACAAGATCTCCTTCAGGGCGCGAGTCTCAGAGGGGCCCGCTGGGATGTCGGCGCGAAAAACTCGTCGAACTTGCTGGCGTCTCCTCTCTTGCAGCGCGGGCTCTCCAGACGAGGTTCGTCGGGCCTGTATTGATTCCTTTGTGCCAATGCACAGTGTTTGCGCGAAATGTCCCGTGAACGTTTGTGTCGGCGTCGGTTGAATTCTGATCCCCCTGGGCTTCCTTCCGGGACTCCGGTGCCCGGAGGGTGAGCCTGACCGGCAGCCCAAGCCGGTCAGGGGGAAGGAATGATTAACGTACATCAGTGGGCCGAGATCAGGCGTCTGAACTTCTCCGAACGACTGAGCATCAAGCGACCATCGCCAAACGGGTGGGGACAGATGTCTCGGGGAGACTGGAGGATCCGCTGTCCGAGAAGCTGCTGTGGAAGGAGTTCAAGGCCGGGCAGACGATCATCGTCGACGCGCACGACGGCGAGATCGTCTTCGAGGCCGCCCCGCTGACCCCCGACGCTCCGCCCGTGGAGCTCGCAGGCCAGCAGGAGAGCTAGTCAGCGATCCTTGGGGCGGGGCTCGTCCCCGCCCCCCGGCGCTACAGTCTCAGGACGCCGAACCAGGCCTTCCGAAGCACGCGGTCTCCCGTCGGGCCGGACCCGCGGATCAGGAACGCGTGACTCCCCGGCTTCACCCCCGCCGGGATGCGACGCGAGACGTTGAAACCGCCGTTCGGTCCGGTGTGCGCCCGGCCCAGTCGATGCCCGGCGAAGCTGATGCGCACCGTGGAGTCCGGCTTCCATCCGTGCCCGATGAGCCGGACGTGGGCGCCCGGCGGGCCGGTGTGGGGCCGAACCGTGGACGTGACACGGCCGCTCGCACCGGGCGGGGGCGAGGGGACCGGCGTGGGGCTCGCGGCCTCGAGGCTCGGGGCAGGAGATGGTTCGTCGCTCGCGGTTGGAGTGGGTGTGGGGCTCTCCGTGGGAGTGGGGCTCGGACTCTCCGTCGGGGGCGGTGTGCGATCGTCGTCCACATGATGCGTCGGTGTCGGCTTCGGCGTCGGCGTGGGACACCGCGGCACCGATGATCCGGGCCCATGAGCTGTCGTGCAGTAAGGCTGGTAGTAGGAGTAGTAATAGCCGACCGAGTAATAGGAGCCGATGCCGATGCCGGCCGGCCCCGCCACCGCGACCACGACGCCGAGCCCGGCACCGATCAGCATGATCTTTCGGTTCCGGCCTCCCATGCGACGGAAGAGCGCTGCGATCCTGTTCCTCATCTCGTTTCCTCCTCGGCACCTCTCGTCGTTGCGATCGCGAGCCATGAGAAGGCCAGCACGATCAGGATCGGGAATCGCCACGTGAAGTCCACGCCGCTCTGCGCCAGGAATCCGGCGCAGCACGCGGTGGCTGCGGCCCACACCATGCGCTCATGCGGCCTGTCGTCTCTCGGCCGGCGGCGGATCGCTGTCGTGGCGAACAGCGCGATCGCAGCGAGGACCGATACCAACCCGACCACGCCGGTCTCCGCCAGCGTCTGGAGGTACTCGTTGTGGGCGAACGGGGTGCGGATCGTCGCGGCGCCGGCTGGGAAGTAGAGCTCCAGCGTGCCAGGCCCGGATCCCAGGATGGGGTCACCGGCGATGTGATGAATGGTCTCGGACCAGTTGGTCAGCCTTGCCTCGGAGCGGAAGTTGATGCGGGAGGCGAGGATCGAGTCGCGGTGGGTCAGCAACGGGACGGCGGCGAGTGCGATGACCACCACGACGCCTCCTCCCTGGAGGGCGCGTCTGGCGCGGGCGGGCAGCTTCACGCGCACCGAGGCCACCGCGAGGCCGGCGCCCGCGGCGAATCCCAGCAGCGCCGGGAGCGGATGAGGTTGGGCGTCGGCGATGGATGGCACGAGGCCGGCGAACGCGACGACGGCGCCGGCCAGCGCTCGCACGCCATGTCGGAGCAGTCCGCGTTGCCCCGTGGCCAACAGGACCGCGGCCATGACAGCCCCGGCCACCACGCCGCCCCGGGAGACCGTTGCCAGCAGGCCGGCAAACGTCAGGTACAGGAGGAACCTCGAGGTCGCGCCGGGGCGCCTCGCACATCGAAGGAGCGTGGCCGGGAGGGTGAGCACGAGGAACGAGGCGGCCGCGTTGACGTAGGTGAACGTTCCGGCCAATCGCCACATCGGTGGCGCCTCCTGCGCGAACGCCGCCGCGTGCCAGGCGACGCCGACGATCCCCATCGCTGCGACCGCGGCCCCGAACCACGACGCCAGCTCCAGCAGATCGGACCGCAGCCCCCACGTGACCAGGGTCCGGACCACGAGGAGCACGCAGCACGCGAGGATCAGGCTGACGAGCGGGAGCCTGGCCGGGATGGACCAGGTGCCGTTGGCGACCGTGCTCACGAGGAGCCCGACCGCGAGTAGCCCGAAACCGGCCAGCAGAGGAGCCGAGCCTCGGAAGGCTCCGGCTCCCGTCAGGACGAGGAGCACGAGGAACGCGCCTGCCACGAAGGTGGCCTGGGCCCAGTAGAAGGCGCCCTGGGCGAAGACCCCGTAGGCGATGGCCAGGGCGAAGATCGCGAGCACGATCTCCGAGCGCGCGAGCCGGCTTCCCGCAGCCATCCGTGCCCGGGGGACCGGCAGGGCTTCAGCTACGCGCATCTGCATGCCTTGGTATTCGCGATTCGGGCCGCGAACCCCTTCCTTTCGCCGCTTCAGCTGCCGGTCAGCGCTGACGTTGCCAGCGAACGGCTCCGGTTGCTCCCGTCAGGCTCGCCACCGATGAGACAACGTGGTTCCCGGTGGTCGTGATCCGGCCGAAGAGCGCCTCGTTGCCCGGCTTGCCGTCCTCATCGCCCGCTGCATCGATGCTGAAGCCCTCGTCCGGAGCGAAGGTCCGGGTCCAGAGCGTCTTCTGGGGGGTGAGGCTCAGCGTCGAGATGTCGCACGGTCCGCTCTCGAGGCCCGGGCAGCGAGTCTCGAACATCTCGGCGTTCCCGTCGTCGCTCAGATCCACGGAGGGCCACAGCAGGCGGGTGTCCTTCGTGCGACTCTCGCGCACCGTTGTCCCCGTTGCCGAGGACTCGACGACGCTGGCCGAGCTGACGTCGGCGAGGGTTGCCTCGCCCGTCTCCTCGTTGTAGTCGTACGCGGCGTTGACAGCTCCCGAGAAGAGGTCACCGATCCTGTCACCGTCGACGTCGTCCATCCCACCGGCGTAGAGGAAGACGAACTCGTCGTCGTGAGATCCGTCGAGTATCGGAAACTCGCGCACGGTGTCGAGGAATGGCTGGCCCGTGCGGCCGTCGAGTCGCGTGAACCTGATGGCGTAGGCTCCCGGCGCGTCTGCCAGGCTCACCACCGCGAGGTCGGCGCCGGGCGACCCTCCGATGTCGTCGACGAGGACGAGGTACTCCGCGGTGGCCGTGCTCCGGTTCCACAGCTCGGTGCCGTCGACTCCCGAAAGCAGTCGCAGTCCGTACGTCTGCCCGTCTTGCGCGAGTTCCACGAGGAAGTCCTCAACGCCGTCCCCGGAGAGATCGGCTTCGACAGGAACGGTGTAGGCATCGCTCACGGCTCCCCCGACGTGCCAGGTGGTCGCGAGGGTCGCGCCGTCGAGGGCCTCGGCGTCGAGGGTTGGCCCCGCGCCGGTGCTCGTGCAGTCCTCCTTCACGGCGATGGTCGTGCACGAGTAGCTCGTATCGGGGACGTTGATCCCGTCCCAGAGCACGTCGGGAGTGGTGGTGCCGGCCAGGTCGCTCACCGGCCACGCGAGGCCGATCCTCGGCGCCGTATCGAAGGAGCGTCCGACGATGATCTGTCCGCGGGACCCGTCGAGGAGGGTGGAGCGCGTGGCGGTCCTGAGGGACTCCTCGCCGTTGTCCTTCGAGGTGACGATGGCCGTTTCCTCGTACCGGTCCGCGGCGTGCCAGCCGACATCGAGCTCGTCCACGAGCACGTCGGGGTGGCCGTCACCGTCGTGGTCGCCGGCGACCTCCGGCAGCACGACGACGTTCGAGGATTGGAAGTCCTCGGTGGCGGTCGAGACGACGGAGACGGGGGTGGGGCTCTCGCCGCTCACGCCGAATCGGTCCGTGTACGAGCCGTCGTAGCGCTTGCTCCACAGGGACTTGCCGGTCGCGCCCGAGCGCATCGAGACGTGCCAGTCGTAGGTTTCGTCGTCGTTGAAGGTGCATCCCGAATCGTCGCAGTTGCTGTCGAAGACCGAGTCCGTGATCTCGAGTTCCTCGACCAGGAGCTCCTCCTTGCCGTCGCCGGTCAGGTCTCCGACCGTCTCGGCGATCGCATCCACGCCGGCGCCGAAGGAGGCCTGCCACAGCTCCTGTCCGTCGGTGCCGCGAAGCGCCCGAAGGCTGAGCCGCTCCGCGGGAAGCTGGATGTCGTAGACGAGCACGTCGTCGAGGCCGTCGCCGGAGAGGTCGCCCACGGGTGATGGGTACGAGACGGTCCCGACGGGCTCAGGGGCGGGCGCGCCCTCGCCGCCCTCGCCCGTGTCACCGGTGTCACCGGTGCGAGCCAGGTGCGAACGTGGGGTCGGTGCCAGCGAATGCTGCGGCCGCAGGTCCGGCAACCTGGTGCCGGTTCGCGATTCGATGAGGGCCCTGATCACATCCGGATAGCTCCGGACGTCCGTCGGATCGAGCCGCTTCAAGAGCTGGCGCAGGCTCGCTCCCGAGCCGCGAGTTGCCGCTGCAAGGCGGCGCCGTCCGGTCGCCCCCGCTCCGCCGCGGTCGCGAGCGACGGCGCCATGACCGCAGCGAGGGAGCCGACGAGCACGATCACCAAGGGTCGGATGACCGAGGAGACGACGCGCGGGCGCATCAGCGGACCCCATCGCCGTCGGTGTCGACCACGGCGACCCACGCCCGCTGGTGGTGGATCTTCGGCGGGAACCCGACGGGGTCGTTGGGCGAGATCCGGTAGGCCTCGCACCGCACGATGTAGGTCCAGGATCCGGCGGGCGCCACCTCGCTGTAGTCGCCGAGGAAGGCGCTGCTTCGCGAGTACGCCGCGAAATGGATGTCCGTCCGGACCGGGACCGCGGTCGGCAGGAGCTCCGGGATCGACCCGGTGTTGACGAGCAGCGGCGCCGTCCACGTCTGTCCACCGTCCGTCGACTGCTGGTACGCGGTGTCGACGAAGTCCGAGCCCTCCTCCTGCACCCGATAGGAGATCCGCACGCTGCCGTCGGGCCCGACGCCCAGGGCTGGGGTGAAGTGCTCGACGCCATCACCCGTCGGCCCGGGGTTCACCCGCACCGGGTTGTTCCAGGTCACGCCGGTCGTGTCGCTCCACGAGATGACGATGTCGTTCGAGCCGTCGCTCCGGAACCGGCCGTCCTGCCACGCCACGTAGATCCTGGCGTTGCGTGGATCGAAGGCCGCCGACGGCAGGCCTTCGCCCGCTCGCTGCAACGGGACGTCGGTGCTCCGGTCGGATCCCGCGGCGAGCGGCACGGTGAACACGAGCGGGCCACCGGTGGGAACCGCGCCTGCGCCCTTCGCCGTGGCCACGATCATCTCGGCCCCCACGAAGTCGGTCTCCGGTTCCTGGTCCGACGGCAGATGGTTGACGTAGGTGCCGGTGTTGAGGACCACGGAGAGATCGCCGTTCGGCATCACCATGGTGAGGGTGCCGATTCCCTGGTAGGGGTAGATCACGTACGGGCCGTTCCAGGTCTTCGCCTCGTCGTCGGAGTACAGCGCGACGACCGGCTCCACGTCGTCCCACCCGAGGTAGATGCGTCCCGGGTGGTGGCCGATGCCGGTGCCGTTGTCCACGACGATCCAGTTCTTGTCGTCGCTCGCGAACGTCTGCGCGGAAGGGATGACGATGGGATCGCTCCACGTCTTGCCGCCGTCGTGCGAGACGCTCGTGGCGAGATCCGACGGGCTGCACAAGAGCTCGCTGTAGTACACGGTGTTGTTCGGCCCGAAGGCGATCACCGGGTCGGACGCGAGCGGATACGTCCCGCCGTTGGCCGTCGTGAGCTTCGGCAACGGGCCCCACGACCACGTCTCGCCGCCGTCGAAGGTCACGCCGTAGCCGAGGGTCTGCGCGCACCCGCCGTCCACCCGGCCCGCCTGGTAGCCGATCACGGCGTTCAGCGGATCCCCGGGGTTCACGGCGACGGACGGCTCGATGGCGGTGTCCTGCTGCTGCTGGCCGACGGCCTTGAGCGTGTGCATGCCTGCCTGATGGTCGCGGATCACGGCAGGGCCGGCTGCCGTCACCGAGGCGCCCGTCTCCATCACCGGCGTCGCTCGGACGCCGACGGCCGGGATCAGCGAGATGGCGAGGGTGAGTGCGGTCAGCAGTCGTCGCATGGCAGGGCTCCTTACGCTGTGGGGAGGGGCGTGTAGGCGTAGCGGACCTTCAGCTCGAAGACGGTGTCGAAGTGGGACACCGTCATGGAGTCCTGGGACGTCGTGGCCCCCATCCACCAGACCTGGTCGGTGGGGTAGGTGAAGCGCATGCGGTCACCGGTTCCGAACTCGCCGCAGGGGAAGTCACCCACGCCGGGCAGGCCGTAGCGCAGGGTCCACTTCGGGAGCCCCGGCGCGACCGTGTCCCAGTCGAGATCGACGGAGAACGTCGTCACCTCCTCGGTCACGGGCACGGGCTCGGTGCCGGCCGGACAGGTGGCGATCGTGACCGCGCGCATCGTGTCGGCGGTGAACGTCTCGCGGAAGCTCGCGAGGGTCCTGGGACCGAACACCTCGAGCACGTAGGCCTTGTACGCGGAGCTGGCCTGGGTGCCCACCGGGGTCACGGTGAGCTGCGCCGCACCGGCGGGCACGTCGGGCGCGGATGAGGTCGTGGAGCCCTTTCCGGGACTCCCCGTGGTCCGGTCGAGCCGTTCACCGTTCTGTGTCAGCTCGAGGGTGAGCCCCTCGGTGGCCTTCCGCGACTCCGGAGACCGGCCCTTCGCCAGGTCGTACACGAGCGGGGACTCGTAGTCCTCGGCCCAGGCGTAGAGGAACTCGGCGTCCCGGTCCAGGGAGATGTCGAACGATCGGGCAACGGTGAGGTCGCCGGTGAAGGTCTCCACCTTCCACTGGCTGTCGTTGAATGTGAACGAGCGCTGCGGTGTCGAGAAGCTCTGGGCTTCGGGGCGGTACGTGCTGCGCGCAAGGAGCTCGGGGACGGAGTGCCCGGGTACGGCGTGCGGCAGATCGAACCACGTCCGGCCCGCCGTCTTCATGTCGATCGCCACGACCGGCGAAAGCGTCCTGATCCGCACGTAGGGCATCACGAAGGCGCTCCCGTCGATCTTCCCCGGTTTTGCGAGGGTCCCCTCCCACACGTCGGGCGCGGTCTCCGTGGCCGGGTCGGATTCGAGCTGCGCCACCCCTTCCTGCAGGCCGAAGTGCACGGTGTAGGGGAGCGGGGAGGTGACATGCAGGGCAAGGTGGAAGCGGATCGGCTCGGCCGAGGTCCACGCGGTGGGTGCGTCGAACAGCGTGGCAGGCAGGAAGAACAGCGCGAAGATGTTCTGCTTGTTGTTGATATCGGTTCCGTGCAGACACGGCTTCGCGTCGGGTGTGCCCCACACCGTCCCCCCGCACTGCACGGAGATGGTGCCCACGCTGAGCTCGGGGTCGTCGGGATCGACGCTCCAGTAGTACTCGTTGCCCTCGTCGGCCATGAGATAGGCGCGGCTGTAGCTGCGGTCGGCCGCGCCGGCCTGCGCCGGGAGAAGGGACGCGACGAGCAGCCCGGATACGAGGGCGAGCGGCAGTCGGCGCGGGCGCATGGGTCCTCCTGTCGTGGTCGAGGTCCTCAGGTCGAAGCCATTCGGGGCCGGGCGAGTCGTCCCCTTTGGTCGGGTGCACAAATGAGGGGGCCCGATTCCGTGTCACACCCCCTCGCTAGGGTCGGCTCGTGGGCAGGATCAAGCAGCTCCTCGCGTGCTCGGAGTGCGGCCAGCCGGCCTCCCAGTGGGTCGGCCGCTGCGCCTCGTGCGGCGCGTGGGGATCCATCGGCGAGCGCTCGCATCCGGCCGGCCTCGGCCGGGCCCTGGCCGCGGTCGCCACCCTCGAGACCGAGGGTGGCGTCGAGGACCGCGTGTCCACGGGGAGCGCCGGTGTGGATCGCGTGCTCGGGGGCGGCATCGTGCCCGGGTCCGTGACGCTGCTTGCCGGCGAGCCCGGCATCGGCAAGTCGACGCTCCTCCTCCACGTGGTCGCGCGCTTGTCGGTTGCCGGGCACGCCTGCCTGCTCGCGTCGGGCGAGGAGTCCCGGGCCCAGGTGGCGGGGCGGGCGAAGCGCCTCGGCATCGACGGCGCCGAGATCGCCTTCGTTCCCGGCCGCGACCTGGGCGACGTGATCGAGTCGGCGCGGGCTCGACGCCCGTTCCTCCTGGCCGTGGATTCGATCCAGACCCTCCGCGACGCGGATTCGCCGAGTGCTGCCGGCGGGCCCGGGCAGGTCCGCGCCTGCGCCGACGCCCTGGTGGGCATGGCGAAATCGGAGGGCATCGCCGTTCTGCTCACCGGCCACGTCACGAAGGACGGCGACGTCGCGGGCCCGCGCACCCTGGAGCACGCCGTCGACACCGTCCTCTCGTTCGAGGGCGACCCCCACTCCGGGCTGCGGCGGCTCGCGGGCGGCAAGAACCGGTTCGGAGCGGAGGGCGAGGTTGCGTGGTTCGAGATGGCTCCGGACGGCCTCGCGGAGGTCGGGCCGCCAGGGCTGGGGTCACCCGCCGGCGCCGTGCCCGGCGCGGCAACGGCTCTGCCACTCGCCGGGAGGCGCGCCTACGCGCTCGAGGTCCAGGCCCTGGCCGTCAAGACCGACGGCCCCGCGCGGCGCCAGGCCACCGGGCTCGACGTCAGGCGGTTCTCGTTGATCGCGGCCGTGCTGGAACGGGCCGGCGGTGTGGCCATCGGGCGCGCCGAGCTGTTCGGGGCCACGGCGGGCGGAGTCCGACTCGAGGATCCGGGCGCCGACCTCGCGATCGCGGCCGCGCTGGCCTCATCGTCCACCCAACGGCCGCCACCCGAGTCCTCGGCCTTCGTGGGGGAGCTCAGCCTGACCGGGGCGGTCCGGCCGGTCCACGGCATGCCGCAACGCCTGGCAGCGGCGGCCGCGAGCGGTGTGGCGACGGTGTTCGCGCCGAGCCCCGTGCCCGCCGCTGATGGGGTCCGAGTCGTGCCTGTGGGTCACGTTGGCGATGCGCTGCGGTGGTCTCGAAAGGGCTGACGGATCGGGGAAATAGCCCTCTGACCAGGGATTTTCATTTGCTCCGGCCCAATGGCCCGTGTTATCCTGGGTATTGCTTCCGTTCCCGAGCACTCTCAGGCGAGGTGGTGGTGTTTTGTTCCGTAAGGGCGACACAGTAGTTCATCCAGAACATGGGGCCGCAGTCATCGAGGATCTACGGGAACGAGACTTTCTCGGCGAAACCAAGGAATACCTGGTCATCCGGCCACAACACGGGGACCTGACCCTCATGGTGCCGGTGGACTCGTGCAACGAGGTGGGGCTCCGGCAGGTCGTCAGCAAGCGCGAGGTGAAGAAGATCCTCGACGTCCTCCGCGAGGACGAGACCAAGATGGCCACCAACTGGAGCCGCCGGTTCAAGAACAACAACGAGAAGCTCAAGTCCGGTGATCCCCTCCAGGTCGCCGAGGTCGTTCGCAACCTCGCCATCCGCGAGCGAGAGAAGGGCCTGTCTGCGGGCGAGAAGCGCATGCTGAGTTCCGCGAGGCGCATCCTCGTCTCCGAGCTCGCCTTCGCCGTGGATCAGTCGGAGGAGAATGCCGAGGGCATGATCGACAAGGTCCTCGACGAATCCCACTGAATCGTCATCCCTGAGCACGCTTGCCATGAGGTCCCGCAAGGGGCACCTTTGTAGGACGTGAACAGAGAGCGGCAGGGTACCGGTCCCACGCCCCGAGGGGCGCTCGTCGAGTTCGTCCGCCTCATCATCGTGGTGATCGTGGCGACCGCGGGCTATGCCGTGGCCAAGCAGATCACCTCCGGCAGCAGGGTGGTCCTCGGCATCATCCTGGGGTCCGCGGTGGGCTACGTGGCGGGCGGGGTCCTGGGGCGGGGAACGGCCACGGCCATGCACACCGTCGAGCGGGAGTTTCGGCGCACCCCGGCAGCCGAGATCGTTGCCGGGGCTCTCGGGCTGCTCCTCGGGCTCATCATGGCCCTGCTCGTGACGTTCCCGCTGTTCAAGCTCCCCGACCAGGCCGTGTGGCCGGCGGTGGCCTTCATCTACCTGACGCTCCCGTACCTCGGGTATCGCGTGGCCCGCACGAAGCACGGCGACATCTTCTCGATGCTCGGCCTGAAACCCCGGGCGGCGGGGGTCGGACGGTCCGAGGTCAACGTCATCGACACCAGCGCGCTCCTCGACGGGCGCATGCACCAACTCGTCCAGACCGGGTTCCTCGGCGGCGTCCTGCTCATCCCGCGCGGCGTCCTGGGGGAGCTCCAGCGGATCTCCGATTCCTCCGATCCCCGGCGCCGCGCCCTGGGCCGCCGGGGCATGGACCTCCTGGCCACCCTCCAGCGCGATCCGACCGTCGAGGTGATCCTGGTTGAGGACGAGGCCATGGGCGACGTGGACGCCGGGCTCGTTCGGATGGCCCGTGACCGGGGCGGCGCGGTCGTGACCGCCGACGCCAACCTCGCCAAGGTGGCCGAGGTGCTGAACGTGCCGGTGAGATCGATCAACGCCCTGGCCGCGGCGATGCGCACGCCGTTCACGCCCGGCGAGCAGGTCGGGTTGCGTCTCACGCGCGAGGGCCGCGAGCACGGCCAGGCCATCGGCTATCTCGACGACGGCACGATGGTGGTCGTCGAGGAGGGTCGTGAGCTCATCGGGACCGAGGTCGAGGTCCGGGTCACGAACGTCCTGCAGACGGCGACCGGCCGGATGCTCTTCGCGACGCTCTCCGAAGCCGTGTCGCCGTGACGCGCGCCGGCCCGGGTTCCGGCGACCGGGCTGCCGGCGTGGTGGCCATCGTGCTGGCAGCGGGCGAGGGCGAACGCATCGGACAGGGCCCGAAGGCGTTCCTGGAGATCGGAGGACGGACCATCCTCGAGATCGCGATGCAGGCCGCCGCGGCGTGTCCCGAGGTCTCGTCGCTCGTGGTGGCCGTGCCGGAGGGCTTCGAGGCCCGCGCCGCCGGGATGGCGCCGGGCCCGAAGGAGGTCAGGGTCATCGCCGGAGGAAGGAGCCGGCAGGAGTCCGTGCTCGTCGCCCTGCAGGAGATCCCTCCCACGGTGGAGGTGGTCGTCTGTCACGACGCGGCGCGACCTTTCGCTGCCCCCGAGCTGTTCTCCTCGGTCATCGCGGGGCTCGCGGAGGCGGAGGGAGCGATCTCGGCGCTCGCGCCCGCGGACACCGTCAAGCGCGTCGGGGACGGTTTCGTGGAGTCCACGGTTCCCCGCGACGGCCTGCGGCTCGCCCAGACCCCCCAGGCCTTCGTGGCCCGCGTGTTGCGGGAGGTGCACCTGCGGGCCGCGGCGGCCGGCGTCCGCTCGACCGACGATGCGGAGCTGCTCGAGTGGGCCGGACACCGCGTGCGGGTCATCGCCGGCGAGCCCGTGAACTTCAAGATCACGTCCCCGGACGACCTGGCCCGGGCCGAGCTCTACGTCCTGTACCCCGGCGCTCGCGCCACGCATGAGTGAGACACGCGTCGGGCTCGGGTTCGACGTTCACGCGGCCCAGGAGGGGCGGACGCTGCATCTCGGTGGCGTCACCATCCCCGACGCGCCGGGGCTCGCCGGTCACTCCGACGGCGACGTGGTCTGCCATGCTGTGGCGGATGCCGTGCTCGGCGCGGCGGGCCTCGGTGACATCGGCCAGCATTTCCCCGAGACCGACTCCGCCTTCGAGGGGATCGGCGGGCTCGACCTGCTCGGTCGCGTCGTGGCGATGGCCCGGGATGGCGGATGCGCCGTGAGCTCGTGCGACATCACGGTGATCGCCGAGCGCCCGGCCGTCGCTCCCATCCGGGACGAGATGCGCGTGAACCTCGCTCGGGTCCTCGGAACGACCCCGGACCGAACTTCGGTGAAGGCCACCCGGCCGGAGGGACTCGGGCTCACCGGCGAGGGCGTCGGGTGCATCGCGCTGGCCGTCCTGGACCTCGCGTGAAGCCCCGGCGCACGTCGGAACGACGCAACGGAACCCGTCGCGGGCCGGACCGCCGCGACGAGCCGCTGTGGATCACCGGCCGCAGAGCCGTGGCCGAAGCGATCCGCGGCGGGCTGGCCAGGGAGGTGCTCGTCGGCGGGTGGGTGCGATCCACGCCTGCGCTGCGCGGCGTGCTCGATGCCGCCGAGCAGGCCGGACTCGAGCCGCGCGAGGTCCCCCGGTCGACGCTGGACGGGATGGGGACCGACCATCACGGCGTCGCGGCGCGGGTGCACCTCCCCCGCGAGCTCCGCGAGTCCGACATCCTGCAGCGATCCTTCGGCCCGCGCGACATCCTCGTGGTGCTGGACGGCGTGACCGATCCGCACAATCTCGGCGCTGCCGCCCGCGCGGCCGAGGCGGCCGGGGTCAGGGTGATGGTGACCCGCGAGCGGCGCTCGGCCGGCATCTCCCCCGCGGCCATCCGGGCCTCGGCCGGCGCGCTGCTGCATCTCCCGCTCGCGCGAGTCACCAACCTCCGACGGACCCTCGAGAACCTGAAGGACCGGGGGGTCACGGTGATCGGGCTCGACGGGTCGGCCCGCGCAACCATCTACGACGCGCCCGGGCCCGAGAGTGCGGCGGCCCTGGTCATCGGGTCCGAGGGTGCCGGTCTGTCGCGTCTGGTCCGAGAGGGGTGCGACATCCTGGTGTCCCTTCCGATGCGCGGGCGGGTGGAGTCGCTCAACGCGTCGGCCGCACTCGCCGCGGCGCTGTTCGCCTACGTCCTTCCATCCATGGATCGGCAGAGCGAGCGCGTAGACTCGGAGGACGCTGGCGTGGCGCAGTCCGGTAGCGCAAGCGATTTGTAATCGCTAGGTCGTCGGTTCGAATCCGACCGCCAGCTCGAACCAATCCCCGGCGAGCCGGGAGACCTCCTCGAGGGCGCCGGGCTCCTCGAACAGATGCGCTGCGCCGGGAACGATCTCGAGGGAGACCTGGCACCGCATCCGCGACATCGCCTGGCGATTCAGCTCCAGCACCTGGTCGTCGCGCGCTCCCACGATCAGCAGTGTCGGAGCCGATACGTCGCCGAGGACGTCGCCGGCCAGGTCCGGTCGCCCGCCGCGGGAGACGACCGCACCGATCGCGGGCCTGACGGCCGCCGCCGCCAGCGCCGCCGCGGCGCCGGTGCTCGCGCCGAACAGGCCGATCGGAAGGCCCGGCGCCAGCGACGGCAGTCCGTCGATCGCGGCCGCCAGCCGCTGGGCCAGCAGCTCGATGTCGAACCCCTGGTGGCCGGCGCGCGCTTCCTGGCGCTCCTCGTCCTCGGTGAGGAGGTCCATGAGCAGCGTGGCGAACCCGCGCTGCTGCATGGCGGTCGCCACCGCCCGGTTCCTCGGGCTGTGGCGGCTGCTGCCCGAGCCGTGGGCGAACGTCACCACGCCTCGCGCGCCGTCCGGCACCGAGAGATCGCCGGCCAGAGCGGCTCCGCGTGCGTCGATCAGGATCTCCCGCTCCGTCACGCTCCGAGCGTAGACCGGCCGCATCCCGGGCACGGTTTCGTGGGAGCGGGGGGGCGTGCGATAGGTTGCCGGTGATGGCCGCAGACGTGAGCAACCCCCGGAACGGGAGGCGCCGGGTCGTGATCGAGCGCGTCACGCCGGAGATCGACGCCGGCCGCTTCCCGGCGAAGCGCTCGGTGGGCGAGGACGTGCTGGTGGAGGCCGACGTGTTCTGCGACGGCCACGACGTGCTCGCAGCCGAGATCCGGTTCCGGCGCGCCCAGGATCGGGACTGGCTCGACGCCCCGATGGCTCACGTGGAGAACGACCGGTGGCAGGGGCGGTTCCCAGTGACCGACCTGGGCCGGTACCGCTTCACGGTCCGCGGGTGGGTCGACCGCTTCGCGTCGTGGCGCCGGGACTTCGGCAGGAAGGTCGAGGCCGGACAGGACGTCTCTGTGGACATCCTGACCGGCGCCGAGCTCGTGGAGCGCGCCATCCGCCGCGGCAAGGGCGGCGTCGGCCGCGAGCTCCGCCGGTTCTGCACCCTGGTGAAGGACGGCGACGTCGACGCCGCGCTCGACGACGAGCTGGCCGCGCTCGTGGCTCGCGCCCCGGATCGCTCCGAGGCCGTGACGTACGAGCGCGAGCTCGAGGTGCTGGTGGATCCGCCGGACGCCAGGTTCAGCACCTGGTACGAGCTCTTCCCTCGCTCGACGGCGCCGACGCCCGGACGGCACGGCACCTTCAAGGACGTCGAGGCTCGCCTGGGGTACGTCGAGGACCTGGGATTCGACGTGCTGTACCTGCCGCCCATCCATCCCATCGGGCACACCAACCGCAAGGGCCCGAACAACACGTCGCACGCCGGGCAGCGCGACCCCGGCAGCCCGTGGGGCATCGGATCGGGGGAGGGCGGCCACAAGGCCGTGCATCCGGACCTGGGAACGATCGAGGACTTCGATCATCTCGTCGCGACGGCCCGCGACCGCCACGGCATCGAGGTCGCGCTGGACGTCGCGTTCCAGTGCTCCCCGGATCACCCGTACGTCAAGACGAACCCGGAGTGGTTCAAGCACCGCCCGGACGGCACGGTGCAGTTCGCCGAGAACCCACCGAAGCGGTACGAGGACATCTACCCCCTCGACTTCGAGTCGGAGTCATGGCGTGAGCTGTGGGACGAGCTCAAGAGCGTGGTCGAGTTCTGGATCGGGCACGGCGTTCGCATCTTCCGCGTCGACAACCCGCACACGAAGCCGTTCCGGTTCTGGGAGTGGCTGATCGGTGAGGTCAAGCGCGACCACCCCGAGATCGTGTTCCTGTCCGAGGCGTTCACGCGGCCGAAGGTCATGTATCGCCTGGCCAAGGCGGGGTTCACGCAGAGCTACACGTACTTCGCGTGGCGCAACACGAAGCACGATCTCATCGAGTACCTCACGGAGCTCACGCGGACCGAGGTGCGGGAGTACTTCCGGCCGAACCTGTGGCCGAACACTCCGGACATCCTCAACGAGTACCTGCAGCTCGGCGGTCGTCCGGCCTTCATGAACCGCCTCGTGCTCGCCGCGACGCTGGGCGCGAGCTACGGCATCTACGGGCCGGCGTTCGAGCTGATGGAGCACGAGCCGATCCGGCCGGGGTCCGAGGAGTACCTGCACTCCGAGAAGTACGAGATCCGGCACTGGGATCTCGACCGGGACGACTCGCTGGCGCCGTTCATCGCGCGGGTGAACCGCATCCGCAGGGAGAACGCTGCGCTGCAGTCGAACGAGCGCCTGTGGTTCCTGCCGATCGACAATGACCAGCTCATCGCGTACACGAAGTTCACCGAGGACCGCGACAACGTGATCGTGATGGTGGTGAACCTCGATCCCGGGCACACGCAGTCGGGATGGCTGGGCCTTCCGCTGGCCGACCTCGGGCTCGACCCGTCGGGGTCGTTCCAGGTCCACGATCTGCTCACCGACGCCCGGTTCCTGTGGGAGGGCGAGCACAACTTCGTCGAACTCAACCCGCACGTGGTGCCGGCGCACGTGTTCCGGATCCGTCACCACGTCCGCAACGAGCACGACTTCGAGTACTACCTCTAGGGAGGTCGATGGAGGCGCCCAGGGCACGAACCGAACCCGCTCCGTCGCTCTGGTACAAGGACGCGGTCGTGTACGAGCTGCACGTCCGCGCGTTCCACGATTCCAACGCCGACGGCATCGGCGATCTCAAGGGCCTGATCCAGAAGCTCGACTACATCCAGGACCTCGGCGTGACCGCCGTGTGGCTCCTGCCCTTCTATCCCTCGCCCCTGCGCGACGACGGCTACGACATCGCGGCCTACAAGCAGATCCATCCGCAGTACGGCACGCTTCGCGACTTCAGGCAGCTGCTGCGCGAGGCCCACCGCCGCGGGCTGCGCGTGATCACCGAGCTCGTGCTCAACCACACGAGCGACCAGCACCCCTGGTTCCAGCGGGCGCGCCGCTCGAAGCCCGGCTCGCCGGCCCGGGACTTCTACATGTGGAGCGACAGCCCGGATCGCTACGGCGACGCCCGCATCATCTTCAAGGACTTCGAGTCGTCGAACTGGGCGTGGGATCCCGTCGCGCAGCAGTACTACTGGCACCGCTTCTACTCCCATCAGCCGGATCTCAACTTCGACAACCCCGAGGTCCGCCGGGCCATGTTCGAGGTCGTCGACTTCTGGATGGAGATGGGCGTGGACGGCATGCGACTCGACGCCGTCCCGTATCTGTTCGAGCGGGAGGGGACGAACTGCGAGAACCTCCCGGAGACGCTGGGGTTCCTGCGTGAGCTTCGCGCCCACGTCGACCACCGGTTCGACGACCGCATGCTCCTGGCCGAGGCGAACCAGTGGCCGGAGGACGCCGTGGCCTACTTCGGCGACGGCGACGTGTGCCACATGGCGTTCCACTTCCCGCTCATGCCGCGCATGTTCATGGCCACGCGCATGGAGGACCGCTTCCCGATCATCGACATCATGTCGCAGACGCCGCAGGTCCCGGAAGTCGCGCAGTGGGCGCTGTTCCTGCGCAACCACGACGAGCTCACGCTCGAGATGGTCACCGACGAGGAGCGCGACTACATGTACCGCGTGTACGCCCAGGATCCTCAGGCTCGCATCAACCTCGGGATCCGCCGCCGTCTCGCGCCGCTCCTCGGCAACGACCGCCGCCTCATCGAGATGATGAACGGCCTGCTGTTCTCGATGCCCGGGACGCCGGTCGTCTACTACGGCGACGAGCTCGGCATGGGCGACAACATCTACCTCGGCGACCGCAACGGCGTCCGCACGCCGATGCAGTGGTCGGCCGACCGCAACGGGGGGTTCTCGAAGGCCAACCCGCAGCGGCTGTACGCGCCGGTGATCATCGATCCCGAGTACCACGCCGAGTCGATCAACGTGGAGTCGCAGCAGGCCAACCCGAACTCCCTGCTGTGGTGGACGAAACGGATGGTCGCGCTTCGCAAGCGCTACCAGGCCTTCGGCCGCGGCTCACTCGAGTTCCTGTACCCGGAGAACCGCAAGGTGCTCACCTACCTGCGCTCCTTCGGCGACGAGCGGATCCTCGTGGTGGTGAACCTGTCGCGGCATGCGCAGTACGTGGAGCTCGACCTCTCGCAGTACCGGGAGATGGTGCCGGTCGAGCTGTTCGGGGGCACGGAGTTCCCGAAGATCGGGGAGCTCCCGTACTTCCTGACACTCTCGCCGCACGGGTTCTACTGGTTCGCGCTGCAGGCCCAGCCGGAGGAGGTGAGGGCCGGCGAGCCGTGGGATCCGCCCACGATCACGGTGAACGGCCCGTGGCAGCGGGTGTTCACGGGCCGGGCCCGCAATCAGCTGGAGACGGCGCTGCCGCGGTACCTGCCCACTCGCCGGTGGTTCGGGGGCAAGGCGCGCCGGGTGAAGCATGCGCACATCGTGGAGACGATCCCGGTGCCGACCGGGGACGCGGGCGGCGAGGCATGCGTGGCCATGGTCCAGGTGGAGTACGCCGAGGGCGACCCCGAGAGCTACGTGCTGCCGATCGCGGCGCAGCCCATCGAGCCGGGAGCGGAGATCCACGAGCTTTCCGCGATCACCCGCCTGTCCACGCCGGAGGGCGATGTGGTGCTCTTCGACGCCATCTTCGACAGGGACTTCTCGATGGCGTTGCTGGACGCGATCGTGCGGCGCCGCCGCATCGCCGGGTCGGAGGGACGCCTGGCGGCGCTGCCCGGCCGGTCGCTCCGCCGCATCGTGCGGGAGGCGGGCGCCGCGCTCGAGCCTCAGGTCGTGCAGGCCGAGCAGAGCAATACGTCGATCGTCTACGGCGACAAGCTCATCCTCAAGCTCTTCCGGCGGCTCGAGGAGGGACTCAACCCCGACCTCGAGATCGGCGCGTTCCTCACCGAGCGGGTCGGGTTCGACGCGATCCCTCCGGCCACGGGTGCCCTGGAGTACGTCGGGGGGTCCCGTGAGCCGCTCACGCTCGGCATCCTCCAGGGGTACGTGCAGAACGAGGGCGACGCCTGGAAGTACACGCACGACGCGCTCGAGGATTTCGTGGAACAGGCGCTGGCCCGCCCCGACACCCATCCCCCGATCCCCGACCGGATGCGCCCGGTCGACCTGATGTCGCTGCGCCCGCCGGACCTCGCGTTCGAGACGATCGGCGCGTATCTCGAGTCGGCCCGGCTCCTCGGCAAGCGGACGGCCGAGCTGCACGTCGCGCTGGCATCCGACGCGGACGACCCCGCGTTCGCGCCCGAGCCGTTCACGCCGTTCAAGCGTCGTTCCACCTACCAGTCGATGCGGACGATGACCCGCCAGGTGTTCCGCACGCTGCGGGGACGCCTCGCTCGCATGCCGCAGGCCGCCGAGATCGCGGACAAGGAGGACGAGATCCTCAAGCGCTTCGAGCGGCTGCTGCACGAGCGCATCACCGCGACGCTCATCCGCACGCACGGCGACTACCACCTCGGGCAGGTTCTGTGGACCGGCAAGGACTTCGTGATCATCGACTTCGAGGGAGAGCCGGCCCGGCCCGTCTCGCAGCGGCGGTTGAAGCGCTCCGCGATGCGCGACGTCGCCGGCATGCTCCGCTCGTACCACTACGCGGCGCTGTCGCTGCTGCACGGCCCTCCGGGTGGCGTGCGACCCGAGCACCCCGAACGGCTCGAGCCGTGGCTGCGGTTCTGGAACGCGTGGGTCCAGGCGGCATTCCTGGGGAGCTACCTCGAGAACGCCGACGGATCGAGCTTCGTTCCCGCCGACCGGACGGAGCTCGCCGTGCTGCTCGACTCGTTCCTGCTCGAGAAGGCCGTGTACGAGCTCAGCTACGAGGTCAACAACCGCCCGGACTGGGTGGCCATCCCCATGCAGGGCATCCTGCAGCTGCTCTCCGGTTGACGACCCGTCGCTCCGAGGCGAGTGCGCTCCGACGCCTCGCGAAGCTCCACGGGGTCCAGACGTCCTACGAGGACGTCACGCACGTCCGGCGCCGGGCATCCGACGAGGCCCTCCTCGCCGCGCTGCGGGCGCTCGGTGCGCCCGTCGAGTCGATGGCTGATGTTGGGCCCGCCCTCGAGGAGGAGGCCGACGTCGAGCGTGTGACGCCGCTCGTGGCTTGGGACGGGGTCCTGGGGCTTCCTCCGTCGGCGCGCGGGAGGGTCCTGCTCGAGGATGGCTCGGAGGCGCCGCTCGATGCCCGGCTGCCGTTCGGCTACCACCGCACGGGCGCGGGGCCCCTGCAGCGCCTCGTGATCTCGGCCCCGAGCCGCTGTTACGAGCGCGAGGACGACCACGGATGGGGCGTGTTCCTCCCGTTGTACGCGCTCCGGACCGCCCGCGACTGGGGGGCCGGGGACCTGACGGATCTCACCGCGCTCATGGAGTGGATGCAGTCACTCGGTGGCGGGGTGGTCGGCACGCTGCCGATGCTCGCGGCCTTCCTCGACGAGCCGTTCGAGCCCAGCCCGTACTCCCCGGTCAGCCGCATGTTCTGGAACGAGCTCTACGTCGATGTCGAGCGCGCCCCGGAGCTCGAGCGTTCGCCGAAGGCGAGGCGTCTCCTCGCATCGAAGCGATTCCGCGACGACATCGCGGCGGCCCGACGGAAGCGGCACGTCGACTACCGCCTCGTGGCGTCGCTGAAGCGAAGGGTCCTCGAGCACCTCGCGGATGTCTCCGACGACGTTCCGTCCGGCGTCGGACGGGAGCGTCTCGGTCAGGTCCAGGAGTACGCGCGGTTCCGCGCCGCCGTCGAGCGATTCGGACCCGAGCGCGACGAGTGGCCGTTCAGCGCGACACCCGGGAAGCTGCGCGCCGCGGACCTCGACCCGGCCGTCGTTCGCTATCACACGTACGTCCAGCTCCTCGCGGAGCGGCAGTTCAAGGAGCTCGATCGCCGGTCCGAGGGCGGCGACGCGTTGTTCCTCGATCTTCCGCTCGGGGTCCACCCCGACGGCTACGACGCGTGGCGGCATCAGCACGTTTTCGCGCAGGGGGTCACCGGCGGCGCCCCGCCGGACCCGTTCTTCAGCGAGGGCCAGAACTGGGGCTTCGCGCCGCTCAACCCCCGCGCGCTGCGCGAGGGGCGCTCTACGTATCCCATCGCCTGCCTCAGGCACCTGATGCGGCACGCCAGCCTGCTCCGCATCGATCACGTGATGTGGATGCACCGGCTGTTCTGGGTCCCGGAGGGCATGGGTCCCAAGGAAGGCGTGTACGTCACCTATCCCCACGAGGAGCTCTACGCCGTCCTCGCCGTGGAGTCGCACCGGGCGAGGACGGTCGTCGTCGGCGAGGACCTCGGCACGGTCCCGAAGGAGGTGCGCCGCACCATGAAACGTCGTGGCGTGCGTCGCTCGTACGTGCTGCAGTACGAGTTGCGGCCCGAGCACCGCGTCCCCCTGGGCCGGGTACCGGAGAGCTCACAGGCGTCGCTCAACACGCACGACATGCCGCCGTTCGCCGCGATCTGGGACGGGCTGGACATCGATGACCGCGTCGACCTCGGCCTGTTCGACGCGAAGGGCGCCCGTGAGGAGCGCGCGGAGCGGAGCAAGCTCAAGCGGTCGCTCGCGGCGTACCTCCGCAGTGCCGGCCTGCTGGCGAAGCGCGCGACCTCCGGCCACGACGCGATGGTCGCCGCCCTCCGGTACCTGGCTCGGAGCGAGTCCCGCACGGTCCTGGTCAACCTGGAGGACCTGTGGGACGAGACGCGCCCCCAGAACACGCCCGGCACGAGCAAGGAGCGCCGGAACTGGGTCCGGAAGGCCAGGCATCCGTTCGAGCGATTCCGTGAGATGCCGGAGGTTCTGGGTACGTTGCAAGAGGTGTCCCGGGACCGGGGAACGGCCCGGGCGACGACGCACGAGGAAGGGAGACCGTGGGCAGGACCGCGACGACCGAGCACGCCGTCCGGCACGACATGAGCTTGCTCTCCTCCGACGACCTCTACCTCTTCAACGAGGGGACCCACGGTCACCTGCAGGACAAGCTCGGCGCGCACCCGGTGGAGGACGGCACGTCGTTCGCCGTCTGGGCCCCGGACGCCGAGTCCGTCTCCGTCCTCGGGGACTTCAACGGCTGGGACCGCGAGACGCACCAGCTCCTTCCCCGGGAGCAGTCCGGCATCTGGGAGGGGGTCGTCCCCGGTGTCGGGCCCGGCACGCTGTACAAGTTCCACGTCCGCGGGCGCGGCGCCGGGTTCTTCGCCGACAAGACGGACCCCTTCGCGCTCTTCTACGAGGTGCCGCCGAACACCGCGTCGATCGTGTGGGACCTCGACTACGACTGGGGCGACACGGAGTGGATGACGACACGCGCCGGCCGGAACTCCCTCGAGGCGCCGATGTCGGTGTACGAGGTCCACATCGGATCCTGGATGCGCGGTCCCGACGGCTGGTCGCTGTCCTACCGCGAGCTCGCGGACGAGCTCGGTGACTACGTCGAGCGCATGGGATTCACGCACGTCGAGTTCCTGCCGGTCATGGAGCACCCGTTCTACGGATCGTGGGGCTACCAGTGCACCGGCTTCTTCGCGCCAACCGCCCGCTTCGGCACCCCGCAGGACTTCATGTACCTGGTCGACAGGCTGCACCAGCGGGGGATCGGGGTCATCCTGGACTGGGTACCGTCGCACTTCCCGACCGACGCGTTCGCGCTCGGCACGTTCGACGGCACGCATCTGTTCGAGCACGCCGATCCGCGCAAGGGCATCCACCCCGATTGGAACAGCTACATCTTCAACTACGGCCGCAACGAGGTCCGGTCGTTCCTGCTGTCGAGCGCCCTGCACTGGCTGTCGAGGTATCACGCCGACGGGCTTCGCGTTGACGCCGTGGCCTCGATGCTCTACCTGGACTACTCGCGCAAGGCCGGCGAGTGGATCCCGAACGAGTATGGAGGCCGCGAGAACCTGGACGCGATCTCCTTCTTGCGACGCATGAACGAGGACGTGTACCGCGAGCACCCGGATACTCAGACCATCGCCGAGGAGTCGACCGCGTGGCCGTCGGTCTCGCGCCCCACACACGTCGGCGGGCTCGGCTTCGGGATGAAGTGGGACATGGGGTGGATGCACGACACGCTCGAGTACTTCTCCAGAGAGCCCATCCACCGCAAGTACCACCACGACCGTCTGACGTTCCGCATGCTGTACGCGTTCAGCGAGAACTTCATGCTCCCGCTGTCGCACGACGAGGTCGTGCACGGGAAGGGTTCCCTCATCGGGAAGATGCCGGGCGACGAGTGGCAGCGGTTCGCCAATCTCCGGCTGCTGCTCGGCTACCAGTACGCCCAGGCCGGCAAGAAGCTCCTGTTCATGGGGGGCGAGATCGGCCAGGGCCACGAGTGGAACCACGACGGCGCCATCGAGTGGGACCTTCTCGAGCACCCGCTCCACGCGGGCATGCAGCGATGGGTGCAGGACCTCAACCACCTGTACCGCGAGGTGCCGGCGATGCACCGCCTCGACACCGATCCGGCCGGGTTCGAGTGGATCGATGCGAACGACAGCGAGAACAGCGTGGCCGTGCTGCTTCGGCGCGGCGCGTTGCCGGAGGACCTGGTGGTGTGCGCGTTCAACTTCACCCCGGTGCCCCGGAGCAACTACATGGTGGGGGTCCCACGCGGCGGGTTCTGGCGCGAGGTCCTGAACAGCGACGGTGAGCACTACGGCGGATCCGGCCAGGGCAACCTGGGAGGCAAGGAGGCGCTGCCGTACTCCGTGCACGGGCGGCCGCGCGCGCTCAACCTGACCCTGCCCCCACTGGGCTGCCTGTTCCTCGCCCCGGACGAGTAGCGGACGTTCGACGTGAGCTCGTTGCTCGGCGCGACCCCCCTTGGCGACGGCGGAACCGAGTTCGTGGTGTGGGCTCCCCGCGCCCGCGAGGTGGAGCTGCACGTCGTGGAACCCGAGCAAACCGTGGTGAAGATGGACTCCGGCGAGCGCAGGTACCGCAGGGCGGTCGTGGAAGGCGTCGGGGAGGGGGCGCGGTATCTCTTTCGCCTGGACGGGCGGGATCTGCCGGACCCGGCGTCCCGCTTCCAACCCGAGAGCGTGCACGGTCCCTCGGAGGTCATCGACCCGCTGCGCTTCCGGTGGACGGACGAGGAGTGGGGCGGCATCGCGCTGTTTGACCTCGTGATCTACGAGCTCCACGTGGGAGCGTTCACCACGGATGGGACATTCGACGCCGTCGTGCCGCATCTCGACGAGCTCGCGGACCTCGGGATCACCGCCGTCGAGATCATGCCCGTGGCACAGTTCCCCGGATCGAGGAATTGGGGCTACGACGGCGCCTTCCCCTTCGCGGTCCAGGACTCCTACGGTGGGCCCGCCGGGTTGCAGCGCCTCGTCGACGAGTGTCATCGGCGAGGCCTGGCCGTGGTGCTCGACGTCGTCTACAACCACTTCGGGCCCGAGGGGAACGTGCTCGGGGAGTACGGCCCCTATTTCACGGACCGGTACCGCACGCCGTGGGGCGGGGCCATCAACTTCGACGGGCCCGGCTCGGACGAGGTCAGGCGGTACTTCATCGAGAACGCTCTGCGGTGGTCGGACGAGTTCCACGTCGACGCGCTCCGGCTCGACGCGATCCACGGCATCGTGGACACGTCGGCACGTCCCTTCCTCCAGGAGCTCTCCGAGGCAGCCGACGCGCACGACCGGCCGTTGCTGCTCATCGCGGAGACCGACCAGAACGACGCCCGGGTCGTGGCGCCCCGCGATCTCGGCGGGCTCGGCCTCCACGCGCAGTGGTCCGACGACTTCCACCACGCGCTGCACGCGTACGTGACCGGCGAGCGGCAGGGCTACTACGAGGACTTCGGCTCGCTCGAGCAGCTCGGGACGGCGTACCGCGAGGGGTTCGTGTACTCCGGCCAGTACTCGCCGTTCCGCGGACGCCAATTCGGCAGCTCGTCGCGTGCCATTCCCGGCGAGCGCCTCGTGGTGTTCGCCCAGAACCACGACCAGGTCGGCAACCGGTCGACCGGCGACCGCCTGTCGAGCACGCTCTCCACCGAGCACCTGAAGCTCATCGCCGGTGTTCTCCTGCTCGCGCCCTTCGTTCCCCTGCTCTTCATGGGCGAGGAGTACGGTGAGCTCGCCCCTTTCCAGTACTTCGTCGGCCACACCGATCCCGACCTCGTCGAGAACGTCCGTCGAGGACGCCGCGAGGAGTTCGCCTCCTTCGGCTGGGCCGACGACGTCCCCGATCCGCAGGACGAGACCACCTTCGAGTCCTCCAAGCTCGACCACCGCCTCAAGCACAAGGAACCGCACGCCTCGATCCTGGCCCTGTACCGTGACCTCCTCCGCATCCGAAAGGATCACCCCGCCCTCCGATCCCTCGACAGGACCACCATGGACGTCGCCACCGACAAGGACCGAGCCCTCATGACCGTCCACCGCAAAGCTGGCGCGCACGAGGCTCTCGCCGTCTTCAACTTCGGCACCAACGAGCAGGAAGTGTCCCTGCCGGCGGGCGAGTGGACGGTCCTCATGGGCTCCACGAACGGCCCCCCCGCTCACGCCAGGGGGGTTTCTTTCGTCGTGCTGTCGAAGACGGAGGGCGACCGACCATGAGGATCTGGCCGGGCGCGCCCTATCCGCAAGGCGCCACGTGGGACGGCGAGGGCGTCAACTTCGCCATCTTCTCCGAGCACGCCACCGCGGTGACGCTCTGCCTCTTCGATCACCCCGACGACGCCAAGGCCACCGACGAGATCGATCTGCACGAGCGCACCGATCTCATCTGGCACGCCTATCTGCCCGACGTGCGCCCCGGCCAGCTCTACGGGTACCGCATCGACGGTCCCTACGAGCCGCAGCGCGGCCACCGCTTCAACCCGAAGAAGCTCCTGATCGATCCCTACGCCAAGGCCATCAGCGGCCAGGTGCAGTGGACCGACGCCATGTACGGCTACACGATCGGTGACGCCGAGGAGGATCTCTCCTTCGACGATCGCGACGACGCCGGCGAGATGCCGAAGTGCCTGGTCGCGGAGCCGGAGTTCTCGTGGGGCGACGACCGCAAGCCCCTCACGCCCTGGAACCGCACCGTGATCTACGAGTGCCACGTCCGCGGCATGACCATGCGTCATCCGCAGGTTCCCGAGGAGCTGCGCGGCACCTACCTCGGCATGGCCAGCGACCCGGTCATCGATCACCTGCTCGCGCTCGGCGTCACCGCCGTGGAGCTGCTGCCGATCCACCAGTTCGTGCCCGAGCGGTTCCTCACCGAGCGAGGCCTCGCCAACTACTGGGGCTACAACTCGATCGCCTTCCTCGCGCCGGAGGTGAAGTACGCGCAGGTCCCCGGCAAGCAGGTCGAGGAGTTCAAGTCGATGGTGAAGACCCTGCACCGGGCGGGGATCGAGGTGATCCTCGACGTGGTCTACAACCACACCGGCGAGGGCAACCACATGGGCCCGACCCTCTCGCTCCGCGGGGTCGACCACGACGCCTTCTACCGGCTGAACCCCGAGGATCCCCGCTACCTCATCGACTTCACCGGCACCGGCAACAGCTTGAACATGCTCCACCCCCGCACGATCCAGCTGATCATGGACAGCCTTCGGTACTGGGCCGTGGACATGCACGTCGACGGGTTCCGGTTCGATCTGGCGTCGACGCTCGCGCGCGAGCTGTACGAGGTGAACCGCCTCGGAACGTTCTTCGACATCATCCAGCAGGACCCGACGCTCTCACAGGTGAAGCTCATCGCCGAGCCCTGGGATGTCGGCGAGGGCGGCTACCAGGTCGGCAACTTCCCGGTGGGGTGGGCGGAGTGGAACGACAAGTACCGCGACTGCGTCCGGCGGTTCTGGCGCGGCGACCCCGGACAGGTCTCCGAGCTCGCCTTCCGTCTGTCGGGATCGAGCGACATGTACGAGCAGAGCGGCCGGCGCACCTACGCCACGATCAACTTCGTGACCGCCCACGACGGCTTCACCCTCAACGACCTCGTGAGCTACGAGCACAAGCACAACGAGGCCAACGGCGAGGGGAACCAGGACGGTCACGACGAGAACTACTCCCGGAACTGGGGCGCGGAGGGACCGACCGACGCCCCGCACATCAAGCGCATGCGCGAGCGCATGAAGCGCAACTTCCTGGCCACCCTGCTGTTCTCCCAGGGCGTGCGGATGATGCTCCACGGCGACGAGATGGGCCGCACGCAGCAGGGCAACAACAACGCGTACTGCCAGGACAACGAGATCAGCTGGGTGGACTGGGATCTCGACCCCGAGGATCGCGAGCTCCTCGAGTTCACCCGGCAGCTCCTTCAGGTGTTCCGCTCGAATCCCGTGCTCCGCCGCCGCTCGTTCTTCACCGGGAGGCCCGTCGCCGGCGAGCGTCTCAAGGACATCACGTGGATCCGCGCGGACGGCGCCGAGTTCACCGACGCGGACTGGGCCGACCCCGCGAACCACGTGCTCGGCATGTTGATCTCGGGCCAGGCAACCGACGAGGTCAACGAGCGCGGCAGGCCGGTCTTCGGCGACACCCTGCTCCTGCTGCTGAACGGGGGGACGCGTTCCAGGCGTTTCGTGCTGCCGCAGCTCGAGGAGTCCGGCATCTGGCACGAGGCGCTGAACACGGCCCGGCCGGGATCGCGGCCCATCCGCCAGGAGGCCATCAACCTCGTGGCCCACTCGCTGATCCTGCTGCGCCACGCCGAGCGGTAGCGCGGGCACCCCGTGACCCGCGCCATGGTCGCCACGTACCGTTTGCAGTTCGGCGACGGCTTCGCTCTGGATGACGCCCGGCGCGCGTTGCCGTACCTGCAGTCGCTCGGGGTGAGCGACCTGTACGCGTCGCCGCTCCTCGCTGCCCGGCCCGGCACGTCCGGGTACCACGTGACGGATCCCACGCAGATCGCACCGGAGCTCGGCGGCTCGCCCGCGTTCGAGGCCCTCACCGGCGAGCTGCGCGAGCGAGGTATGGGGTTGGTGCTCGACATCGTGCCCAACCACATGGCCGCGTCGTCGGAGAACCGCTGGTGGATGGACGTCCTGCGCCGGGGACGGGAGTCACAGTACGCCTCGTTCTTCGATGTGGACTGGGAGCGCCACGGCGGCAAGCTGTTCGTCCCGGTCCTCGGTGCCTCGCTGGACGAGGTCCTGGAGTGCGGGGAGCTCGTCGCCGACGACGAGGGCGACGAACCCGTCCTGCGGTACCACGAGCACGTGTTCCCGGTGGCACCCGGCACGGGCGGCGGCGGGCGCGACGTCCCCGCGGTGCTGGAGGCGCAGGGCTACATCCTCGGCCACTGGCGCGACGCCGCCGAGCGCATCAACTACCGGCGGTTCTTCGACATCTCGGATCTCGTCTCGTTGCGGCAGGAGGATCCGCGTGTGTTCGAGGCGACGCACGCGCTGGTCCTGGAGCTGGTCGAGGCGGGCCGCGTGACGGGACTGCGGGTCGATCACGTGGATGGGCTGCGCGATCCGACCGGCTATCTCGAACGACTCCGCGGCGCCGTCGGCCCCGACGTCCCGATCTGGGTGGAGAAGATCCTCGGCGACGACGAGACGCTGCCCCCCGAGTGGCCGGTGCAGGGAACCACCGGCTACGAGTTCGCGAGCGCGCTGGGCGATGTGTTCGTGGATCCGGACGGCGTGGAGGAGCTGCGGGTGTTCGGCGCGTCGTTCAGCGAGCGGCCCGAGGACTTCGAGGAGCTCGCGGCGAAGAAGCAGCGGCAGGTCATGGATCAGTTGTTCAGCGGCCAGCTCGGAAGCGTCGTGGCCGACCTGCGGGCGGCGCTCGGCCCTCATGCCTCCGACGACGAGAGCCTCCGTGCGGCCCTCGCCGAGGTCACGGCCCGGCTCCCCGTGTACCGCACGTACATCCGAGGGCGGGAGGTCTCGCAACGAGATCGCCGCTTCATCGAGCGCGCCGCACGGGATGCCCGCCGCGGCCTGCGGGGCAGGTCCCGGGCCGCCGTCGAGCTCGTGCGATCGGTGTTGCTCCTCGAGCGCGGCGGACGGCACGCCCTCGAGCTCGTGCTGCGCTGGCAGCAGCTCACCGGCCCGGTGACGGCCAAGGGCGTGGAGGACACGGCGCTGTACGACTACCCGCTCCTCATCTCGCGGAACGACGTCGGGGCGCATCCGGGGACGGCGGCCGGGGGACCGGAGGCCTTCCACCGCATGTGTCGAGCGAGAGCGAGGGCGGCGCCGACCGCGCTGTCGGCGACCTCGACGCACGACTCGAAGCGGAGCGAGGATGTCCGTGCGGTGCTCTCCGTCCTCTCGGAGGAGCCGTCGGCGTGGAGCAGCGCCGTGCGGCGATGGAGCGACATGGCGGCGCGCTGGAAGCAGCCGGTCGACGGCGAGCTCGTCCCCGACGCCTCGGAGGAGCTCCTGATCTACCAGACCCTCGTGGGCGTCTGGCCACTCGATGCGGCCGACGAAGCGGGTCTCGCGGCGCGCATCGAGTCATTCGCGCGCAAGGCTGCCCGCGAGGCCAAGGTCCACACGAGTTGGATGGAACCGAACGAGAAACACGAGGATGCGTTGCTCGGATTCGTTCGAGCCCTCATGGGCCCGGAGGGCGCACACCTCCGGTCGGATCTCCAGGCCTTCCGCCGCCGGATCGAGATCGCCGGCGTCGTCAACGCGCTCGCTCAGGTGGTGGTGAAGGTCGCCGCGCCCGGTATCCCCGACTTCTATCGCGGAACCGAGACCTGGTTCCTTCGTCTCGTCGATCCCGACAACCGAGAGCCGTTCGACCTCGATCGAGCGGCCGAGATGCTCGCGTCCCTTCCAGAGGATCCGGACGAGCTCCTGCGAGGGTGGCGCGACGGACGACTGAAGCTGCACGTGGTGCGGGCCGCCCTGGCCTTGCGGCGCAACGATCCCGAGCTCTTCACGCGGGGTTCGTACATCCCGATCGAGGCGAGAGGTCCACGAGCGAACAGCGTTCTCGCGTTCGCGCGTCGTCTGCGATCGCGCTGGGCCGTCGCCGTGGTCCCGCGACTCGTCCTCGATGCGACCGAACCCGACCGTTTCCCCATCGGGCCCGCGACGTGGAACGACACGACGCTCGCGTTGCCCGACCGTGCGCCGCATCGGTGGCGCAACGTGTTCACGGGAGCGGAGATCTCCGTCACGGACGGCGTGATCGGACTTGTCGATCTGCTCGATCGCCTCCCATTTGCATTGATCGCCGTGTGATGGAAATCTGCGCCAGGAGGATTACGATTCATGCGTCGAGGGAATCCACGCGTTGTGAGTAGGTCGCGCGCGCTCCCTCGTCTCCGAACGAGGGAGCGCATCGGGTGAGCGTCACCAGGTTTCCGGTCAACAAGAGCTTCCGCGCGCACCCCTCGGCCCTCTCCCAGGTTCGCGAGTTCATCCGCGAACAGTCCGACGCCGACCGGCTTCCCGAGACGGTCTGCGACGACCTGTTGCTGGCGGTCTCCGAGGCCTGTGTCAACGCCGTCATCCACACCGGCAGCGCCCGCATCGAGCTGTCGTGGCGATCGCAGGATCACGCGATCGAGATCCTCGTCCGCGACGAGGGCGTGTTCGAGCGCAAGATTCCGATCCCCGAGCTCGATGGCACGGCCGGGCGCGGCATCCCGATCATGCTCGCGGTGGTGGACGAGGTCACGATCCAGGAGGGCACGCCGGCCAAGCCCGGCACGGTCGTGCGTTTCGTCAAGCACCTCGGAGCTCGCAGGGGGCATGAGGCGGCGGTCTGAGGCCGCCCCCGTCCGCAGCTCCGAGATTCCCGAAGGGTCACTGTTAGACTCGCCTGGCCTGATCAGGGAGTGGGTGTGACGAGCAGCGCGTGGGAATCGGCGCTCTCGCAACTGGACGAGGCGTCGCGCATCATGAATCTGGACCCGGGCGTCCACGACGTCCTGCGCAACCCCAAGCGCTCCCTGACCGTTGCCGTCCCCATCAAGCTCGACAGCGGGCTGGTGAAGGTCTTCACCGGCTACCGCGTGCACCACAACACCACGCGCGGGCCGTCGAAGGGCGGCATCCGGTACCACCCTGCCGTGACACTCGACGAGGTCAAGGCCCTCGCGATGTGGATGACCTGGAAGTGCGCGATCGCCGGCATCCCGTACGGCGGCGCGAAGGGCGGCGTGGTCGTCGACCCGAAGGCGCTGTCGCGCGACGAGCTCGAGCGGCTCACACGGCGCTACGCCGCGGAGATCGGCCCGCTGATCGGTCCGGAGCGCGATGTGCCCGCGCCCGACCTCGGTACCGACGAGCAGATCATGGGCTGGATCATGGACACGTACTCCATGATCGCCGGGCACTCCGTGCCGGGGGTCGTCACGGGGAAGCCGCTGTCGATCGGCGGATCGCTCGGCCGCGGCGAGGCCACCTCGCGCGGCGTCATGTACATCACGGAGGCCACGCTGAAGCATCGCGGAGCGAAGGTCGACGAGACGCGCGTCGCCATCCAGGGTTACGGGAAGGTCGGTGCCCCGGCCGTGCGTCTGCTGACCGAGCTGGGCTGCATCGTGGTGGCGGTGTCCGACGTGAACGGCGGCGTGTACAACCCTCGCGGCCTGTCGCCGACGGGCCTGGAGGCCCACCGGGACGACACGGGCACGGTCGTGGGATTCGAGGGCGGGGAGTCCATCACCAACGAGGAGCTCCTGGAGATCCCCTGCGACGTGCTCGTGCCCGCGGCGCTCGAGGGACAGATCACCGAGAACAACGCGGAACGGGTCAAGGCGGAGGTCATCATCGAGGGCGCGAACGGACCGACCACGCCCGAGGCCGACGCGATCCTCGAGGACCGGGGCGTGCTGGTGGTACCGGACATCCTGGCCAACTCCGGCGGCGTGACGGTGTCCTACTTCGAGTGGGTCCAGGACCTCCAGGCGTACTTCTGGGACGAGGACGAGGTGAACATGAAGCTTCGCCGGATCATGGAGCGCGCCTACGTCGACGTGCTCGACATCGCCGAGGAGCGCAAGATCCCGACCCGCATGGCCGCCACCATCCTCGGCGTCTCCAGGGTGGCCGAGGCCCACGTCACCCGCGGCCTGTTCCCGTAGCTCGCCACTCCACGCGGTTCGTTGATTTGTCACACCTGGCTGTTAGCCTCGGCCTCGTGGAGATGCTCTCGGAGGGCGACCGGTCGATCCTCGACGTCGAGCGCGATTGGTGGCGTCACCGGGCTCCCAAGGCACGGGTGGTCCGGGAACGCCTCGGGTTGTCTGCCGCGAGCTATCACCGCCTGCTGAACGAGCTCATCGACCGAGCGGACGCCCTGGCCTACGACCCCATGTTGGTCGGCAGGCTGCGGCGGCTCCGCGATGCCAGGCGCCGGGCCCGGTTCGCCGGCCTCTCGCGGCGCGAGTTGTAGGCCCGTGGCGAGCGGGGGAAGATGGCGCCGCCATGTGGTCAGTGACGATGGAGAGGCTCCGTTGAGGGCGAGCGCCGTGCGAGGCGCCATCCTCGTCGCTGCCGTCGTCGTGGGGGGCGTGGTCATCGCCAACGCGTTCCCGAGCTCCGGTGGGCCGTCCGAGATCACCCAGCCCACGGAGTCGCCGTCGCCGTCCCATAGCCCCGGTCCCTCCAACTCGCCGAAGCCGCCCAAGCTGCAGTGTCCCGCTCCGTCGAGTGTCCGGGTCGCGGTGGAGAACGCCACCTCGACCGCCGGGCTCGCCGCCGCCACGGCCACGAAGCTCACGAACACCGGGTACAACGTGAATCCCGACACCGACATCGGGAACGCCCCGAGCGAGTCCACCACCACCACCGTCTACTTCCGCGGGCCGGACAACAAGATCGCCGCCCGGTGCGTGAAGAAGAAGCTCTTCCCGACCGGCGCGGTGGTCCCGATCCCGGCGGAGGGCCTCACCGGCACCACGCCGGCCGTCGGCCCGCTCGTGCAGGTCGCGGTGTACCTCGGCTCGGACTACGCAGCCGCCAACCCGGTCGCGTAGCCCCCGCCGACGCCCGGCGAGTACCCTTACCGATCGTGCGGATCGGCATCGTCGCCCCCGTGTGGATCCCCGTGCCGCCGCCCGGCTACGGTGGCGTCGAGCAGGTCGTGAGCCTGCTCGTCGAGGAGCTCGTGGCCCGCGGGCACGATGTCACGCTGTTCGCCTCCGGCGACTCTCACACGAAGGCCAACCTGCGCTCCGTGTACGACGAGGCCCCCACGGAGCGGATCTGGGAGGTCGAGCCCGACGCCGTGCACGTCGGCGCGGCGTACACGCACGCCGCGGCGATCTACCGCGACGGTGATGGGTTCGACCTGATCCACGACCACACGAACTACCTGGGCGTGGCGTTCGCGTCCTGCCTCTCGACGCCGGTGCTCCACACGGTGCACATGGTGCTGGATGAGGCCCGGGCGTCGTTCTACCGTCGGTTCTCCTCCGAGGTGTATCTCACGGCGATCAGCGACTACCAGCGCGGCGAGGTGCCGGATCTTCCATGGAGCGGCACGGTGCACAACGCCGTCGACGTCGACTCGATGCCGTTCTCGCGCGACAAGGAGGACTACCTGCTGTGTCTCGGCCGCGTGTGCGAGCGCAAGGGGCAGGACCTCGCGATCGAGGTGGCGAAGCGGGCGGGCATGCCGCTCGTGCTGGCGGG
>JAIVGO010000043.1 GCA_020201525.1 Actinomycetota bacterium | reverse complement strand
CTCGGGACGAGGCCCTTCGGGCGCGGCGACTCGCTGCGGTCCTCCGGCGCGCGGCGATTGCGGCGCGGCACCTCGCTAGCCCGTGCCGCCGCCGGCCGTGATCCCGCCGTCCACGACGATCGTTCCGGCGGCGCTTCTACTGGCGCTGCTGGCCTCCCTCCTGCCTGGGAGGGCGGCGGCACGCACCCAAGCCGCGAGCGTTCTGCGCACCGAGTGACGCCACAAACCGCCGGTTCGCAAGGACATCCGGCGGGTAGGGATCGAAGGAGATGAATATCGAACCGCGCGTGCGCGAGCTCTTCACGCCGACCTGGATGACGCCGGACGGCAGGCTGCGGCTTCGCCTGTCGTACGAGGAAGACGGAGAGATCACGCAGGAGGAAGCCGACGAGCTGCTGGCTGCCGACATCGACCGGTACGGCGTCAGTGACGCCCAGACGCGCTAGCGCTGATCTCCGCGGCCCACGCGGCGCGCAAACAAGACACCCGGCTGCATGAGACCGGCGGAACGCCGCCAACCGCGCCCCGAAGAAGCACCGGTCGCCTCGTCGCGGCCGGCAGCCACCCACGCGTTGCCACCCTGCGCACGCGCGGCGAGTGCTTGATCGTCCCGCCACAGCTTGAGGATGGCTTCGCGGACGGCACGCTCCTCCTCCGGGGAGGGGAAGCCGCCGGTAACCTCGATCTCCGGCGGTCTCACAGCGGGATGTTTCCGTGCTTCCGCGGCGGCAGGGTCTCGCGCTTCGTGACAAGGACCTCCAAGGCGTCGACGAGCCGGGGGCGCGTGTCGCGCGGGTCGATCACGTCGTCGACGTACCCCCGCTCGGCGGCGATGTACGGGTTCGCGAACTTGTCGGTGTACTCCCCGATCATCTCGGCCCGTTTCCCGACGGGGTCCTCCGCCTTTTCCAGCTCCCGGCGGAACACGATGTTCACGGCGCCCTCGGGGCCCATGACGGCCACCTCTGCCGTCGGCCAGGCGAAGGCGACGTCGGCTCGGATCGACTTGGAGTTCATGACGACGTACGCACCCCCGTACGCCTTGCGGGTGATCACTTGGATCCGGGGGACGGTCGCCTCCGTGAAGGCGTACAGGAGCTTCGCGCCGCGGCGGATGATCCCGCCCCACTCCTGGTTCGTCCCGGGAAGGAATCCCGGCACGTCGACGAATGCGATGAGCGGGATGTTGAACGCATCGCACGTCCGGACGAAACGAGCGGCCTTTTCCGAGGAGTGAATGTCCAAGACGCCGGCGAGGTGCATCGGCTGGTTCGCCACGATACCGACGACGCGCCCGTTGAGTCGCGCGAAGCCCGTCAGGATGTTCATCGCGTAGTGCGGAAACACCTCGAAGAATTCGCCGTCGTCGAAGACGAGATTCAAGACCTCATGCATGTGGTACGCGCGGTTCGGCTCATCCGGAATCAAGTCCACCAGCCGCTGTTCCCGGCGGTCCGGTGGATCCGTCGGCGGGAAATAGGGCGGATCCTCCATGTTGTTCTGCGGCAGGAACGACATGAGGTAGCGAACCATTTGCAGGCAATGCTTTTCGTCTTCGGCGACGAAGTGTGCGATGCCGGACTTCGATGCGTGCGCCATCGCACCGCCCAGATCTTCGAACGTCACCGCTTCGCCGGTCACCGTCTTGATGACGTCGGGACCCGTGATGAACATGTGGCTTGTTTCCTTCGTCATGAAGACGAAGTCGGTCATCGCAGGCGAATACACCGCGCCGCCCGCGCACGGGCCGACGATGACGGAGATTTGCGGGATGACACCGGACGAACGCACGTTGCGCTCGAAGATGTAGCCGTAGCTGGCCAGCGAAACGACCCCTTCCTGAATGCGCGCCCCGCCGGAGTCGTTCAAGCCGATCACCGGTGCACCGGTGGCAAGCGCGAGGTCCATGATCTTGCAGATCTTGTCGCTGAAGACTTCACCGAGCGATCCGCCGAAGACGGTGAAGTCCTGCGAGAACACGAACACCTTCCGGCCCTCGATCGTTCCCCAGCCGGTAACGACGCCGTCCCCGTAGGGCCGCGACAGTTCGAGACCGAACCCGTGCGCCCGGTGGCGCGCCATCGAGTCGAGCTCGGTGAAAGATCCGGGGTCGAGCAGGATGTCGATGCGCTCGCGGGCAGTCAGCTTCCCGCGCTCGTGTTGCCGTTCGACGGCCTCCTTGCTGCCGGCGTGCAGCGCCGCGTCGCGCCGCTTGTTGAACTCCTCGATCTTCTCTTCGACGCTGTGCCGGACTCCGGGTTCTGTCTTCTTGGTCGCCATCAATCCTCCCGCTCCGGCGCGATTGTGGTCGTCCGGCCCGAGTCGCTGCAAACTGGCGTGGAACATCTCGCTTGGGAAAACGTCTAAAGGCATGATGCGCCTGCGCCTATTTCTCAGCCTCGCCGGTTTGGCGATGGTCGCGGCCTGCGGAAATTCCGGCGCACGCGTCCCGAGCTCGGACCTGAAGCTCCAAGCCAGCCTGATGATCGTCGTCCAAACCGAGGGGTTGGAGCGACGTGCAACCGTGGCCTGCACGAGTGACGGCGGAACCGGGACCGGCTACTTGCATGACCCGGACCTTGCCGGCAAAGCCTGTCGCGCGGCGCTCGAGCCGGCAAACAAGGTCCTCCTCACCAAAGGCCTCATCACAGACCGCGTATGCACCGAGATCTACGGCGGACCCCAAAAGGCCACGATCACCGGCGCGGTTCGCGGCGATCCGGTGAACGCGACGATCACGCGCACGAACGGCTGCGGCATCGCCGACTGGACGAAGCTCGAAGCGCTGCTCGGCCCGCCGGAGTAGATTGCCTCTTTTGGGATGGAAACGTCTTGCCGTGTGAGCGGTTGAGCGCTACTTTTGGTTGAGACAAGTCCTGAGTCCGAACCATCGCGCCGGCTCCTTTGTCATCCTCCTGCCGAACGCTAACGCCGGGGAGGCACACACTCACTTTTGGGAATAACGAGAGAATCGCTCAAGCGAACCTCTCTTTGATAGCGCTACGACACTCGAGCATTTTTCCCGACGACCTCGCCTCCTGCGATCACATAGACCAGCCCGCCCACGGCGCTCGACACCAACAAAACGGCCAAGATCAAGATTGCGAACGCGCTGCCGCACGCTTGGGAAGAACACGCGCCGTATTGCGTCAGAGCCCACTTGTAGCTCGACTCGCGAAAGCCGAGCCCGTTGATCGTGATGGGAATCATCGTTGCGAGCGAGGCGATGACGACGATCGCCGACATCTCCGCGATGTTCACGTGGATGCGCAGCGCGGCCGCTACGGACAAGTGATATCCGAGGACGAGCAGTTGAAAGACGAGCCCGTACGCGATCCCCGGTGCGAGCGTCTCTCGCGAGCGCCCGGCCAGCTCGATGTCACGGATCGCCGTGCGCAACTTTCCGAAAAGACCGCGATCGGGAATGAAAACTCCGGCCAGACGATCGCCGCCGGCGAGCACGAGAATTGCAGCGACGACAATCCCTGCACTGAGCGCGAGCGAGAGAAACGCGATGTTCGCCCGTTCGTGACGCAAAACGAGAATCAGCGTGCTGACGAACCCGATGATCGCCAGGCCGACGATACCGGCGAAACGATCGAGAAACACCGACGCAAACGCGCGGCTGACGCTGCCGCGGTCCCGTCCGAGGCGAATCGCCTTGTACCCGTCGCCGCCGATCCCGGTCGGCAAGAAGGCGTTGAAGAAGGTTCCGACGAAATACAGGCGGAAAAGCGTCCCGAGCGGCAAGTCCAAATCCAGCGCCCGCAAATAGACCCGCCACCTCAAGGCGCTCACAAAGAGGCCGGCGATGACGGACGCAAAGGCGAGCGCCAGATACAGCGGGCGCGCATCGCTTAGCTTGTCAATGATCCCGGCGGGATGGCGGAGCACGATGAAGCCGAGCACCGCCAGCCCGACGCCAATGCGAACGACGATCTTTGCCGCTCCGCCGCGTGATCGAGCGACCGGTTCCGGATCGGACAGCGTGGGTTCCAACGTGCTCCTCGGGCGATGACGCTCTACGCGTTAGATTACCGGCGCGAATCGAAGCCGCCGCGCATCGGAGGATCGCTTGTGAGGATCATGCTCGTGAATTACGAGTACCCGCCGCTCGGCGGCGGAGGCGGGATCATCACGCGCACCCTTGCGCGCGAGCTGGCCAAACGGCACGACGTCACCGTCCTCACGAGTGCGGGACCAGACACGGCCGAGGACTCCTACGATTCGCATGCGCGCGTGGTGCGCGTTCCCGTCGTCGGCCGGCGCGACTTGTCGAAGGCGTCGCTCGCGTCGATGCTGAGCTTCGTACCGGCTGCCCGACGGCGAGCCGGCCGGCTGATCCGGGGAAGAAGGTTCGATCTCGTCCATTCGTTCTTTGCCGTTCCGACCGGGCCCGCCGGTGCGTGGATCGCGCGCCGCGCGAAGGCGCCGCACGTCCTCACGGTGATCGGCGCGGACATCTTTGATCCGTCCCGCGTCGGCCCGGATCGCTTTCCGCCGCTGCGCGCCGCCGTTCGGAGTGTCGTGCGAGGGGCTTCCGCCGTCACGGCGATCTCGTCCGACATCGCGAACCGTGCACGCGAGCTGACCGAGCGAGAAGACATCACGGTCGTTGCGTGCGGGATCGAGCAACCGCCGCTTCCGCAACAGGACCGCGCCTCTCTGGGATGGGGCGACGGTGACTTTGCCGTCGTGACGCTCGCGCGACTCGTACGCCGAAAGCAGATCGCGTCGCTCGCGCGGGCAGCGTCGTCGGTGCCGCGGATGAGGCTCGAGATCATCGGCGACGGGCCCGAGCGCGAATCGATCGAAGCCGTTGCAGACCCGGACCGCGTGCGGCTGGCGGGTCCGCTCCCGGACGCCGCGGTCGCGACCCGACTCGCGTCCGCCGACGCCTTTGCGCTCGTCTCGTCGCACGAAGGGTTCGGCCTCGTCTACCTCGAAGCGATGCGCGCCGGTCTTCCGGTCATCGCCGGGGACGTCGGCGGGCAGACAGACTTCCTGCACGACAATGAAAACGCGTTGCTGGTGCCGCCGGATGACGAAGAGCGGCTCGTGAAGGCGCTGACGGCCTTGTCCTCCGATGCGACAATGCGGGCGCGTCTCGGCGAGAATGCTCGTGTGACGGCCGGCCGCTACACGTCCGAAGCGATGGCAGCCGCATACGAAGACGTCTACCGACGCGTACGGCGAAGCGAGGAGCGAGTTTCGTGAGAAGAACCGAGCCGGGCCTGGAAGATCAGATCGCGTATTACCGCGAGCAAGCCGGTCACTACGATCGCAAGTTCTGGTCGATGGGCAACCGTGACAATCGCAACCACAAGATCAAGATCGCGCGGTTGATGGACACGCTCGAGCTGAAAGACGGCGACAGCGTGCTCGAAGTCGGCACCGGCACCGGGCTGCACGCACGGTGGCTTCTCGACAACGTGAAGGTGAGCTACGTCGGTCTCGACGCGTCGTTCGAAATGCTAGAGCAAGCGCGGAGCAGAATTCCGGAATCTCCGCTGCTCGCAGCCGATGCCACATTCTTGCCGTTCCCCGATGGGTCGCTCGACGCGGTGTTCTGCTCCGGGGCCTTGCATCACATGGACAAGCCGTGGCTCGTCCTCAAAGAGATGGCGCGGGTAACGCGCTCTGGCGGGCACGTCGCCGTCATGGAACCGAACTGGAAGTTCCCAACGAACTTCATCAACGTGTCGACTCAGCGCGTGGAATGGAACTGCTTCAAGCTGAGCCCGCGTACGGTGATGCCGCGGCTGGCCGACGCCGGCCTGCGCCGGCTCAAGCTCGAGCGCGTTTTGTACACGCCGCCGAAGCCGGAGAAATTGATCCCGTTCTTCGACAAAGTGGACCGGGCCGTGGCCCGGACCCCGGGGCTGCGCCGCGTCTCTCTGATGCTCCTGGCAAGCGGGACAAAGCCGTAAAAGCCCGGTTCGCGCCGTTCTCAAGCAAAAAGGCCATCTCTCCGATAGTCATATGAGACTAGTCCCGGAGGAGCCACCGGCCGATGGCAACCGTGCAACGCAAGATCGCCGCCGTACGGCGCTTCGCACCGGTCGTCGCCGCGACCATCCTCGGCGTCGTCTTCTTCTTCGCGAGCGTCGGCTGGGCCGTGACGCCGGATTCATCCGGCACCATTCGCGCGTGCTACAAGCGCGGTAACGGCAACATCCGCATCGTGGCTTCGGCCGGCTCATGCAGCCAGGACGAGGCAGAGATCTCGTGGAACCAAACCGGGCCGGTCGGTCCGCAGGGCCCGATGGGCCCCCAAGGTCCGCTGGGACCGATGGGGCCCGTCGGACCCGAAGGACCGCAGGGCATCATGGGGCTGCAAGGCCCCGCCGGCCCCCAAGGCCCGATCGGTGAATCCGGCCCCTCGGGTGCGCGAGGGCTCGAAGGCGTCATGGGACCGGAGGGACCGACAGGCCCCGACGGCCGAGAAGGACCGGGCGGCCCGCCGGGTCCGCAAGGCGCTGCCGGCCCGCAAGGCGCAACCGGTCCGCAAGGCGCAACCGGTCCCACGGGTCCGCAAGGGCCCCAAGGGCCTCCCGGCGCCTCCGGTTACCAGATCATTTCGCAGACGTTCACGATCGCCGGCGGCGGCGCGACGTACTACGAGACTTTCTGTCCGTCGGGCAAGAAGGCGACGGGCGGCGGCGCGCGCTCCACGCAATATGAAAACGGCATCATCGTGAACGGTTCGTTCCCGGTGGGCGACGGGACCGGATGGCGCGTCGAAGTCACGAACCGCTCGGCGTCGCTCAGCGATACCGGCATCGCGTACGCCGTTTGCATGACGGCCTAGATACGTGCGGGTAGCGTCGTCCTATGGAAGCCGAATGTGCTCTTCGACGCCGCACACGTGATGTCCGGGCGTGCACTCCACGAATGCGCGCCGGACGTGATAGGCGCGACGTCCCTTCGTGGCGTAGTACGCCCGAATAACGAGCTCACCGAGAAGGCCGAGCGTGATGAACTGCACGCCCATCAAAACCATCAACACCCCGGCGAGAAGCACCGGCCGGTTGCCGATCGCTTGATGGTTGAAGATTCGCAGATATCCCAGCCACGCAAGCACGAGACCTCCGAGAGAGCCGGCGATCAGCCCAACGCCGCCGAAGAACCGAATAGGGCGGTTGAAAAAGCGAAGCATGAACGGCAACGCAAGAAGATCGAGGAAGACCTTCGGCGCACGGGACAGACCGTATTTGGACTGGCCGTGTGCGCGCGGGCGATGGCGCACCTCAATCTCGCCGACCCGGTCGCCGATGCTGGCGGCGAGCGCCGGCAGGAAACGATGTGCGTCGCCGTACAGCTCGATCTCTTCGACCACGTCGCGCCGGTACGCCTTGAGCGTGCATCCGTAGTCGTGCAAGCGAACACCGGAGAGGCGGGAGATCATCCTGTTCGCGATCGCACTCGGAACGCGGCGAGACCACGATCGCTCGGCGCGCTCGACGCGCCAGCCGCTCACGACGTCGTAACCTTCGTCGAGCTTGGCGAGCATCCGTGGAATATCCACGGGATCGTTTTGCAAGTCGCCGTCGAGCGTCACGATGACGCGCCCGCGCGCATGCTCGAATCCCGCAGACAGCGCCGCCGTCTGCCCGAAGTTTCGTGTGAGGCGCACAACCTTTACCCAGGGATCTGCCCGGTGGGCTTGATCCAGCCATTGCGTGCTGCCGTCGGTCGAGCCGTCGTCCACCAGAATCAGCTCGGACGGCGCCAGCGTGCGCGCAACGGCGCGAATGCCGTCGACGAGCGAGGGCAAATTTTCACGCTCGTTGAAGATCGGGACGACGATGGAGATCTCGGGAACGGCCATACCTATTCCTGCACGAGCTCCACGAGCACACCACCGACGCCTTTGGGATGGACGAATGCAACCTGTGAGCCGCGCGATCCGCGTCGCGGCTCGGCATCGATGAGGGGAACGCCCTCTTCCTTGAGATGGTCCAGGACCTTCCGCAAGTCGGGAACCCCGTACCCCACGTGGTGCACTCCCTCCCCGCGCTTGTCGATGAACTTGCCGACCGGTGTATCCGGGCCGAGCGGCTGGAGAAGCTGGATCCAGCTCTCCCCGACGCGGAACATGGCCTCTTCGACGCCCTGCTCGTCGACGCGCTCGCGATGCGCCAGGGAGACGCCGAACGTTTTCTCGTAGAAGCCGATGGCCGCATCGAGATTTCGTACGGCAATGCCCACATGGTCCACTCGGTCGAACATTGCACCAATTCTACCCGCGCGAGCGCTCAGGCTAGAATGGCACGAGGAGCAAGAAGACCCAGGAGGTACCGACATGTCGGAATCCGTCATCGTCTCCGGCGCGCGAACGCCGATTGGAAAATTCCTCGGCGGACTGGCCGGCTTTACGGCCATGGACCTCGGCGGCTTTGCCATCAAGGAAACGCTCGGCCGCGCCGGGCTTGCCCCGGACCAGATCGACTACGTCATCATGGGACAGGTTCTGCAAGCCGGTCAGGGGCAGATCACCGCGCGCCAAGCCGCCGTCAAAGCGGGTATCCCGATGACGACCCCGGCGATAACCATCAACAAGGTGTGCCTGTCGGGTCTGAACGCGATCCACCTCGCCGACGTTTTGATCCGCTCCGGCGACGTCCGCGTCGCCGTCGCCGGCGGGATGGAATCCATGACGAATGCGCCGTATGCGATGCCGAAGGGACGCATCGGGGCGCGCATGGGCGATGCGAAGCTCGTCGATTTGATGATCTACGACGGCTTGTGGGATGCGTTCGAGCACATTCACATGGGCGAAAGCTCCGACACGCGCAACGAGACGTACAAGGTTTCCCGTGCGGAGCAAGACGAATGGTCGGCGCGTTCGCACGAGCGCGCAGCCGACGCCACGAAAGCCGGCCGCCTCGCCGCGGAAATCGTCGCCGTCGAGGTGCCGCAGAAGAAGGGTGACGCCCTGCTGATCGAAGAGGACGAGGGCATTCGCCCGGGTACGACCGCGGAGTCGCTCGCGAAGCTCGGCCCGGCGTTCAGCAAGACCGGCACGATCACGGCGGGCAACGCGTCGCAGATTTCCGACGGCGCGTGCGCAACGGTCGTCATGTCAGCCGATCAAGCGTCGTCACTGGGGCTCGAGCCGCTCGCCACGATCGTCGCGCACGGTCAAGTCGCGGGTCCCGATCCGGGCCTGCACATGCAGCCTGCAAACGCGATTCGTGCGGCGGCTGCGAAAGCCGGGCTCGATCCTTCCGGGTTCGACTTGTACGAGATGAACGAAGCCTTCGCGTCCGTCGCCATCGCCAGTGCGCGCGATCTCGGCGTGGACCCCGACCGCGTGAACGTCAACGGCGGAGCGGTCGCACTCGGCCATCCGATCGGTGCGAGCGGCGCTCGCCTCGTCCTCACCCTCGCGCACGAGCTCAAGCGTCGCGGCGGAGGCACCGGCGTCGCCGCGTTGTGCGGCGGTGGCGGCCAGGGCGACGCGCTCATCATCCGGGTCGCGTAAGACGCTTGGCGCCCGAGCAGGCACGCTGGTGGTCGTGGCGCCGTCAGCGCCTCGACCGTACCGCGCGTGGCGTTGAAGATGCGCTGCATTCGGTTGTAGCGCTGTCGAGCGCAAACCCGTCGGCGCCGCTGTCGTTGCTCGCGCGCGTCCCGCGCATGCTTCAGGGAATGTACGAAGGGGCGACGATGCACCGAACGGCGGTGCGCCTTCCGGCAATGCGTCGCGCCGTCTGGCTGCTGGCAGCCGACACGGCGCACATTCCCTTTCACGCGTGTCGCGGGACCGGAGTCAACGAGCAAACGCTGCTGCGGCGAACGGGCGTGAGCTCGGAATACTGGAACGAGTTGCGTGCGCGCATCCTGCAGGTGTGCGAGCGTCCGATGGACGCCCGAGAGATCAAGAGCGCCGTAGGCGGCGACGACGAGAAGACGTCTGCGGTGCTGAGCGTTCTCGCATCGACCGGCGAAGTCGTCCGCGTCCGCGCCCCGTCGCTCTTTTCCAATGCTTTCGCGTTCGCTTCAACCGAGGCATGGATCGGAAGCCCGCTACCCGCGATGCCGCGCGACGACGCGCTGACGTTTCTCGCCGGCGACTACTTGCAAGCGTACGGTCCCATAACGGTCGACGACTTCGTGTGGTGGTCGGGCATCCCGCGCAACAGATGCGAGCCCGCACTCGAAGCGCACGAACCGGTGCGCCTGGATGATGGGTACGTGCTGTGGCCGGCGCACGCCCGAGCGTTCGAGCAATCACGTTCCGTCGCGAACCGCGTGAACCTCCTGCCCGCATGGGACGCCTATCCGATGGGGTACCTCGACCGGTCGCGCCTCGGTGAGCCGGAGGCCGTCGAGCTCGCTTTCGACCGGGCGGGGAACTCATTGCCGATCATCTTGGTCGAAGGGCGCATCGGTGGGCTGTGGGATTTCCGGATGAGCCGGGCCGGGACGCTCACGGTGACGATCCGCCTGTTCGATTCCGCCGGGGAGCGAATCTGGGAGGCGGTCGAGGCCGAGGCGAGCGCGGTGGCATCGTTGTTTCAAGCGAGATCCTTGTCGATCGTGCGAGAGAGGGCCGCACGAGCGACGCGCGTAGTGGAGGTTCCGCACGCTCCGCAAAAAGCTCCGCCAAAAGTCGTTCGGCGAAAGATTCCTCGAAAAAAGAGACCGGGAAAGGTCGCGGCTTCGAAAAAGCGTGTCGCAAAGACATCGACGTCGCCTCGGAAGGCCGGGGCGTCCAAAGCGCGAGTCATTTCACGGAAGGCCCCGCCGCGGAAGACGATCCCGTCGAAGTCCGCGCCCGTGAAAGCGGGACGCACCACGAAAAAACCAGCTGCGACGAAAAAGCCCGCGACGATACGATCATCGAAGGCGAGACAATCCAAGACGAGAAAAAGATGAGCGAGACATTCGACTTCGCCGGCGTGTTCGACGAAGACTACCTCTACTTCTACGAATCGATGCTCGACGGCGAGCGAAACGAGCGCGAGACCACCGCCATCATCGAACTGCTCGGCCTCACCCCCGGCGACACCGTCCTCGATGTACCGTGCGGCCACGGTCGCATCAGCAATCGCCTTGCACAACGCGGCTTCTCCGTTACCGGCGTAGACGTCACCCCCCTGTTCCTCGAACGCGCTCGCACCGACGCGGCCGCGCGCGGCGTGGACGTCACGTACATCCAGGGAGACATGCGTTCGCTCACGTTCGATTCGGAGTTCGACGCGCTCGCGAATTGGTTTACTTCGTTCGGCTACTTCGACGATGAGACCAACCGTTCGGTTCTCGCCGGCTTTCGTCGCGCGCTGAAGCCGGGCGGCAAGCTCATCATGGAGCATCTCAACCGAGACCGTGTCATCCGCAATTTGCCGGAGCAAGGCCTGCCGCCGCGCGTCATCCTTTTCGAGCACGGCAAGGATTTCATGACGGATCGCATCGAGCTCGACGCGCTGACCGGCCGGACACACACGGAGCGAACCATCGTTCGCGACGGCTCGGTTCGGCGCACGACGTTCACCGTTCGTACATTCACTTTTCCGGAAATCCGTGACTGGCTGCTCGGCGCAGGATTCAGCCGCGTTGAAGGCTTCGGCGCGCAGGGTGAGCCGTTTTCTCTCTACAGCCAGCGGACGATCGTCATCGCGACTGCGTGACGCTTCGGCGGCAAGCTGCCCTTACCACGGTCGCTGCGGTCGGCGTTGCGCTCGCTTCGCTGTTGCCCTGGGTCGGGACCGGAAACATTGGACGCTCGGGCTATTCGCTCGCGTCCGCACTTCACCACGCGGGTCTCGGAGACATCCACATCGTTCGAGCGCTGTTCGTGGCCTGGTTTCTTCTGCCGCTTCTGGCCGCGGCGACATGGACGCTTGCCGCGGCCGGAAAATACGTCGTAGCAGCGTCGTTCTCTTTGTTGGTCGCCGTCGCTGGCCTGGGAACGGGGATCTCGGTGTTAGCATCGCATGTCGACACGAAAGCGGGGCCTCCGGTCTCGATCGCGTTGAGCTTGCTCACGCTCGCCGGCGGCATCGGGGTGTTACATCTAGGGAGGCGGGCGACATGAATGACGACGACGATGTCAATCCACCGATCGAACAACCACCGCAACCGGCGACGTCGTTCGGTGGCGAGGAGACGACGTCGGTGGTCTCTCAAGACGCTGCCGGCGACGCAGTAGAAACCGTTCACAAACGTCGCAGCCCTGCCGCGATTGCAACGCTGATCGTGGGAGTGCTCGCGCTCGTCGGCGGAGGGATCTACGCCGCGAACAACCTCGTCGGGACGAAGAGCGGCGCGGCGACACCCGAAGACGCCGCCCGCGCATTCTTTGCCTCGATTGCCAACGAAGACGTTCTGGGTCTCCTCGACAGCATGGTCCCCGCCGAACGAGATGCATTCCGCGAACCGCTCACCGAAATGCGCACGCAACTCGTTCGCCTCGGTGCCTTGCGTAAAGATTTCAACCTCGCACACATCGAAGGCATCAACGTGAATTTCCAGGACTTGAAGTTCTCCACGGACCGGCTGTCTGAAAACGTTGCCGTCGTCGGCGCCATCGCGGGGAAAGAGTCGTACCGCATCGATCCGCAACAATTGCCTCTGGGAACCTTTGTGCGCGACCTCGCCGGAGAGGCGCTCACGGGACCCGCAACATTCGGCAGCGACACGATCGATCCAACAGACGATGCGAAGGTTGCCGTCGTTCAAAAGGACGGCCGCTGGTATTGGAGCCTGGGATACAGCATCGCGGAAAGCAGCCGCGAAGATTCGGGCGCTCCGGCCCCAAACTTTGGGCACGGTCTGGCCGCCGACGGCCGGGAATCGGCTGCAGCTGCGATTGAGGCCGCGCTTCGCGCCGCGGTCGCGCTCGACTTTGAAACCCTCATCGGGATCACCGATCCGGAAGAGGATGCCGCGCTTCATGAGTACGCGCCGACGTTCCTCGCCGAAGCAAAAGCGCTGGCCTCGAATGCGGCCGGTGCGTTCCGCGCCTCGATCACGAATCTGCAACTCGCGACCGAGCCCAAGGAAGGCGGGGTTGCTCTCGTAACGATCAAGCACATGGAGTTCAAGGCCGGCTCGACCGACGGGAAGTTCGCAGTCAACTTCGACGGTGAATGCTTCACGTCTAAAGGTCTCGGCGAGCTGTTTCCTCCGAAACTTTGCACCGACGAGCTGAAGCAAGGCGTCGGCCTCCCGCAAAAGCAAGCGCATGTCGGATTCATCGCGGTGCAACGCGGCGGGCTGTGGTACTTCAGCCCCGTCAGGACCATTCTCGATGCCGTCAACGCAACGCTGAAGATTATGACGCCGCAGGATCTCGATCAGGTCAAGAACGTGCTGGGTCGTTTCCGGCAAGCTGCTTAGAACATCAAGGGAGCACGCGCAGCGCGTGCTCCCCAGAGCCGACCGAGATCGTGAGCAGGTCTCCCTGGACCGTGAACGCGACCGGATTGCTATAGCCGTCGACGACGTGCGTGCCGGGATCCCACGTTCCGTGCAACACGACGCTTGACGCGCCGTCGCTCGTGATCGTCAGATCGATTGCCTTGCCCGTGTCGAGGTCCGCGCGGGCAGTCCCGATCGTTACGGTGTCGACGTTCGTCAGTGTCATGACGAGCGCGTTCGTAGCAAGGATGGACGGCGCGTCGCCCCAGACGCGGCCGCGTGCGACGTACGGCAGCGGATCGGGTCCGGCGCCGGGCAGATCTTCGGACGACGTTGGATCCCCTTTGCCAAACGCGAGGGACTTGATGTCGACGAGTGCTGTGTCGTATTTCGCCGTGCTCCGCCGCGCGATATCCCACAACCAGTACGCGTGGTCGTGGACAAGCCCACCGTAGTTCGTTTCGGGCATCACACGGTACGTAACGTGCGCGGGATCACGATTCACGAACTGATTGGCGGGAACATCGAGCAACTCATTCTTTGCTCGATCCCACTCGTCGACGACAGATAACGCAAAGTGGTCCCCGGTGAAAAGGTTGAAGTGATAGCGATAGCCGAGCTCATCGAGCCGTTGCGTTTGAACGACGACACCGGCGACCGGTACGAGCTCGTCCACGATGCCGTCCCAAATCAAGAAGGGAATGTTCCGGAGGTTGTCGAGAAATGTATACGTGAGCGTCTCGGGCTGACCGGCCGGCGCGCTTGCGGCTTGGGGCCCCGCGCCGACCCACGGGCCTTCGCCCGGCGGACCGACGACGGGGAACGCAGCGGCGAATAAGTCCGGGTACAGCGTCGACAGACGATACGTGCCGTAGCCGCCCATCGAGTAGCCGTGAATCGCGACGCGATCCGGGTCGATCGAATAGTGACGCGCAAGATCGGCCCACGCCTCGAAAACGTCGAGCTCGCCCGAGCGCAAGTACCAGCTGTCCGGACCGCGGCCTTCGGTCGTGAGCGCGATCGCGCCGCGTTCTTCGGCGAGATCCCGGTAAATGTTCGGCGAGCGGTAAATGTTCGGCGAGAACACCGCGAACTGGTTGTAGGAGCACGACAGCGAGTGCAACACCAACACCAGCGGTGCCGGAGCTGTCGCTTGATACGACTGCGGGATGTAAACACTGTACGGCTGCAGCTTGCCGAGCAGCCACGGCCTGGAGTCGGCGACACCCTCCCCCAAGTTTTCCGATGAGACGTAGATCCGGTTGAAGTAGCCCTTCGCGGGCACGTTCGTTTCGTCGTTTGTTCCGGCGAGAATCGCACCGAAGTTCACGTCGGTAGCAAAGGCGGAGATGTCGCGTGAACCGAGCGCCATCGCCTGGCCGTGCTCGCGCCAGTTACCGGTGCCGGAGGTGCGCCCGCCGGGCGTGATGTTCAGGCTGCCACGCTGCAGCGGTTCGTCGCCGTCCTTCTCGAAGCGGAAACCGACGTTGAACACCGGAGGTGCGCTGGTACCGTGCGCTCCACCCGGACTCGTTTCGGTCGGGGTGTCGAGGACCGGCGCGAAACCTCCGGCGCCGTCGGCAATTCCCGCCACCGCGTACATACGCCACGTTGCCGATCCCGGATCGAGCACGCTGCGGTCGATCGTGACGTCAATTTGGTTTCGGGTCAGGTCGGTATCGGTCGTGACGCCACTCGCATTGCCGTCGACCGTTGCCGTGAGGCCGTCGGTGTACACGACGTGCTCGAGCCCGAGCGCGCCGAGCGACCCGATGCCGTGACCCCAATCATTCGTTCCGCCAGGCGCCGAGTCGACGCCGACGGCAATCGCCGTCGCGCCGGCAACCTTCAAGGTATCCAGCGTGAATCTGAACGCGACGACGCTCGCGTCTTCGGTCGCGCGAATCTCGACGAAGTCCGCCGCGTTGTACCCGTACCTCGCCTCGTCCGTGGGATACACGACGTCGCCGGTCTGGCCTCCGAAGAGAACATCCGTCGACGGAATTCGCGGCTCCGGATCGCCGGCAGCGTTCGTTGTATTCGCGCCGTTGTCGTCGTAAAGCCAATCTTGGTACAGGAACTCGTGATCACGATATGCGCTCGCGCCCGACACCATGATCGGCTCGGCGTGCCACCGTCCCGCATTCTGGAGCAGCGGCGACGTCGAGGCATCGGCATACAGGGCCGGAGGCCCGGGCAATCGGCCCTCGTCGACCGACGGGAGAGAGGTATTGGAGGCGCGGACACCGCTCGAAGCCAACGCGAGCGAGACACACGCGGCCAGCACGGTAAGTCGGGTCAGCCTGCTTCGCATCGAGCCCTCCCTGGTCCGGCCGAGTCGATCGGCGCGTGGCTCTTTCGCCCATATGTTCTGCGCGCCGGCCGGCGATTCCTTCCGGTTGGTCGGATTTCAGGCTAGAGGTCGGTGAAGCCCTCGCTTGGTGCGCCGACAAGCGCGGCCATGTTGCCTTCGGGGTGACGGTTATCGGCCATGAGCTGATGTGAGACGCCGATCTCATCAAAAGCGAACGTGCGCGCAAGGCACGGATCGATCTTGCCTTGCAGCACCAAATCGTTGAAGGCGTACGACTGCTCGTCGTTGGCGAAGTGGGATCCCTGCAATCGCTTCTGGCGCATCCACAGATAGCGAAGATCGGCGACGGCGCTATATCCGGTCGTGCCCGCGCAGATTACGACCATGCCGCCGGTGTCGCACATGAAAACGCTCGTCGGAATGGTGTCTTCGCCGGGATGCTCGAAGACGAGCCGGGGGCTTCGCTTTTCACCGAGCACTTCCCAGAATTTCTTGCCGAACTTCTTCGGTCCTTCGAGCCAAGCGTTGAAGCCTTTGCTTTCCCAGTGCGGCGGCATTCCCCAGTGGTCGAATTCTTTTCTGTTGATGTACCCGACGGCGCCGAGGCGTTTACAGAACTCGCCCTTTTCCTCGTTCGACACGACCGCAACCGGTTTGCCTCCTGCGGCCACAACGATTTGGATCGCCATCGACCCGAGGCCGCCGGCACCCCCCCACACGAGCACGACATCGCCTTCCGTGACGGTGTGCGGCGGCCAGCCGTGCAGCATGCGGTAAGCGGTCGCGCCGACGAGCGTCGGCGCGGCTGCCGCCTCCCACGTGAGCTGTGGCGCTTTCGGCATGCACTGATGCGCTTGAACTTTCGTGAACTGCGCGAACGATCCCCAGTTCGATTCGTATCCCCAAATGCGGAACGAGTTTCCGAACATGGGATCTCTTTTCGCCGCCGGGTCGTCTGAGTCCCATTGCCCACAGTGCACGACGACGCGATCGCCGACTTTGACGTTCGTAACTTTGTCGCCGGCCGCATATACGATGCCGCTCGCGTCGGAGCCGCCGATGTGGAAGTCGTCGGGCTCGCCGAGCTTGCCATGCACTTTCGTCACATCGATCGGGACGCCGCGCGCCGCCCACACGTTGTTGTAGTTGATGCCGGCCGCCATCACGAGTACGAGCGCGTCCTCCGGACCGATCTCCGGTACCGGAACCTCTTCGATTTGAAACGCCTTTTCTGGATCGCCGAAACGCTCGGGACGAATGAGCTGCGCGTACATCTTCGACGGCACTTCCCCGACGGGAGGTATCTCGCCGATTTCGTAGATATCCTTGGACACGGGACGCTCCTGTTCGTTGCGGTGTGCTCAGTTATCTACGCGTTTGGCCGGGGCGTCAAACCGAACCGCAGCGCTACTGCCGTGGCGCGTTCCCTGGAACCGAATCATTGATCCCTTCGTACCCAGTCACCGAATGGCCGCTCACACGGCCAAAATGTTCCGGCACAAAATGGCCCGTCGAGCGGCCAAATCGTGACTGGGTACGTTCGAACTGAAATAGGGCTTGCGATCGGCCGGGCACCAAAGGTTATCGCGCGAAGAGCGCGGTCAGATCGATCTCGAGTCCGGGGACAGGGACAGGACAGGGACGCCCTGTATGTTTCTTATCGGTGAGGATCGCGCTTTGTTCATTGGCGATGAACAACACATCGGCTAAAGGACATTTGTTTGCGAGAGAATCGTGTCAAGTGCCGATCCGGCTACCTCCCCGCCCGCAAACTTCTGGATTTGGGCCATCGATCGCCACCATGAGGCGATCGGCATCGATCCGATCTCATCAGCCTCCTCGGGCGCGGTTGGGCCGAGTCTCTTGGCCGACAGGTCGGTTGACCAGTCCGGGAAGAGGCGGCGGAACCCGACGTGGAACCAAACGGGCTTCTCGTGCGTCTCGGCCCGAGCAACCATGATGACGGCTCAGCCATCCGCAAATACCCAACATCAGCAATATCCAAAGTAGCCGTTACGCGTCGGCTGACCTGACCCGATAAACTCTCGCTCAATGGACTTTGCGTTTACGGAAGAGCAGGAACTTTTTCGGCAGGAAGTGCGCCGTCTAGGCGAAGAGAAGATCGCGCCGCGCGCTGCCGAGATCGACGAGGCGGACGAGTACCCGTTCGACATGCACGAGCTGCTCGTCAAGAACGATCTCATGGCAATCGGCTATCCGGAAGAGGTCGGCGGCTCGGGCGGTCCCGTCGATTTTTGCCTTCTCATCGAGGAGATCTCGCGCGTGTCGGCCGGTGTGTCGCTCATCCCCCTCGTCAACCGGCTGGGCGCGATTCCGATCATGCTCGCCGGTTCCGACGCGCACAAGAAAGAGATCCTCGGCGCAGTGGTTCGCGGCGAACGCCAGCTTGCCTACTGCCTCACCGAACCCGGATCGGGCTCGGACGCCGGGGCGATGCGCAGCCGCGCCGTGAAAGAAGGCGACGGCTGGATCCTCAACGGAACGAAGCGCTTCATTACCAACGCCGGCGTCGCCGACACATACACCTATTTCGCCGTCACGAATCCGGACGCCGGACGAGGCAAAGGGATCAGCGCGTTCGTCGTGCATAAGGACGAGCCGGGTTTCTCGATCGGACGCGAAGAGCACAAGATGGGCATTCGCGGATCACCGACCAGAGAGGTAATCCTCGAGGGTTACCACGCCAACGCCGAAGACCTGCTCGGCGAGATCGACATGGGCTTCACGTACGCGATGCGCACGCTGGACTACTCGCGCCCCACGATCGCCGCGCAGGCCCTCGGAATCGCGCAAGGTGCGTTCGACTACGCCGTCGGCTATGCGAAGGAACGAAAGCAGTTCGGACAGGAGATCATTCGCTTTCAGGGTATCGAGTTCATGCTCGCCGACATGGCGATGCAAATCGAAGCCGCGCGGCTGCTCGTGTACAAGGCGGCGCATGCCGTTATCAACAAGGATCCCAACGTCGCATACTGGGCCGCGATCGCGAAATGTCACGCGAGCGACACGGCGATGCGCGTCACTACCGATGCCGTGCAGATCCTCGGCGGTTACGGATACGTCAAGGAGTATCCCGTCGAACGCATGATGCGCGACGCGAAGATCACGCAGATCTATGAAGGAACCAATCAGATCCAGCGCGTAGTGATCGCCCGCCGTATCGCAAAGAGCTGATCATCGCGCCGTCGCGCGGCAAACGGATCGACCAAACGGATCCCATCGAATGGCCGGAAGTCACGGTCGTGGCGGTAGATGGTTGTGATCGGCATCAGATGTCGACACCGCGTAGCCGGCCAGAACGACGGGAGACCGGCCCAGAACAAAGACTCCACCGAGAATTGCAACGAGACCGGCAACCTCTCCTCCGATCGCGAAAGTGCCGAATTGCACGGTTTCACCGAGCGCCGTTGCGCCCATGACGACCGCGGCAACGGGCTGCGCGGCCGTAAGCATCGGCAGCGATGCCGCAAGAGGTCCCGCTTGAAACGCGCTTTGAATGAAGAGCATCCCGGCACCACCGGTGCCGAGTAGTGCATAGGGCTGCCAGGCCCTAAAGAAGGCATGCGCGCCATCGCCAAGCAAGTGCGTTGCGGTTTTGGTGAGTACCGCCGCGAAGGCAAATGTAATTCCTGCTGCTGCAGCCAAAGATGCAGCACGACGTGGTCCTTGCGGTCCGCGTGCGGCGGCGAGCGCGACCAGGACTCCAACGGCGGTGGCAGCCGCCAGCGCGATCCATCCCGACGTGCCGGCGTCGGCGCGACCCTCTCCAGGATTCGCAGCGATCAGAAAAAGCGCGAGACCGGCGCTCACGGAAAGCGCGCCCGACCATTCATGCGATCCCATCCGCTGCCGTGAGACGCGGGCGCCGAGCGGCAACGCGAACAGCAACCCCGTGACGAGCAAAGGTTGCACCAAAACCAAGGACCCAAGTGCGAGCGATACCGCTTGCAGCACGTACCCGAGGGCGTCGCAACCAATTCCGACCAGCCACAGAGGCCGCCGTACGAGCCGTGCCAATAAACCGATGCGCAGCGACTCACCGGCCGGGATGCGAACCGCGGCTTGTTGCTGCAAGACGGATGCGAGGGCGTATAGAAGGGCGGAGCCAATCGCAGCAAAGATTGCTGCGATCATTCCGAGGGCTGAAGCCTTATTACCGCCGCGACGATGAGGATGAGCGCGAGCAGAGAGAACACGTAGGGGTCGGAGCTCTTGCCGCCGAGCGACTTGTCGAGGAAGTGGCCGATCGCGTGGAACGCCGATCCCACGCCGGCCGCGCCGAGGACGACCTGGACGGCGTTCCGCTGCGCGAGCGCAAACAGCAGTGAGAGCCCGATCCCGATATTGAACGCGCCGATGTCGTGGATGAAGTGGCGGTTATACGGAGGGAATTCCGCCACGCGCTCGTAGAAGGAATGCGGGCCGAAAAAAGCCCACAGGCCGACCAGGAGAAAGCCAAGCCCGCCGACGAGCGTGATCGCTCGGATGATCTTGTCTCGCTGCACAAAGCCCACCTTACGCAAAAGCCGGGTGCGCGCGAAACCGCCGGTTATGCTGGCCGCGCGACCCAGCACTGGGCCGTGTCCGCGAAAGGAGGCGAAGGCGGTGCCGGGTGACGACCCCGACCCCGGACCGGAACCCCCGGCGAGTCGTTCCCCGGGTCCGGATCCCAAACGCGGCAGCGCGTTCGGTCGCGCTCGCCCCAGGGCGCGCGGCGCGAAGGGTCGCCCGTGTGCCGGTGACCGCAGTGCGGCGTCCCGCGCACGCGCTGCGCGACATGGTGCGGTATTGGCGCGCGGAGCGAGTCACCTTGCGGCAAGGATTCACGGCGCTGACGATCTCCTCGGCCGGCGACTTGCTCGCGGGTCTAGCGCTCGGCGCGATGACGGGACAGCTCCAGCGAATTCCCGGCCTGCTACTTCTCATTCCCGCAGCGATCGGGATGCGCGGGAACATCTTCGGCGCGGTCGGCTCGCGCCTCGGAACGAGCATTCATGCCGGTCTCTTCCGCGTAACGCGCGAGAAGTCGGGCGTGCTCTATCAAAATGCCTACGCGTCGATGATGCTGTCGATCGTGACGTCGATGTATCTCGCGGTCGGCGCCCGCATCATGACGGCGGCGCTCGGACTCCCCTCGAGCTCGGTCTGGGACTTTGTGGTGATATCCGTTCTCGGCGGTGTGTTCTCCAGCGTCGTCGTTTTGGCGCTGACGATTGTGCTCGCGCGGTTCTCGTACGCGCGCAACTGGGACATGGACTCGGTGTCGGGACCGGTCGTGACGTTCATTGGCGACACGATCACGCTGCCGGCGCTCTTTCTCGCGAGCCTTCTCGCACAACGCCACTATGTCACGCTGGTGATGGCGTGGGTCATCGCGGTCTTTGCGCTCGTCTGTCTGGTGATGGCGTTCCTAACCAAGCTGCCCGTCGCCCGTCGCATCATTCGCGAAAGCCTCTTCGTGCTGGCCCTGACTGGCGCCGTCAACTTGCTTGCCGGCGCAGTCCTCGAACATCGCATTCATCGCTTGCTGGCATTGCCGGCGCTTCTCGTTTTGCTTCCTTCATTCCTCGAGGATGCCGGAGCGCTCGGCGCGATCGTATCGTCGCGCCTCGCGTCGAAGCTTCACCTCGGCGCGATCCGGCCGCGGCTCATACCGGAGCGCCTCGCGATTCTCGACATCACGCTTGCGGCGCCGTTCGCTTTGTCGGTCTTTACGCTGGTGGGCGTAAGCGCACATGTCGTTTCACGCGGACTCGGCATCGCCACGCCGGGCTTGCTGAAGATGGTCGAGGTTTCGCTCATCGCGGGCTATCTGGCGACGCTCGGCGCGGCGATCATCGCGTACGCCGGAGCCGTGGCCACGTTCCGGTTCGGGCTCGACCCTGACAACCATGCGATTCCGATCGTCACGAGCTCTCTCGATCTGCTTGGAGTGGTCACGCTGGTAGGAACCGTTGTATTACTCGGAGTGAAATGAGATGAAAACGAGATGACCGAAGAACGGCGAACCGTCAAAGACCTCCTCGTGGACGCAAAGGACGCGAGCGAGCTCATGGTCGACCTCGCGTACGCCGCCGTCTTTTTCGGCGACGACGACATCGCCCAAGAGGTCATTCGCCTCGAGGAAACTATGAGTCAAATCATCAAGGAGCTGCACACGATCGCCATCCTCGCCGCTCGCAGCCGCGAGGATGCGGTCGCCATGAGCGACGTCTTACAGCTCGCAACCTCGATCGAAAAGATCGGCGACGCCGCCGAGGATATCGCGCGCGTCGTTCTGAAAGACCTCGGCGTGCCTCATGAGCTTCGCGATGACCTTCGTCACGCCGAAGAGGTGATCGCGCGCTGCCGCTTGCGCGAAGACAACGTGATCGAGGGTCATTCTCTGCGCGAGCTGGCTCTCCCGAGCGAAACCGGGATGTGGATCATCGCGATCAGGCGAGACGTGCGCTGGCTCTTCGGGCCGGAACCCGATGAAGTTTTGAAGCCCGGTGATGTGCTCTTCTTCCAGGGACCGGAGGAAGGCGTCGATCTCATCCGGCAACTCGCCGGCGCTCCGACACGCGGGCTCGCGGAACCGCAACCGAAAACGCTGACCGGCCTCGATCGCGCCGTCGACTTGCTCGTCGAGATGAAGGATGCCTCGGAAGTCGCCGTCGGTCTCGCGTACTCGGCGGTCCTCTTCCGAGACAAAGGGCTCGCGGCCGAAGTGAACGCAATCGAGGACGCGACCGACGAGATGCATCACGAGCTCGAGCGGTGGACGATCCGAGCGGTGCAGGAAGGCGCCGAGTCCGACGAGCTGCGCGGGTTGCTCCACCTCGCATTCGCATCGGAGCGGATCGCCGACGCGGCCCAAGAGATGACGCGCATTATCGAGCACGAAGGCGACCCTCACCCCGTGATCGCGGAAGCGCTGGCGGAAACCGATGAAATCGTGGCCGAATCCATCGTCGGCGCCGAATCGCCGGCCGCGGGGCGAACGCTGAAGGACCTTCAGCTCCGCACGGACATCGGGATGGAGGTGCTCGCCGTGCAACGCGGTGAGCGCTGGACGTACCGGCCACGCGGTATCTTCACACTCGCGTCCGGGGACCGGATCATCGCCACGGGTCCCGAAGACGGCGCAGAGGAAATGGCATCGTTGTTCTCGGGCGAAACCGGAGAGGAAGAGTAAATGGATGGAGGCGTCGCACCACCGCCGAAAACGCCGGGCAAGCTCGGCATCTTGCTGATTACGATCTTTCTCGGTTGTGCAGGTTCGATGACCGCGCTTGCGGTGTACGGCCACGGGACCTACGTGATCGGTCACTACATCGTGAAGCTTTCCGTCGAGCCGGCCGCAAAGTCGACGACGGAACTCGAAGTCGACCCACTCGCTAGTTCGCTGTCGCCGGGCCGCGCCACGGCGAATACGCACTCCGGCTTTCTGAAACTCGGGGCTACCGTCTTCGGCGTGACATCGGACGCGGTCTTGACCGATGCCGTTGCAGGCGCGGCAGATCCGCGCACGCTCGCAACGAAGCTCAAAGACGACGGCGAGGATGCCGGACGCAGGCTGGCGATCAAGATCCTGGAGGCGACCGCCGCCGGCGGCGCCATCGGCGGCGCGCTCACCGCGCTCTTCGGCATGCGCGTGTTTCGCGTCGTCCAAGGCGCGGTGGCCGGCGTGCTGCTCGTCGCCCTTCTCGGCGTGATCGCGTGGCGCACGTACGACGTGAACCAGTTTTCACGCACGTCGTTCGCACCCAATCCCGGTGCGATCTCAACGCCGAGCGGATAATTATCCGTTTCACGGGAGGAATCCGACATTCCTCCGCCGAATTCCCGTGTGGGCAAGCCAACCACCAGGGGGTTCGGTCATGAAACGTCTTGTTGCGCTCGTGCTCTTGCTCGTTCTTGGATCGACGCTCGTCGGCCGTGCAGATGGGACTCCGGCACCCAACGACAACCGCGCGAACGCCATCGAGATCTCCGCAATCCCTGCGGCCACCGGCTACCAAGGGGTCACGACGGTCGAGGGCAGCGAGGACACGACCTGCAGTGGAACCAACGGGACCGCCTGGTACGACTACCGGGCGGCCGACGCAACCCCTCTCCGCGCGTACTTCACCTATCAGGGAGACTGCGGATTTTTCTGTTCGGCGGGAGGAACCGTCAACGTCTTTCATAAGGTGCGATCTCAATGGGTCTCGGTAGCGTGCGGCAAAGACGTCACGTTTACGCCAGAGGCCGCCGGTCATTACTTCTTCCAAGTCACAGGCTTTTCGATATTTCGCCTCAACCGAGCGCCGGACTATCGACCCTTCTTCGATAACTTCGCCGACCGAATGAACCTGGTCATTCCACCGTTCCACTACGAAGAAATATTCAACGACATCAACTCCGGAACGTTGGAGCCCGGCGAGCCGGCTGCATGCGGCACTCCGGCGTCTTCTTTCTGGTACACGTTCCGCGGCGACACCTCCCGGGTCATTGACTTACACGTCGACAACATCACTCCTGCGTATATCGTCGTCTATGTTCGAGGGATCGACGGCAATCTTCAGGCCGTCCCGGGCACGTGTAAAACGCTGAGAGAACAAGGTTTCACCGACTTCCCACTGTCCGTCGCGCCCGGCGTCCAGTACTACGTCCAAATTGGCGGCAACAGCCACGACTTCTATTTTGGCGGAAACGCTTACTTCTCTATTTGTGAGCAGTACACGCCGGGCCAAAACTGTTTCTTTTAGAAACCGAGGAGCTCGCGCGCGATCAGCATGCGCTGGACCTCGCTCGTGCCTTCGCCGATCTCGAGCACCTTTGAGTCGCGGTAGAAGCGCGACACGGGGAACTCGTTTATGAACCCGTAGCCCCCGTGGATCTGCACTGCTTCGCGCGCGGCCGTGACGGCGATCTCGCTCGCGAACAGCTTTGCCATTGATGCCTCTTTCTTGAACGGCATCCCTCGATCGGCCATCCATGCGCCACGGTACACCGCGAGGCGAGCGAGCTCCGTGTTCGTGGCGATGTCCGCGAGCTTGAACGCGACCGCTTGGAATTCCCCGATCGGCCGGCCGAACTGCTTCCTTTCCTTGGCGTACGCGATCGATTGATCGAGACAACCCTGCGCGAGGCCGACCGCGAGTGCTCCGATCGCAACGCGTCCGCCGTCGAGGATCGTGAGGAAGTTCTTGAAGCCTTCCCCTTTCGCGCCGAGGAGGTTTTCCTCCGGCACGCGCACGCCGTCGAATGCCAGCTCGCGTGTGTCCGACGCGTGCCAGCCCATCTTCTTGTACTTCTTTCCGACGGTGAAACCCGGCGTACCGACCGGCACGATGATGTTGGAGATCTCTTGGGTGTTGCCGTTCTTTCCGGTCACCGCCGTGATCGTGACGAACAGCGACATCGGCGTGCCGACGTTCGTGATGAACGACTTCGACCCGTCGATGATCCACGCACCGTTTTCGACGCGGGCTTTCGTTTGCGTGCCGCCTGCGTCGGATCCGGCGCCCGGCTCAGTAAGCCCGAAGCCGGCGAGGTGCTCGCCGCGCGCAAGCGGCACGAGCCACTTCTGCTTCTGGTCTTCTGATCCGAACAAAAAGATCGGCATCGCGCCGAGGCCGACGCCGGCTTCGAGCGTGATCGCCATCGAGGAATCGACGCGCGCAAGCTCTTCGATCGCGATGCAGAGCGTGGTGAAGTCGGCGCCGGCGCCGCCGTACTCTTCGGGAAACGGCAAACCGAAAAGGCCCAGCCCTCCCATCTGCCGCACGATGTCTTCCGGAAACTCTTCGGTCTCGTCCATCTCTTCCGCGCGCGGCGCAATGACTTTCTCGGCAAAGTCGCGCACGGTCCGGCGAAACTCGTTCTGTTCCGGCGTAAAGGAAAAGTCCATACCGGGCGTCAGACTACCGGCTGCATCATTCCCATGTCGCGACGTGCTCGGGGTTGATCTCGACGATGAGATCGTTGCCGTACGTCTCTTCGCGGTCGTACTTGTCGAGAAACGCGCGAGCGACATCGTCGTAGCCGGGATCGCCCGCACGAATGAGCGTCGTCGTGCCGCGTACGAGCACGCCTGCGGTGTTTTTGTACGACATGAGTGCGACCCGCCCGTCGCGGGAAACGTTGCGACCCTTCTGCGAGGCGCTTTCGGTCCAGACGTACGGCTTTCCGCCGCGCACGACGACCTCGACGGGCGTCATGTGGGGACCGCCGTCCGCTGCGATGGTCGCCAAAACGGCGAGGCGGCGCTCGGAGAGAAATCCTTGCCAGTCGGTCATCACCCGTCTCCACTCGGTCGCGGCCGGCGGAATCTATCCGCCTCTCGATGGATCGGGCAACAAAGCCACTACTATCGCTCCGTGGGCCTCACCGAATACCTTCGACGACCCGACGTGCGGCGCGCACCTATGCGGCTGTTGTTGCGACGCCTCGTATTCGAGGCGGAGCGCCGGATCATGCCTGAGCGCACCCGGCGCGAACGAATCATCTCCTTCGACGAATCATTGAAGATCGTCGTCACTCCCGCGGACGCAATCGAGCGCTCCATATACCTTTTCGGGTACCACGAGTACGCAGCCGCGACGGCCTTTGCCAAGATGGTGCGCCCGGGGATGACCGTTGTCGATGCCGGCGCACATGCGGGGCAGTTCACATTGATTGCCGCTAGGCGTGCCGCTGCGGCGGGTCGCGTCTTCGCGATCGAGCCTCATCCCGCGGCTCACGCGAGGCTCGTGAGGAACCTTCGATTGAACGGCTTCAAGAACGTGACGGCGCTCACTGTGGCGCTGTCCGATGCGCCCGGCCCGACGGTGCTCCACGTCCCCCAATGGGCGGGTGACAACACCGGCGTGGCCTCGTTGCAGGACCGCGGTACCGCTTCGGATTCCATCGAAGTCGAAGGCATGCGTCTCGACGACGTTTTGCGCAACGAATCGCGTTTCGACGTCTTGAAAGCCGACGTGGAAGGTGCGGAGGCGCGGCTGTTTGCCGGCGCGCAAGCATCCCTCAAACGCTGGAAGCCGGCGATCATCTTCGAGGCGAACGACGTCTTCGAGCGCGGCGCGCTGGCAGGCCCGGCGGTCGGGGCACTCCGCGAGCTAGGGTACGACGTGTACGGCATCGACAATGCGGGCGGCGGCGTTGCGTTGCGCCGGCTCGCGCACGCCGACGACCCGCGTCGCTTCCGGGAGCCGTGGCAAGCTCTGAACCTCGTCGCACTGCACCCGGATCGCGCCCCCGAGTTTCTCGTCAATTTTGCTTGAGTCACCGCACGGGCGTCAGTCGTACGTGCGAAGGTGAATGATTTCCCCGGCCGTCACTCGAACGATCTCGCCGCCGGCGTCGATGAGAAGAGCACCGCCCTCATCGACGTCCGTCGCTGAGCCCGTGAGCGAGCCGCCGCCTGCGCGCTGGGCGCGCACTCGAGTCCCGAGTGTCGCGGAGAGTTCCCGATAACGCGGAAGGACGCTTGCGGGATTTGGCATGAAAGCACCGAACGCACGTAAGACTTCGGCAAGGAGATCCGAGCGTCTCGGCGCCTCCGCTCCTGCCCCGACGATGCTCGTGGCCCCCTCCGCCGCATCTGCCGGAACGTGACCGGAGACGTTGACGCCCAGGCCGATCACGACGGCGCCGGGCGGCCTCGCTTCGGCCAAGATCCCGGCGCACTTAGCCTCGCCGATCAGAACGTCGTTCGGCCACTTCAGCGTCGCTTTCACTCCTGAGACGACCAGCAGCGCGTCGCACAAGGCGACGCCGGCGACGAGCGTCAGGAACGGCCACCGGTCAGGCGGAAGCGCCGGCCGGAGCACCCACGACGCGATCAGGGAGCCGCCCGGCTGGCTCCACCACCCCCGACCGAGCCGGCCGCGACCCGCCGTTTGGTGGTCGGCAACCACGACCGTTCCCTCAGCGGCACCGCCGCCGGCCAGCTCGAGCGCGACGTCGTTCGTGGACGACACGACGCGCTCCGCGTGGACGTCACGGACCCATGGCACACGGCGCAGGGCAAACTGAAACTTCTGTGGATCAAATGTTTCTCCCACGAGCCGAACGCTATCAGCCCGGCATCACGCCCGGAACGAAACGCGTGTTTCACTCTGGTAGCCTTCGCTCGGCCCGGACCCCGGCGGAGACGTGGAGTGTTTTCAAAGGTACTCGTAGCGAACAGAGGCGAGATCGCAGTGCGCGTGATGCGGGCGCTGCGCGATCTCGGCGTGGCGTCCGTCGGGGTGTACAGCGAGGCAGATCGCGACGCACTGCACGTCACGCACGCCGACGAGGCGTTCTTCATCGGGGAAGCCGCCCCGGCCGCGTCGTACCTCAACATCGAAAAGATCGTCGACGTGGCACGGCGAGCCGGCGCCCAAGCAGTCCATCCCGGATACGGGTTCCTCGCCGAGAACGCACACTTTGCGCAAGCGTGCGCCGACGCGGGGCTCGTGTTCATCGGTCCGCCGGCAAGCGCGATCGAGAAGATGGGAGACAAGGTGTCGGCACGTCAGGCTGCCGTCGGTGCCGGAGCGCCGGTCGTGCCCGGCACGCTCGAGCCGGTCACCGACCCGGCGGAAGTCGGAGCGTTCGCCGCAGAGCACGGGTATCCCGTCGCGATCAAAGCGTCCTTCGGCGGAGGCGGCCGCGGATTCAAGGTCGTGCGCAGCGAAAAGGAGCTCGCCGACGCGCTCGGTTCAGCCCAGCGCGAAGCGAAGAACGCCTTCGGTCGCGACGAGGTATACGTCGAGCGATATCTCGAAGGCGCGCGCCACATCGAAGCGCAGATCATCGCCGACACGCACGGCAACGTCTTGTTCTTCGGGGAGAGAGATTGCTCCCTGCAGCGGCGCCACCAAAAGCTCGTCGAGGAGTCCCCGTCGCCGGCGGTCACCGACGATGTGCGAGCGCGCCTGCGCGATGCCTCGGTTGCGATCGCGAAGCAGGTCGGATATGTGAACGCCGGAACGATCGAAACGCTCCTCGACGCCGATCGCACTCGTTTCTACTTCATGGAGATGAACACACGGCTTCAAGTCGAACATCCGGTCACAGAGCTCGTCTTCGGAGTCGACTTGTGCGCGTGGCAAGTCCGCGTGGCGGCCGGCGAAGCGTTGCCGTGGTCGCAGGAAGAATTGGTGTCACGCGGCCACGCGATCGAGTGCCGCATCAACGCAGAAGATCCGGCGAAGAAGTTCTTTCCCTCGCCGGGATTCATCGGCAACTACCGTGAGCCGGCCGGCCCCGGCGTCCGCGTCGACGCGGGGTTCAGCGGCGGATCGGAGATTCCGCGCTCGTACGACTCGCTCATCGCAAAGGTCATCACGTTCGGCGAGGACAGAGACACCGCGC
>JAIVGO010000139.1 GCA_020201525.1 Actinomycetota bacterium | reverse complement strand
CCGCCGCGCGATGTCGAATGGCGTCGACAGCGGGTGGGATCGTGCGTGAAGCCACCAGCCCGAGCACGATGGAGGCGATCGCGAGGTTTCGTACCGCGCCGAGCCCGATGACGGTGAAGGACAGGGCGAGCATGACGTCGGTCGGATCCGGCCGTTCCCGCGCGATGGCCATCGAGGCGATCACGACCAGCAGCAGAGCCAGAAATCCAAGGGTGCCGATCTCGTGAAAGTTCGGCGACGCCCACTCGGTCACGAGCTTGCTCGCAACGCCGATCAAGCGAAATGCATGTGCGACTAACCCCAAGCTGCGAGGGTTGACGAGGATTGCAGCGGCGCCGGCGGCCGTGACCAAGCCGAGACGCTTTGCCCACAAGGCGTCGGCGCCCGGCCAGTGCAGCCACAGCTTGATGCCTTCTGCCAGTGCGACGACGCCGACCAATCCGACGCCGATGACGACCATCCCATGGAGATTTGCCCATGCCACTGCGACCGGCGCGAAAAGCCATATGCGTTTGTCTCGTCTTTCCAGAAGCTCGATCGTGATGACGAAAAGAAGGAACGAGAGCAAGTTCGGTCTCTCGGTCCAATTGAGGGATCCCGAGTAAGCCGTCAGGCCAACGATGCCCCACGTCGCGAGACGGTTCCCCATTCGCTGCACGAACAGATGGGCGACAATCGAATAGATCGCGAGCAAGACGACTGCACGAAAGACGAGGATCCCGTAGAGACCGAACGCAGACCGAATACCGTGCAGGATGACTTCCGATCCCCATTCTTGGACGACCCAATCCTTGCCGGCAGCTGTGTATGAGTAGATGTCGGCATGCGGAATCGCATGGTGCGCCACGATGTATTTGCCCGTTCGCAAATGCCACCAGAGGTCGAGGTCGCTGAGACGCTCGCCGAGCAGCTTCGCGGGGATCGCGGCGAGCACGACCGTTCCCGCCACGTTCGCAGGCGAGAGCCGCGTTGCCCACCGAGTCCGTGCAATGTCGGTCATTCCATGAGCATAGGCGCGCCTCGCCGTTCTTTAAGGAAGCGCCGCGAAGCGTCTTCGTCCTCGCGAGGCGGGGTCACCCACCAAATCGCAGCCGACGCGATCAGCACTCCGGCGAACCGAATGATGCGAGGAAGCGGATCGTCGAGAGCAACCGTCCACGCTTGGCCGATCGATGTCTGCCCGAAGTGCTTCGGAAAGTTGACGACATCCCACGCCCCCAAGCTGTACACGGATCCCGCCGCCATCGTCATGATCGACACGACGCCGGCCGGAATGGCGATCGAGCGCACTCGAGTAACGGACGGCATGGCGTACACACTCAGCACAATGAGAACCGGAACGACATCCAAAAGGTAGCGATACCCGAACTGGCTGAGTCCTCCCCACCACGTCGTCCAGCGCGCATAAAACAAGATCGTAGCGATTGAGGCGATGCCGAGCGTGAGTAACCTTTGTTCGATGTACCCGCGCCTTTTTCGCACGACCAAAATGAATCCGGCAACGGAGAGCAGGAGGATCGGCGAGTAGACGAAGAGTCCGCGCCACCAGCCGAAGAGAAGCCCGAACAGCGCTCGCTGGACGTTTCCGTGGAACCCGACGCCGGCGAAGGAGTAGCCGCTCTTGAGCCACGACCCCCAAATCCACCGGTTCTGGATCAAGATTCCGGCGATCGGCGCGAACGATCCGATGCCGAACTTCACTGCCGGGCCGATTCCTCTCAGTAGGTAGAAGATGCCGACGGCGACCACGAAGATGAACACAGTCGGACGGATGAACATCGCCCCGGCGAATGCGAGCCCCGCCCAGAAAGGGGCGCGTTCGCGTTCTGAAAAAAGTGCACAGACTCCGAGTATTTGGAGAAGCGCGACGGGGCCATGCGTGTAGAAGGCCATCGATGCAAGCGGCCACATCGTCGTCCCGAATGCGAATACAACCGTTCCAGCAACGGCAAGCTTCTTGCCAAAGAGTCTCAGCAAGAGCCAGAGCATGGCCACGATCGCGCCGGCAACGAACGGAATGGCGGCCACGCCTTGGGCAATGCGATCCGAAAGGTAGAAGTGCGCCAAGAAGAAGTAGATGGGTGCCCCGATGAGGCTGACGCCGACCCCGTAAATCGAGTATTGGTTGGCGCCGTGATGGATTGCATACTTCGGACGGCTGAAATCGTACCGCCCGATGTTGATGTCTCCGTGCAAGACGAGGGCGCGCGTTTGGTGACTGTTTAGGTCGGTGTCGGTGATATGCCGATAGGAGTAGGTCGTACCGTAAAACGCCGTGACGATTACGAATACCGCGGCGAAAGGCGCCAGCTTTCGCATCGCCGGGCGCACGTTAGATCGACCGGTCGAGAACCTCGCGTTTCACTTCTTGGATCGCTCGCGTTACGTGGATGCCGCGCGGGCAGGCATCGGTGCAGTTGAAAGTGGTCCGGCACTTGAAGGCGCCTGCCTTTTGGCCGAGAATTCGCAGTCGTTCGTCGCCGGCGCGGTCGCGGGAGTCGAAGACGAACCGGTGTGCGTTCACGATCGCCGCCGGACCGAAATAGCTCCCGTCAGACCAGAAGATCGGGCATGAGGTCGTGCACGCCGCGCACAAAATGCATTTGGTCGTGTCGTCGAACCGCTCACGTTCCTCCGGCGACTGCAGGCGCTCACCGGCAGGCACGGGCTCGTCGTTCACGAGGTACGGCATCACTTTCTTGAATTGGTCGAAAAAGCCTTCCATGTTCACCAGCAAGTCCTTTTCGACCGGCAACCCACGGAGCGGCTCGACCGTGATCGGATGCTTGAGGTCTTTCACCAGCACCTTGCAGGCCAGGCGATTGACCCCGTTGATCACCATCGCGTCGGACCCGCAAATGCCGTGCGCGCACGAACGGCGGAACGTCAGCGAACCGTCTTCGAACCACTTGACCTTGTGCAGAGCGTCGAGGACGCGGTCCATCGGCTCGTAATGAACGCGGTACTCCTCCCAATGCGGCGCGTCGTCGATCTCCGGGTTGTAGCGAAGAACACGGAGCTCGAGCTCGCCGGTTTTGAGCTTTCGCGTCACGCCGCGGCCTCGGGGCAGTACGCGCGCACGACACCGTCGAGAAGCAGGTACAGCGCCTTCGTCGCGTCGTCCGCTGCGCGCACAGCGAGCGCACGTTCATCCGCCGGCACCGTACGGTCCAGGATGTCGCGGGCGACCTTTGCGTGCCACTCGTCGACTTGCAGGTGCACGTCAAAGAATTGAACGGTACGGTCGTCGTCGATGCCGTAATGCTTGCGGAGCCCGTCGATCTTGGACTGCGCGACCGGCGGCACCATCGACTCGTAGGCGTACAGCGCGGCGAGGCCCGCAGCCGGGCTGCGCGATGCGATGTCTCGGAACCACGCGTCGCATGTTGCGGTTTCCGGCAGCGGCGCAGCGGCACGGACGTCCTCGCGCTTGCAGCCGATGCCTTCGGCAAAGCGAAGCCACAATTCGGGATGGTTCTCGTCGCCTCGCTCCTCGTCGATCAAGTTCTCGAGCAAATACTGGCGCGTTTGAAGATCCGGCGTCTCGGAATGCACGGCGGATAGATAGGTCGGGAAGGACAGCACGTGCCGGTAATACTGACCGGCATATCCCCGCAACGCGTCGAGCGACAGTCGCCCTTCGCTCCATGCGACATAAAACGGGTGGTCGAGCAAGTGCCGCTTCGCGACAACCTGGTCGATCTCTTTCGTCCAGCTCATGCGCCCTCCTCAGTACTTGCGTTCCACGGGCTGATACCTGGTGATCGTTACCGGCTTGTAGCCGAGCTTATACGAGCCGTTCGTCTTCCAAATGAGCGAGTGCTTCAGCCAGTTCACGTCGTCGCGGTTCGGAAAATCATCACGCGCATGGCCGCCGCGCGATTCGGTTCGTGCTTTCGCCGACACGACGAGCGTCTGCGCGATGTCGAGCAGGAAGCCCAGCTCGACTCCTTCGAGCAAGTCGGTGTTGTACCGCTTCGATGTGTCCATGATGCCGGCGCCGCGTGCGAATCGATGCTGTAACTCCTCCAGGATCGCCTCTTGCTCACGTAGCAGGTCTTCGGTGCGAAAGACTCCGGCGTTCTCATCCATCGTCACCTGCATCTGTTCCCGCAGCGTTGCCACAGGATCTACGCGCTTGCGATCCGTCAGAGTCTTTAGCATCGTCACCGTGTCGGCTTCGGGCTCATCCGGTATCGGTGCGAAGTCGACGCGCAGTGCCTCTTCCGCCATGGCCAGCCCGCCGCGCCGGCCGAAAACGTTGATATCGAGCAGAGAGTTCGTTCCGAGCCGGTTCGCACCGTGCACGGACACGCACGCGCATTCGCCGGCCGCGTACAGCCCTGGAAAGATCGTGTTCGCTTCGTCGATGACGACTCGTGCATCGACGTTGGTCGGAATACCGCCCATCGCGTAGTGCGCCGTGGGCTGAATCGGCACACCCTCCTTCAGCGGTTCGACGCCAAGGTAGATGCGCGCGAACTCGGTGATGTCCGGGAGCTTTTCCTCGACGACCTTCGGGTCGAGGTGGTCCACGTGCAAGTGCACGTAATCCTTCTTCGGCCCGATGCCGCGACCCTCTTTGACCTCCATGTAAATGGCGCGGCTCACCATGTCGCGCGGCGCGAGGTCTTTGATGGTCGGCGCGTAGCGCTCCATGAATCGTTCGCCGTTCGCGTTCTTCAGGATGCCGCCTTCGCCGCGTGCGGCTTCGGAAAGCAAGATGCCGATCCCGTAGATGCCGGTGGGATGAAACTGGAAGAACTCCATGTCCTGAAGCGGGAGCCCTTTGCGCAGCAGGATTCCGAGCCCATCGCCGGTCAGCGCGTGCGCGTTCGACGTGACTTTGAAGATCTTGCCGTAGCCGCCGGTTGCGAACAGCACCGTCTTGCAGCGAAACACGTGGAGCTCACCGGTGGCGAGCTCGTAGGCAACGACACCGGCCACGCGGTCTTCACTGAAGATGACGTCGAGCACGTAGAACTCGTCGTAGAACGTCACGTCCTGCTTGATGCAGTTCTGGTACAGCGTCTGCAAGATCATGTGCCCGGTGCGATCCGCTGCGTAGCACGCCCGACGCACAGCCGCTTCGCCGTGGTTGCGCGTGTGCCCGCCGAACCGCCGCTGGTCGATCTTTCCTTCGGGCGTCCGGTTGAAAGGAAGGCCCATTCGTTCGAGGTCGTAGACCGCCTCGACTGCCTCCCGGCACATGATTTCGGCGGCGTCTTGGTCGACGAGGAAGTCTCCGCCTTTGACGGTGTCGTAGACGTGCCACTCCCACTTGTCCTCTTCGACGTTCGCCAGTGCCGCGCACATACCGCCTTGCGCGGCGCCGGTGTGCGAGCGGGTGGGGTAGAGCTTCGTCAGCACGGCAGTCGACGTGCGACTCGATGCTTCGAGGGCCGCGCGCAGCCCGGCGCCGCCGGCACCGACGATGACACAGTCGTACGTGTGGTACTTCGTCATCAGCCCGCAATGCCTCCGAGCACCGCGGAGCGGCCTTTTGTCGGGTCGAACGTGAGGATGATGAGCGTGCCGAGCAGGATCAGCACGAAGGTCATCACGTACAGCGTGCTTTTGAGCGCGACGCGCGCTCCGGGGCGGCGCACGTAATCGTCGATGATCACTTTCATGCCGTTCGCACCGTGGAGCATCCCGAGGAACAGCATCGTCCAATCCCATGTTTGCCAGAACGGGCTCGACCACCGGCCGGACACGAAGGCGAAGTTCACGCGGTTGATGCCGCCGCCCATCAAGTGGACGATCGTGAAGTGACCGAGCACCAGGAACAAAAGGACGATGCCGCTGATCCGCATGAAGAACCAGGTCCACAAGTTGATGTCGCTGCCGCCCGGTGGCCGCTTGGTCGCCGGACGAGCGCGCTCGGCAACGGCCATTACAGCGAGTGGAGCAACTCGCGGCCCATGAAGAACACGGCCGGGGCGAACAAGACCATGAAGAGGCCGATCACGAAGCCGAGGAGCTCACGCTGCCGATCCGACGCCTTCGGGAAGAAGTCGATCGCCATGATCCGCAAGCCGTTCAGCGCATGGAACAGCACCGCACCGGCAAGGCCGATCTCCATCAGCCGGATGACCGGGTTGTGATAGACGCCGACGACGCGGTTATAGAACTTGGGGCCGAACCCGACGAGCGCCGTGTCGAGGATGTGTGCCATGAGGAAGAAGAAGACCAGCGCCCCGGAGATTCGGTGAGCCGCGAACGCCCACTGGCCTTGCCCGCCCCGGTAGATCGTGCCGACCTTCTCGACCGTTCGCACCCCGCGCCTCTCGCTCGTGTCCGCGGTGAAAAACCGCGGCGAATGCGGTATCTGGGCGGATACTAGCATCGGCCAACCGGGGCCGCGAACCGCGAAACTCCAGGTCAAAGCTTCGTTGTGCATACTGCTCGATCTGCTCGAATCCCTCGATTCGGTACAGACGTTGCCGTCCGGCCGCAACGTCCATACCATGATAAAAGACTATCGACTCCACGAGAGCGGGAGACCCTTCATGCAGACGCGAATCCGCAGGCCGGTCGTCATTGGCGCGGTCTTTCTATTGACGCTGTCAATTGGCGTCTCCTACGGGGCGGCGAAGCCCTTTGCGATCGGCTGCCCGGCCGGCTACCACTCGGCTCGGCAGAGTGAGGAGGAGCGCGCGACGTTCTCCCAGGTGCTTCGAATCGCGCGGCGTGACGCGGCCGCCGCGAAGCCGGGCTACTGCATCAATGACAAGCACCCCGAGAGCTACAAGGAGTTCGCAGCGGTCAGGCAAGAGTTGCTCCAGCGTGAGCTCTCGCCGTACCTAACGCCGCCGCCGGGCGCGCTGCGACGCGCCACGGAGCAGCGTCTGGCTTTGTCCTCGGCCCGAAACTCCGTGAGTGGCGCGGCCGGATCATGGGAACCGATCGGCAACAGTCCCCTTCTGGGTCTGGACCCGAGGTATGGCTCGATCAACGGCGAAGGCCTCGACCGGTTGAGCGGCCGGGTCGACAGCGTCGACTACGACCCGGCGACCGGACGACTTTTCGCGTCGGCCGGCACCGGTGGCGTGTGGATGTCGGACGACCTCGCAAAGACCTGGCACTCCATCAGCGACACCCTTCCGACGCAGATCATCGGCGCCGTCGCGTGGTCCCCCTCCGGCGCACTTATTGCGGTTTCCGGGGAGCCGCTTCAAGCCGGACTTTCACATGTCGGCTACGGTGCATTTCGCACGACGGATCTCGGTAAGACGTGGCAGCAAGCGAAGGGCGTTCCCGACGAGATCCTCGGTTTCCAAGTCGCCGTCGATCCGACGAATCCCGATGTTGTGTACGTCGCAACCAGTAAGGGGCTGTTCCGTTCGCAGGATGCCGGCGCCACCTTTACGAACGTGCGTTTGCCTACGGGAGGCTGTGCAGGCAAAGAGGATAACCAGAAGTGCCTGTTCGCCAACATGGTCACCGACGTCATCGTTCAAGGAGCCGATAAGTACGGACACAAGGGCGGCAAGGTCATGGCCGTTGTTGCGTACCGCGCCGGCGCGCGTCCGTTCCCACAGAACGACAAGGTGATAGAGAGCCAGTACAACGGCCTCTTTGTGTCCGACAACGGCAAACCGGGAACCTTCAGGAAACTCGAGCCGAACGGTTTCGCGGAACAAGAACGGATCGGCCGGACGGAATTGGGGGTCGCGGTCGGACCGCAGCAGAATCACGACGTGGTCTATGCGATCGTCCAGGACGCCGAAGTATTCAATGCCGGTTATCCGTTCGTGGACACGCCGAGTGATGCGTGGCTGTTTCCTGTGACTCCTCCGACATACTTGAACGGCGTTTACTCTTCGACAGACTTCGGCGCGACGTGGGAGAAAATGGGCGACCCAGCGACGATTTCGTTCAATCCCGCAACGGGTTCAGCTCTCGGCGGTGCCGACCCGACATACGTCGGTGGCGCACAAGCTTGGTACAACGAATGGATCAAGCCTGATCCCACGATCCAGACGACGGATGGGATTCCAACTCGTTTGATGTTCGGCCTCGAGGAGATCTGGCAGAACGACGACACGTCGTCGGCGGCCACCGGTCAGCAGACATTTCACGTAATTGGGAAGTACTACGCCGGACACGCTTGTCTCCGCCTCGACCTGCCAGTCCTTCCGTTCTGTCCAGCCTCTCGGCCGGTCGGCTCTGAGATCAAGACCACGACGCACCCGGATCAGCACGACGCGTTTTTCATCCCCGACGGCCACGGAGGCGTGACCCTGATCGCCGGGAACGACGGCGGCATCTTCAAGCAGCACGCTGGGGCCGAAGAGGAGTTCGACAACACCAAGTGGGGCGTTGGCTTCAACGACGGGTTCCACACGCTGCTCCCCTATGACGTCGGGGTTGCCGAGGACGGCGTTGTGTGGTTCGGGTTGCAGGACAACGGCAGCGGAAAGATCGACACGGACGGTAAGAACTACGAGACATTCGGCGGCGACGGCTTTTGGGTCGCGGTCGATCCGAACAATTCCGATTACGCATGGGAAGAGGTTACGGGTGCGTCGATGCGCACCACGACAGACGGCGGCAAGACGTGGCACGACCAGCCTCCGCCGGTTACCGGCGCTTTGTTTGCCAATCCGTTCGTGATGGATGCGCTCGACGCGAATCACGTGGTAACGGCGGGCAACCAAGTCGTGGAGACGCTCGCCGGACCCAACACGTGCACGGAGATCGCCGCGCCCGAAGTCGGCAGCGTTACAGATCCGCACTTGTGCTCCTGGACCGTCGTGTTCGATCTCGGAACGGCAAAGAATCCGGGTGTCGCGGCCGATCCGCTCGATCCGCTCGGTTTGAACGACGATTCGCCGGCAAACTCAATGTCGATGCTCGCAACGTACGGGGATAACACATACGTCGGCTACTGCGGACCGTGCTCGCTGCTGAACCAGAGCAACAAGACCTATAAGTTCCAGAGCGGTATCGCAACGAACGTCGGCGGCAACGCCGCTCCGCAGAAAGGCACATCCTCCGGATGGCACATCGCGGCTGCAAAAGGCCTCCCCGAGCGGATGGTGACCGGCGTCGCGATTGACCCGGCGAATCCGAAGAACGTGACGGTGACGCTCGGCGGGTACGAGACGCGGGAGTGGCGGCCGCCGGGGTCGTTCGGCGACAAGAACACGAAGATCGGCAAGGGTCACGTGTTCCGGTCGACCGATGCCGGCAAGACGTTCACCGATATCTCGGGCGATCTTCCCGATGCGCCTGCGGTTTCGGTCCTGCAGCGCGGCAACCAGATCATCGCCGGCACGAACATCGGCGCGTTCATCTCGTCCGATCTTTCGGGCGCGAAGTGGTCGATCCTCGGCAACGGGCTTCCGGCGGTGAAAGTCGTATCCATGAAGCTGAAGCCTGGAGATGCGGACACGTTGATCGTCGCCACCTTCGGTCGCGGCGTGTACAAGTACACGTTCCCGAAGAGCGCCGTGCTCGGCGAGAAGAAGACACGCACGAAGCCGACGAACCTTCCGTCGACGGGTGTCGCAACCGACGGATTCGCGTGGGTGCTCATCGCGGTTGCCGGTGCGATGGCGCTGAGGCTACGGCGGCGGAGGCTGCCGCAGGGATAAGAGCATACGTTCTCAGACGGCCGCGGCTACGCCGCGGCCGTCCCCTTCGTAGCCGCCATACGCCTCATCTGTGCTTGCGCATGCGCGGACGATGAATTGCCGGTGATGGAACCTTCCATTCACGACGCCCGTCCAAGGAGCGAAGCAGTTCATCGAGCGAGGAGACGCCATGGCTATGCCGCGAATTGGACGATGGGTGAAATGGGGCGCGATTGGTCTCGTCGCGCTGCTTGTTCTTGGATTCGGCGTGGGAACGTTGGCGAATCGGCGATCGGAGCACCCTGCCGCCGTTCACCGCGGGGTTAGCTCTAGCTCAGGAGGCGCAGGGGATCTTTACGCGAAGGTTCCCGGCGGAAATGGTTCCGCCGAGGCATCGTATGACTCCTCGACCGTTGATGCGGTCGGCGCGCCGGAATACTCCGCGCTCACTGCTCGTACGTCGGGCGGTGGCAGCAGTGACACCGCGCCGGGTCTCGGGGACCGGATCATTCGCAGCGCGGATTTGAGCGTGAAGATCAAGAAAGGCGCGTTCGATGACGCGTGGGCGAGCGCCGCACGCATTGCGAACCGGCTTGGCGGATACGTCGTTTCATCGGGCCGCGGTTCGCAGCCGACGCCCGTTGTGCAGGATGCAAAGGCCGAGCCGGAGAGCGGTGACCTGACCGTTCGCGTGCCGACGAGCCGGTTCGAGCAAGCGCTCATCGAAATGCGCGCACTCGGCACCGTCACGAGCGATCAGCTGTCGTCGCAGGACGTCACCGAGGAATTCGTCGATCTGCAGAGCCGGCTTCGCAACCAGAAGTCTCAGCAGGCCGTGCTCATTCGGTTGATGGCGCAGGCGAAGAACGTGCAGGAGACGCTCGCGGTGCAACAACAACTCTCCCAGGTCGAGGATGAGATCGAACGGATCACCGGACGGTTGAACGCGCTCAAGACGCTCACCGACCTCAGCACGATAAGCCTTCACCTTTTCGAGCCGGGCGCGGTCGGCGCGCCGGTGCCGCCGGACGAAGGCCCGTCGTTTTCGAAGGCATGGCACACCTCGCTCGACGGGCTCATTCGAATCGGCACCCTTGGCCTCATCGGTTCGATGTGGCTGGCGCCTTTCGCGCTCCTGGCGGTCGCACTCGCCGCCGTTCGACGGCTGCGTGCCGGACCGGCGTCCGTATAAGGAAGCTCGTCCCACACAGGAGGCGCCGGCAGCGGTCGGCGCCTCCTCTACAATGGGCGCCGATGGAAGAGCGAAGAACCGATTCCGACATCCCGCTTCGGTCCCTGTACGCGCCGGACGCGCTGCCGGATTTCGACGAGACTGCCGAGCTCGGCATACCGGGAGAGTTCCCCTTCACGCGCGGCGTCTACGCCGGCATGTACACGAAACGGCCGTGGACGATGCGCCAGTACGCCGGGTACGCAACGGCTACCGAGTCGAACGCGCGGTACCGCTATTTGCTCGAGCACGGCCAGACGGGATTGTCGGTCGCGTTCGACTTGCCGACGCAAATGGGCTACGACTCCGATGACCCAATTGCGCGTGGCGAGGTTGGTAAGGTCGGCGTTGCGATCGACTCGCTGGCAGACATGCGCGCACTGTTCGATCAGATTCCCCTCGACAAAGTATCGACGTCGATGACGATCAACGCTCCGGCGTCACTGTTGCTCCTGCTATACGAGCTCGTCGGAGAAGAGCAAGGCGTTGCGCCGGAAAAGCTCACCGGCACGATCCAGAACGACATCCTCAAGGAGTACATCGCGCGCGGAACGTACATCTATCCGCCCGAAGGCTCGATGCGGCTGATCACCGATACGTTCACCTACTGCGCGCAACGTCTGCCATCGTTCAACACGATCTCCATTTCGGGCTATCACATGGCCGAAAAGGGCGCGACGGCGGTTCAAGAGGTTGCGTTCACGCTCGCAAACGCGATCGCGTATATCGAAGCCGGGTTGAGCGCCGGTCTCGCCATCGACCAATTCGCACCACGTTTGTCGTTCTTCTTCGTCGCGCGTGAGACTCTGTTCGAAGAGGTTGCGAAGTTCCGTGCCGCACGCCGTCTGTACGCCGAAATCATGCGGGACCGATTCGGCTCGAAAGATGCGAAGTCGATGATGCTGCGATTCCATACGCAGACGGCCGGCGTTCAACTCACGGCGCAGCAGCCCGAAAACAATGTCATCCGCGTCGCGATCCAGGCGCTGGCCGCCGTGCTCGGCGGGACGCAGTCGCTGCATTGCAACGCGTTCGACGAGGCGCTCGCGCTTCCCACCGAAAAGGCGGCCAAGATTGCGCTGCGAACGCAGCAAATCCTCGCGCACGAAGCCGGCATCGACTGGACGGCGGATCCCTTGGGGGGCTCGTGGTTCGTCGAGTCGCTCACGCGAGAGGTCGTCGAAAGGTCACGCGCGTACATGAGGGTGATCGAGGACCGCGGTGGTGCTGTGAAGTGCATCGAATACATGCAGGCCGAAATCGAGCAAGCGGCGTTTCTCGAGGCGCAGCAAGTGGAAAACGGTGAGCGCATCGTCGTCGGTGTGAATCGCTACGTAGAAGAGGAAGTCGACCAGACCGAGCTGATGCGCATGGATCCGTCCGTCATCGAGGAGCAGATCCGGCGGCTCAACGACGTGCGGTCGTCGCGGGACCAGGTCGCCGTGAAAGAAGCGCTCGAGGACGTACGCGACGCCGCCCGCGGAACAGACAATTTGCTGGAGCCTATGCGCGACGCGCTCAGCCGGATGGCGACGATCGGCGAGGTGTGCAACGTGCTGCGAGACGTCTTCGGGACGTACCGGCCGGCCAGTTGAGAATCCTCATTCTCGGAGGCGGACCGGGCGGCTACGAAGCCGCCTTGGTCGCCGCCGAGCTCGGCGCCGAGGTCACGCTCATCGACAAAGCGGGTCTGGGCGGCGCGTGCGTGCTCTACGACTGCGTCCCGTCGAAAGCATTGTGCACGGCCGCCGAAGCGGTCACGTGGCAAGAGCTCGGTGAAACGCTCGGCGTCGGCGCCGAACCCGCGAAGGCCGCCGATTTCCGAAGCCTCTTCCGTCACATCGTGTCGCTCGCCGAAGCACAGTCTCGCGACGTCGAGCGCAGGATCGGGGACGCTGGGGTGAAGATCGTTCACGCAACGGGGCGATTCGTCGATGCGCACACGATCGAAGCGGGCGGACAGCGGTTCGGTGGTGACGCGATTTTGGTCGCGACGGGGTCCTCGCCGCGAGAGCTCGATACGGCGAAGCCGGACGGCGAGCGAATTTTGAACGGGCGTCAGATCTACAGCATGACGGAGGTCCCGGAACATCTGATCGTCGTCGGGTCCGGCGCGACCGGCGTCGAGTTCGCACACGCCTTCAACCGGCTCGGAACGCGCGTCACGCTGGTGTCGTCGCGGGATCACGTCCTGCCGAACGAAGACACCGACGCCGCGCACGTGCTCGAGGCCGTGTTCAAGAAGCGCGGAATGACGATTATGAAACGCACGCGGGCAGCCGGGGCGACGGTACAAGGAAACGGCGTCGTCGTGGCGCTGTCCGACGGGACGGCGCTCGAAGGAAGCCATGCGCTCTTCACGGTGGGGCAAGTGCCCAACACGGCCGGCCTGGGTTTGGAAAATGCCGGCGTACTCGTTTCCGAAACGGGTGGCATCCCGATCGACGGCGTCAGCCGGACGTCTGCATCCCACGTGTATGCCGCCGGCGATGTCGTCGGAGGAATGATGCTCGCGTCTGTAGCCGCGATGCAAGGACGTATTGCCATGTGGCATGCGCTCGGGCAAGCAGTTGCGCCCATCCGCGCCGACGCAATTTCATCGACGGTCTTCACCGATCCCGAGATTGCCACGGTCGGCGTCTCGGAGCCACAGGCGAAAGAACGCAATCTCGTCGTCGACGTCATGAAGTTGCCGCTTGCGACGAATGCGCGGTCGAAGATGATGCGGTTCGAGGACGGGTTCGTAAAGCTGCTTGCGACGCCGGGCGGCGGGACGATCGTCGGCGGAACCGTCGTCGCGCCGCACGCAAGCGACTTGATCCTGCCGATATCCCTTGCCGTGCATGCCCGGATCGGCGTGGCGCAGCTCGCCCAAGCGTTTTCGATCTATCCCTCGCTCAGCGGATCCATTCAAGAAGCGGCACGTCGCCTGATGGGACGCTGATCCCGCAGGTCGCCGCGGGTCGAATCTATGCCGGGTTACGGTCGATACACGTACTCGAGTTTCAGACGATCGGGATCTTCAAGAAAGAGCGCGTAACGGTCGCCCATCTGCATCGGGCTGTCGTACATCGTGTCGATATCGTGTTGACCAAGCCACGCGTGCAGTTCGTCGACGGCCGCAGGCGTCGGCGCAGCGAAGGCGAGGTGATTGACGCCGATTCTCTTGCGATGAAATCCCGCGTGAAGTTGCGTCACGCTTGTTTGAACGAGCACGAGATAGAAGCGTCGGGTCGGGTCGATGAAGCTGCACCATCCGTCGCCTTCGTCGAATGGCCGATAACCCAAACGTTCGAGAAAAGGTCGATAGAAGGCGCGCGACCGAGCGAGGTCGGCGACGTTCAGATCCAGATGGTCGAGCACGACGCCCATCGTAGTGGACTCGGGTATCGTTTCCCGTATGACACAGACACTTCCGGCGAACGTGACCATCGTGGAGGTCGGGCCGCGCGACGGGCTCCAGAACGAGGCGACGAGCGTGCCCGCAGCCGGCAAAATTGCGCTGATCGATACCTTGTCGGCTACCGGTCTCCGGTTTATCGAAGTCACGGCCTTCGTGAATCCGACCCGCGTCCCCCAACTCGCCGATGCAGAAGAGGTGTGCCGGAGCATCGCGCGCAAGCCGGGCGTGACGTACAGCGCGCTCGTTCCGAACATCACCCGGCGCGGGTTTGACGAGCATCGCCGTCTTCCTGTCCGCATCCGAGACGCACAACCAAAAGAACATCGGCGCGTCCGTCGAAGAATCGCTCGCGCGGTACAAGGAGGTGTGCGCGCGGGCCGACTCCGACGGCGTCGACGTGCGCGGTTACGTCTCAACGGCTTTCGGCTGCCCGTACGAAGGACATGTTCCGATGGAGCGCGTTGTCGAAGTGTCGAGGCGTTTGCTCGACCTCGGCGTGCGACAAGTATCGCTCGGCGACACCACCGGCATGGGCAACCCGCGGCAAGTCGGTGAGACGGTCTCCGCATTGAATGCGTACACACCGATCGAAACGATTGCGCTGCACTTGCACGACACGCGTGGCACCGCTCTCGCGAATGCGCTTGCCGGCTTGCAAGCCGGGGTGACCACGTTCGACGCCGCCGTCGGCGGCTTCGGGGGGTGTCCATACGCGCCCGGCGCGACCGGCAACGTCGCGACCGACGAGCTGGTCTACATGTTTCACTCGATGGGAATCGCCACCGGGATCGACATCGAGAAGCTCATGAAAGCCGCCGAGTCCCTCGCGAGCGCCGTCGGGCATGAAGCGGCGAGTCGATTTCTGAAAGCCGAGCGAGCCACCGCCGAACGAGTGGCAAGAGAACATGGCTGACGGGATTCGGTTGGAGCCCGGCGAGGTCTCGGTCATCACCATCGACCGTCCGGCGGCCTCGAACTCGCTGAACCGAGCGAGTCTCGACGCGCTCGCCGCTGCGATCATGACCGTGAGAGAAGGCAGTGCGCGCGCCGTCGTACTGACCGGCGCCGGAGAAAAAGCCTTCTGCGCCGGCGCCGACTTGAAAGAACGCGCCGGCATGAGCGACGACGAGGTGCGCGACTTCATCCGAACCATTCGGGATACGGCGACGGCGATCGCGAATCTTCCGCAGCCGGTCATCGCCGCGATCAACGGTGTTGCGTTCGGCGGCGGATGCGAGTTGGCGCTGGCGTGTGACATTCGGGTTATGGCCGACACGGCGACGATCGGGCTCACCGAAACGGGACTAGGGATCATTCCGGGCGGAGGTGGAACGCAACGCCTTCCACGCCTCGTCGGCCGCGGCCGCGCATTGGAGATGATCCTTACGGCTCTGCAAATCGGCTTGGTCGAAGAGATCGCCGGCTCCGGTGAAACCCTGAAGCGCGCCGACGAGATCGCACAACGGATCGCTGCCAACGCTCCCATTGCCGTGAAGGCCGCCAAAGAAGCCGTGCGGCGCGGGCTTGAGATGCCGCTTGATAACGGACTGAAGCTCGAAACCGAGCTCTACGAGCGTACGCTGGGGACGAAAGACCGCCGGGAGCGGCTCGCGGCATTTCGCGAAAAGTGCCGCCCGATGTACCGAGGAGAGTGAATGGAAGGCACAGAGAGGGAGCCGACGCCCGAGCATCTCGCCAAAGTCGTCGATGACGTTCGTCGCGGCGGCGCCGAGAAATATCACGAAGCCGCGAAAGGCAAAGGAAAGCTCTTCTGCCGCGAACGTCTCGATCTGCTGCTCGACGCCCCATCATTTGTCGAGGAGGCGCTGCTTGCGAACGTGATCGCGAAAGATCTCCCCGCCGACGGGGTCGTGACGGGCGTCGGAAGGATCGACGGGCGGACGGTGTGCGTGATGGCGAACGACTCGACCGTGAAGGCAGGGTCGTGGGGAGCGCGGACGGTCGAAAAGATCCTCAGAATTCAAGAGCACGCAATGCATCTCAAAGCGCCGATGCTTTACCTCGTCGACTCTGCGGGCGCGCGCATCACCGACCAGATTCAGATGTTCCCCGGGCGGCGGGGGGCAGGGCGAATTTTCTTCAACCAAGTCCAATTGTCCGGTGTCGTGCCGCAAGTGTGCCTCCTTTTCGGACCGTCCGCCGCAGGCGGCGCGTACATTCCTGCCTTCAGCGACATCGTGGTGATGGTCGAAGGCAACGCGTCGATGTATCTCGGGTCGGACCGTATGGTGAAAGAGGTCATCGGTGAGATCACGACGCTCGAGGAAATGGGCGGTGCGCGTATGCACTGCACTGTGTCGGGGTGTGGAGATGTCCTCGTACAAAC
>JAIVGO010000099.1 GCA_020201525.1 Actinomycetota bacterium | reverse complement strand
GTGCAGAGGAGAACCGTGGCGAGCCCCGCGAAAAAGCCCGCGAAGAAGGCTGCGAAGGCCGCCGCGAAGCCTGCGCCAAAGAAGCCGGCCGCCGGTAAGACTGGTGCGCCAAAGAAGGCGACAGCGTCTGCAGCAAAGCCCGCGGCGAAGAAGGCACCCGTGAAGAAGGCGGCCGCGCCCGCAGTGAAGGCCAAGGCTCTGGCTTCGGCGAAACTTCCCGCGAAGGCGGCCCCCAAGGCGCCGGCAGCGAAGGCCGCCCCGGCAAAGGTTGCGCCGGCAGCGAAGGCCGCCCCGGCAAAGGTTGCGCCGGCAGCGAAGGCCGCCCCGGCAAAGGTTGCGCCCGCAAAGGCCGCCCCGGTCCCGGCAAAGGTTGCGCCCGCACCAAAGGCGGCCGCCCCCGCCAAGCCGGCCGCCCCCGTCAAGCCGGCCGCCCCCGTCAAGCCGGCCGCGCCGCCCAAGCCGAAGAAAAGCCCTTTCAGCCCGAAGGAGCTCGAGACGATTCGAGAGCAGCTCGTCACGCAAAGCGCGATGCTCGAAAACGAGGCGGCCGATCTCAACGCAGGTACGTTCGACACATCCCAGTCTGAGCTATCCGGGGAGGTCGCGTTCGACGAAGAGTACGCCGATGCGGGAACGTTCACGTTCGAGCGCGAGCGCGATTTGTCGCTCGGCAACAACATCCGCGACTTGATGGACAAGATCGCCAGCGCAATTCGAAAGATCGACCGGGGTACATACGGGATCTGTGAGCGCTGCGGCGAGCAGATCAACCGCGACCGAATGAAGGCCCTGCCGTATTCGGTCCTCTGCATCCGCTGCAAGCAGATCGAAGAACGTCAGCGCTAGAAGCCGGCGCGGTAACCTGCGCGGCGTGATGAATCTGCTGCGAAAGCGAGAGGCCGTCTCGAGCTTCGAAATCCTCATCGGCACCGGGGCGATCGCCCTCGCTCTCGATCAAGCGACGAAGGCCGTCGTTGTTCAGACGCTCGATCCCGATCGGCCGGTACGCGTCATCAAGGGCATTCTGTACTGGACGCTCCAACGAAATCCCGGTGCCGCCTTCGGCATCTTTCAGCGAGCGCCGGTTTTGTTCACGGTTCTTGCTATCTCGATTGCCGCAGGAATACTTTTTCTCTCGCGCCGTCCGCACGACCGGGTCACTGCTGTAGCGCTCGGGCTCGTGCTCGGTGGCGCGCTCGGCAACCTCGCCGACAGGCTCTTCCGGCCGCCGGGCCCCTTTCGTGGACGCGTGATCGACTTCATCGACTTTCGCGTTTGGCCGACGTTCAATATTGCCGACGCCGCGGTGGTTGCCGGTGCTTTGCTGCTCGCGCTTCAAAGCCTTCGAACGAAGTCCCCGTGAGCAGGATCGAATTCCTGACGAGAGCCGGTGGTGTGCGTTTGGACGCCGCCGTCGCCGAGGCCGCCGGCATCTCGCGCACACTTGTCGCACGCTTGATCGAAGGCGGCAAAGTTTTGGTGGACGGCGTTCCACGGTCGCGGTCGTACAAAGTCTCCTCGGGCCAAGTCGTGTCTGCCGACGTGCCGGATGCCGTCGCCAAGCGCCCGCCGGCGGCTGAGGACATCGACGTCGTCGTCCGCTACGAAGACGAATCGCTGCTGGTCGTGTCGAAGCCGGCCGGTCTCGTTGTACATCCCGGGCCGGGGCACGAGAGCGGGACGCTTGTGAACGCGTTGCTCGCACGTGCGGGGCGCCCGTCCGGGGGAGAGGCGATGCGGCCGGGCATCGTGCACCGTCTCGATGCGGGCACGAGCGGGTTGATGATCGTCGCGAAGGACGAGATGGCGTTCGATCGCTTGTCGGAGATGATGGCGAATCGCGAGGTATCGCGGACGTACATCGCGCTCGTCGAAGGGATTCCCTCAACCACGACGGGAACGATCGACGCCCCGATCGGACGCTCGCCCAAGCACCGGAAGAAAATGGCCGTGGTTGCCGGCGGCCGCGATGCGGTCACCGACTTTCGCGTCAAGGAATCGTTCGCCGATGCGGCCCTGCTGGAAGTGAAGCCGCGGACCGGACGCACGCATCAGATACGCGTGCATCTCGCCGCCGCGGGTCACGCGGTGGTCGGCGACGCGGTCTACGGCAAAGACCGGAAGCTCGCGCGCCGACTGGAATTGGAGCGGCCGTTTCTGCACGCGGCGGCATTGCGATTCGCCCACCCGCTCACCGGCGCACCCGTGGAAATCGACGATCCAATGCCGGAGGATTTGACGGCCGCACTGGCGATGCTGCGCGCACAATAAAAGCGATGTTATCTGCGGTTTTCTTTGAGTGAAAGGGACCAGAGGCCGTCGCCGCTCGCCGTGCGAGTCACTGCCGCGTCTTCGCCGAAGAGCCGGTCGAGGCCCTCTGCTGCGCAGTAGTCGTGGATCACGGTTGAAAGTTGCGCCAGGCGGACCGCGTCGCTCTTGGCCTTTCGTTGGAGCTTGATCCATTCCTCAACCGCTCCCGAGATATCGACGGGATCCGGTTGTTGAACGCGTCGCGACTCGTGTGCGAACAGTGGACACTTGGCTTTGTAGTCACACCAGTTGCACAGTCGGTTTTCCGTCGGGCGGAATTCTCCCGCCGCGATGCGAGCGGCGACGTCGGCGATCCGTTCTCGAGTCGCGATACCGTCGGCTTCGGTCCGCGTCACGGTGATCCGTTGCCCGGGGAGCAAGTAATACATGGTCACCCAGCGCGGCGTGATTCCCCAGACCTCTTGCGCCGCGAGGTAGTAAATGGATAGCTGCAGATCCCGCTCCACGATCTTTTTCGGCGGGAGGCGGCGATTCGTCTTGTAGTCGATGATCTCGTACGAACCGTCGGGATGACGGTCCATCCGGTCGATGATTCCCGTCACGGTCACGTCGCCGATTGGGATCTCGAAGCGCTGCTCGACGGTGACCGGCATGACGAATCTCGGGGCGTTCGCACGATGGTAGGCCGACATGACCTGCCGCGCGTGGTCTTTGTACGTCCGCTCCTCGCGCTCGTCGGAGTACGGTGTCGCGTCCCATGCCTGGTCGAGATACCCGAGCAGCTGCCCCAGAGACGGGGCGACCGGCACCGGCTGGTGGTGAAACAGCCGAAGCGCCTCGTGAAGGCTTTCGCCAAAGGCGAGCGCCGGCGTGCGGATACCGGGTTCCCGCTCGACGTACTTGAACTTGTATTGCAAGGGGCACAGTTCGTACGTGGAAATCGACGAATAAGAGAGCCGGATCGGGTTCTCTTCGACGGGTTCGGCGAGCGCAATATCGCTTGGTCCGGTGAAATCCAGCGTCAGCTCTTCCATCAGGGCGAGTATAGGTGGCGCCTGTGACAAGTTACAAGGGTGTGATTTTCTGAGGTGAGACGGGCGCCGAGCAGCAGTTTTGGATGCCGGAAGATTCCCGCTCTTGCCCGGGTGACCGGGGGACGGTATAAGAATCACAGCCGTGTGATTCGAGGCGCTCAACCTTTCCCCGGGCGCCCCGTGGGGAGGCCCGTTCGTGACGTCCAGCTTCGTCCATCTCCATAACCACACCGAATTCTCGCTCCTCGACGGGGCGGCGCGGATAGACGAGCTGGTCGGCCAAGCGGCTGCGATGGGCATGCCGGCGATCGCCGTCACCGACCACGGCGTGATGTACGGCGCCGTCGACTTTTACAAGGCCTGCAAGAAGCACGGTGTGAAGCCGATCCTCGGCGCCGAGCTGTACGTGGCGACGCGCACGCGCTTTCAAAAAGATTCGCGCGACCACGATTTCAATCACCACCTGACGGTCGTCGCGGAGACGCAGACCGGCTATCAGAACTTGCTAAAGCTGGTGACGGCCGGCTGGCTCGAGGGCTATTACTACCGGCCGCGCGTCGATACCGAGCTGCTCGCGCAATTGTCCGAAGGCCTCATTGCGACCAGCGGCTGTCTCGGCGGTGAAGTGTGTACGGCGCTGAACCAAGACCGGTGGGACCACGCCGTACAAACGGCCGGTCGGTACAAGGAGATCTTCGGCCCGGACAACTACTTCATCGAGCTGCAAGATCACGGTCTGCCCGAGCAGAAGAAGGTCAATCCCTTGCTGCTCGATCTTGCGAAGCACGCGGGACTGCGCGTCGTTGCGACGAACGATCTGCATTACACGAAGCGCGAAGACTCCAAAGCGCATGACGTTTTGCTGTGTATCCAGACCGGGAAGACGATGAACGATCCCGGCCGGTTCAAGTTCGATGCGGAAGAGTTCTACTTGAAGTCGGCGGAAGAGATGCGCGCGCTGTTCGCCCACGTGCCGGAAGCGTGCGACGTGACTCTCGAGATCGGCGAGCGATGCAACGTCGAGCTGACGTTCGGGAAGCTCCACTTGCCGCCGTACACGCCACCGACCGGTGAACCACAGGAAGCGTACTTGCGCCGTCTTGTCGACGAAGGCGCCGCGAAGCGGTACGGATCGCCGCTTTCGGCGGAGGTGCGAGACCGCGTTTCCCATGAGCTCGAGATCATCATTTCGATGGGCTTTGCCGGCTACTTCTTGATCGTTGCCGACCTGATCGCATTCGCGAAGCGCAGCGGTATTCGGGTGGGTCCCGGGCGTGGCAGCGCCGCCGGATCGGTCGTCAGCTACTGCTTGGAGATCACCGATCTCGACCCGTTGCGATGGGGACTCATTTTCGAGCGTTTCCTCAACCCCGAACGGCGGCAGATGCCCGACATCGACATGGATTTCGACGACCGCAGGCGCGGCGAGATGATCCGCTACGTCAGCGAAAAGTACGGCGAAGATCACGTGGCGCAGATCGTCACGTTCGCCACGATCAAAGGCAAGCAAGCGATCCGCGACGCGGCGCGCGTACTCGATTATCCATACGCGGTCGGCGACCGGCTCGCGAAGATGTATCCGCCGTCGATCCTCGGCAAGGATGCGCCGCTCGCGGCTTGCTTCGACAAGTCGGTCGCGTGGCCGGAGCCGGGCCACAACGACGCTTATCCGAACGCATCGGATCTGCGGAAGACGTACGAAGAGGACGAGATCTCCCGCAACGTCATCGACATTGCGCGGTCGCTCGAAGGCCTGCGCCGGCAATATTCGGTGCACGCCGCCGGTGTCGTCATCGGCGCCGAGCCGCTCGCCAACTTCATGCCGTTGCAACGAACCGACGACGACCACGGCGGCATCGTCACGCAGTACGAGATGAAGGCCGTCGAGGAGCTCGGGCTCCTGAAGATGGACTTCCTCGGCTTGCGGAACCTAACCGTGATCGAGGACACACTCGCAAACCTGCGAAAGACGCGCGGGATTGAGCTCGACATCGACAACCCGCCGCTCGACGATCGCAAGACGTACGAGATGCTTTCCGCCGGCGACACCATCGCGGTCTTCCAACTGGAGTCGCCGGGCATGCGCGAGCTGTGCAAGCGCCTGCGTCCCGACCGATTCGAAGACGTGATGGCGCTCGTTGCGCTGTACCGGCCGGGCCCGCTCGGCGAAAAAATGCACATCGAGTACGCCAACCGCAAGCACGGAGTGAAGAAAGTCGAGTATCTGCACGCCGACCTCGCTCCGGTGCTCGAAAAGACGTACGGGATCATTTGCTACCAAGAGCAGTGTCTCGAGATCGCGGTGAATATGGCCGGCTTCACGATGGCCGAAGCCGACACTCTGCGAAAGGCGATCGGCAAGAAGGTCGGCGACATCATGCGCGCGCAGCGCGAGAAGTTCGTAAACGGCTGCGTCGGCAAGGATTACTCGAAGGAGCTCGCCGAAAAGCTCTGGGAGATGATCGACCACTTTTCCGGATACGGCTTCAACGCTTCGCACGCCTGCGGCTATGCATTCATCGCGTTCCAGACTGCCTATCTGAAGGCCCATTACCCCGTCGAGTACATGGCGGCGCTGCTGACAAGCGTGCGCGCGAACCAAGACCGGTCGGCCCTCTACTTGGCTGAGTGTCGTTCACTCGGCATCAAGGTGTTTCCACCGGACGTCAACGAATCCGAAGCTGATTTCACTCCGACCGTGGAAGGCGGCATTCGCTTCGGTCTCGCCGCCGTGCGGAACGTCGGCGCAAACGTGGTCGCGGCCATCGTACGCGCGCGCGCCGACCGTCCTTTCGCATCGTTTGCCGATTTCGTGCATCGCGTGGATCCCATCGCGCTCAACAAACGAGTAGTCGAGGCGTTGACGAAGGCCGGGGCTTTCGACTCGCTCGGTCTGGATCGCAGCACGTTGCTGACGATCAGCGTGGACAAGGGGCTCGTGCTTGCGGACCGTGCCGCGCAGATGATGGACGCCGCAGCCGAGCAACGGCGGAACGAGCAGATCGGTCAGTTTTCGCTATTCGGCGGCTCCGAGGAAGCGCATGGGCAACCGATGGCAGAGTTGCGATCGAACGGAGAAGAGCTACCACAGACGATCTTGCTCGCCGCGGAGAAGGAGATGCTCGGCGTCTACGTCTCCCACCACCCGCTGCTGTCGGTGGAAGGCGCCTTGCGTGCGTCGACAGACCTTCGCGTCGCAGACGCCGCCGCAGCGCCGCAAGGCTTCGCGCGAACCGCGGGAGGCATCGTCACTCGCCTGACCCGTCGCTTCACCAAGAAGGGTGAGGCGATGGCCATCTTCACGCTCGAGGACCTCGACGGCGCCATCGAAGTGGTGGTTTTCCCATCCGTGTACCAAAAGGCCGAGGCCCTCCTGGCGAACGACGTCATCGTGTGCGTCAAAGGAAAGATCGAGGTTCGTGACGAAAGTGAGCCGCCGAAGCTCGTGGCGATCGACATCTGGCGTCCGAACTTGGAGGCCGGCGGAGATCCGCTCGTGTTGCGCATACCGGCTACGTCGTGCACGCCCGTCCTGATCGACAAGCTCAAGGAAACGCTTCACGCCCACCCCGGCCTGACGCCGGTGCATGTGCACTTGGAAGGCGGCGGGAAACCGAAGGTCTTGCGGCTATCAGACCAGTTCCGTGTCGAAAGGCGAAATGGGCTTTATGCTGAGATCAAGTCGCTCCTCGGCTCGGGGGCGACGATCGAGCGCTAAAGGGCGCGCCCGGCGGCGGAGGGAAGCTTGAGCGACGATCGTGAACAGTTGCAATACAGCGAGCGGCGTATCCGGTGGCTGTTGCGACTCACGATCAACGAGATCGACGAGATTTCGAACAACGCGCGGATGCGCGCCCAACTACTCGGCCAAACCGTCGAGCGAATTCAGTCCGACGATTCGGGCGAAGCCAAGGGTGAAATCGAGGATCTTCGGTTCGTTGCCGATGAGCTGCGCACGACGGCGGAGCGTCTTCTCGCGGCCATCCGTGAGCGCAGCGCGCAGCGAACCTGATTCATCACGTCCGGCCGGTGCGCGGAGTAGGCTTCCCGTAAGGAGTGCAACCGGGAGCGCCGTTGGCCGTCCGCGTACTTGTTGTCGACGATCAAGCCCCGTTTCGCGATGCCGCCAAAATGGTGGTCATGCTGACACCCGGCTTTGAGTTCATCGGTGCGGTTGAAAGCGCCGAGGATTCAATCGAAGCGGTTCGTGAGATGCGGCCGGATCTTGTCCTCATGGACGTCAACTTGCCGGGGCTCGACGGGATAGAAGCGACGCGCAAAATCCGCGACCAGCACCATGGAGTGCAGGTAATCGTGTGTTCGACGTACTCCGCGGCCGAATACGAGCAGCGCGCGCTCGAAGCAGGTGCCGTGACTTACATCTCCAAGGCGATGCTGGACCCCGATGTGCTGACGGCGGCGTGGGCGAAAGTATCCGGCTCGTAAGCGAAAACGGAACCAAACAGCGTCCTTTTTTCGGCGGTGAGGCTTCCGCCGAGCGCCTCGACGCGATCCCGAATCTCTTGCACCAGCGCCGGATCCACGGCGGCTCCGGAGATGGAGAATTCGACGCGATCCCCGTTTTGAGCAAGCCGCAACGTGATGGGAGTGCGGCCCGCGCGTCGTATCGTGTCTTTCACCGCCTCGACGCAACAGAAGTACAGCGATGCCTCCACGCCTCGGTCGAAACGTTCGTCGGGCAGGTCGCTTTCCAACCGGACGTCGGACCCAGATTCGATTTTTCGTAGTTGCGCTTCGAGAGCGGCGACGAGACCGCGGTCGGCAAGGAGAGAGGGGAAGACGCCGTGCGAAATCGTGCGCAATCTCTCGAGAATGTCCGTCGCCTCGTCGAGCAGCGGGAGAAATATCGACTCGGACGCGGCCGGATCCGAAAGCGTCTCTTGCATCACAAGGAGCCGCTGCTCAACCGAGCTTCGGATCTCTCGCTCCAAGCGATTCCGCTCTGCGTCTCTCGCCGAGAGGATGCGCTTTCGGGACTCGGCAAGATCGGCGGCTTGCGAAGAGATCGTCTTCAAGCGCTCTTCGAGCTGCGCCGTCAGGCGGGCGCCGTGCAGCGCGACCGCTGCTTGAGAGGTCAACGCGGAGAGCACTCTTTCGTCGGCGGACGTCCATGGATCTCCCGCCGCTTTCGCGACCGCAACCTCACCGATTATCTCTCCCTGGTGCAGGACCGGGAACGTGCGTTCGAACTGTCCGCTCGCGTCGCGGGCCGGCCATGAGGTCGTCCGCGTGGTTCCGTCCGGAAGAAACAGCGCAACGTCGCTTCGCGCACCTCCCACGCAGCGCGCACCGTATTCCGCGATGAGCGGCAGGACGTCCTCGGTCGACGGCGATTGGGTGAGGCTCTGGGAGAACTCCGCCATCATTTGGTACGGAGTGGCACGCGTGCCGTACACGAGCTTGTTTGCGAAGCCGCGCAATCGCTCGCGGACCGGCTCGAAAGCAACGGCGACGGCGACGAGGGTCGCCACCGACAGGAATGGGTTGCCGGTATCGCCCAAGAGAAGCCCAATCCCGACGACGACGGCGACATAGGCTGCAGCGATGAATCCCGCTAGAGAGCCGTACAGAATGGCCTTGTTGATGACGACGTCCAGATCCCACAGCCGGAACCGCAGGATCCCGACAACGACCGCGGCGGGGATCACGATAAAAACTGGTTGGTACAGCCGGAACGTGAATGCCTGGAGATCATGCAGACGCGCGCCTTGGAACGTTCCGCTCGGCCCGCCCAGCTGGCGAATGAGCACCACGGCGGCTCCGAAGACAAGCGCGGGACCAAGGGCCCACAGAAGTACCTTCGATTGTTGCTTCAGCTCGGGGCTGTGGGCGTAGCGATACCGGTAGAGCTGCGCTGCGAAGCCGACGAGGGGCACCAAAAGACCAAACAGCGCGACGAACGCGGCGGCGTGCCCGGGTCCCGGTGACGGCTCGCTCAAGCCGCCGACGCCGAGCGCGATGATGAACGCCCCGAAGACGGCGGGCCGATACAGCGCGTGGACCGTGCGGTTGGAGAAATGCGGAACAAGCTTGCCGTCGGGGAAGAGAACGAGCGCGTACAAATACAGAATCCCGGACACCGGGTGCACGAACAAGGGATGGATGAAGCCGGCGAGGCTGGGGAGGACGTCGAGCGCTGCGTGGCTTTGAATGTTGTATGCCGCCGCCGTTCCGATCATTGCGACGCCCAGCAACCGGGCCACGCGGTCGAGCGGCCGCTTGCGAACGAGGAAGATGCCTAGGGCGAGGGTGGAGATGCTGAACAGATAATCGAGCGCGACTTGACCCGGTCGTTCTGCGTAGTGATACGCGCTCGCTGCACCGCGCTCGAGATCCCGAACGACACCTCCTTTGAGCGTTTCCGGCGCAAGCCCGCTCGGAACGATGTTGATCCATCCAGTCATCGCCGTGTTGTGGTCGCCGAACTCTTCATCGGTCACGTCACACTGGAAGAGATAGAACCCGGGGGAGGGGGCGACAAAAGAGAACTCTCTCGTTCCGCTCCCGGCGAACGCGCTACTCGAGAACACCGGACCGGCGTCTTCGGAAAGGCCCTCGTACTCTTGGTCGGCCATACCATCGACGTCGTACAGGGCGAAGTTGTGCTGAATGGACACATCGTAGTTCCTGAACAGGATCGTCGCGCTGCGATGTGCCGGAATCGTGAGGTATGTCTCGCTGAATTGAAAATTGCGGGCCGACAGCTTGACGGGTGCGCTATTTCCCGCACCGCTGTGCAGTCGCGCATGAAGCGATGGGGCAGCGCGGACGACGGCAGGAACGAAACCCGCCGTGAGCCAGACGATGATCGCCGCAGCGAACAGGACGAAGAACGTCTTGAACACAACGCCGTCCCGCGGATGTTTTCGATGCGCATCGATACGCGCACGAAGGACGGGCAGAAGACGGTCTGCTGCGATGAAAATGATTGCGATAAGCGAGACGGGAATAATCGGCATAAGAAATCGCATCAGTCACCTACCGGGACTGCCTGGATCTCCCCGGAGAGCAACGTGCCTTTTCCGGGCGACGATTGAATCAGAAGTGATCCGCCGGCGGCGGCCAGACGGTCGCCCATGTTTTCGAGTCCCGCGCCGCGTTTCACGGTCGCGGGATCGAATCCGTGACCGTCGTCGCGCACCGAGAACCGGATCGAGGACGGCGTACGATCCAGCAGCACGATGGCACCGGCCGCGCCGGAATATTTCGACGTGTTCTGCAGCGCTTCCAGACAGACGAAGTACAGCGTGGCCTCGACGTCGGGTTCGTACCGTGGAAAGTCCTTCGCCTTGACCTCGACATCGAGGCCTGCGATGTGCGCGTGTGCGGCGAGCGCCTGCGCGACACCGAGCTCTTGCAATCCCGCCGGATAGATTCCTCTGCTGAGATTGCGCAACGTGTCCAAAGCACCGTCGGTTACCGATCGAAGCTCCGCAAGCATCTCGTCCAGCTTGTCCGGGCGCTTCCCCACAACCGTCGAAGCGAGACGGGCCTTCACGGCAAGTGCGACCAGATGTTGCTGCGCGCCGTCGTGGATGTCCCGCTCGAGGCGCCGCCGTTCCGCGTCGTGCGCCGCAACGATACGCCGGCGCGATACCCGCAGCTCCTCGGCTTGCGTAGTGATCTTTAGAAGATGCGCCTCGAGCTCTGCCGTCAGGCGCACATTTCGCAAGACCGGGCCTGCTTGGGAAGCGATGTCCGACAGCAGGCGTGACTCGACCGGATTGAGTGGCTCGCCGCCGCGCTTCGTGGCGGTTATCGCTCCGAGCAGATCACCCATGTGACGCACCGCGCCGACGAAGCCACCGCCGGGCATCTTTGGCAAGTCGTTGCCGCGTAACGGAAGCGGTGTGTCCGGGGTTCTGGCGCCGGGAAATTCGGCAGCGAGCCTGAGGTCATCCTCGACGCGAAGCCATATTTGCGTGTGTGCTCCGCCGATCCCATCCGTGATCGTGCGGGCGAGGTTCGAAAGCACCTCCTCGCTTGCATACGTCTGTGCAACTCGGTCGGCGAATTGCGAAAGAATTTCGTACGGCGTCGCACGCTTGCCGTAGACCAGCCGGTTGATGGCTCCCGTTAGCCGTACGCGCACGGGTGCGAATGTGACCGCCACGATCGCAGTGGCCACGATCGTCAACAAGCCGTTCGCCGATCCGGGACCGGCTGCCGTCCCTGCCGCGACGACGATGATTGCATAGACGACGGCAATGTAGGCGGCCAGCCCGATCGCAAGAAGAGCGCTCGGCCAAAGGTCGCCGCGCCCCGATACCGAAACATCGCCTCTCACGTTCACCCGCGATTGATTATCAACCTCGCGCGGGACCCGCCGATAGGGTGTCTTCCCCTAAAAGAAGGGGAGTTTCCTGGGGTACTGGCACCCCTCGATTCCGGTGAATCTGCAACACAAGCTGTGGTGAAGGCCGGGTAGGCCTTCGTTCCCCGACCGGTTACCGTCTGCTTCGTCTCGTTGCCCATGGGGTCACGAGCGAGCCGCCCGGCTCGAACGAAAGGGGGAGACATGGTTAAGAAACTTGGTCGTGTGACAGCGGTCCTGTCGCTGACGTCGGCGCTCTTCATCGTCGCATCCGCTCCGGCAAACGCGGCGGGAGCTCAAGTGACGCGTGGCGAGGTCGGAGCATTTGCTGCCGCCCTGAACGACGCCGCGTACGCGCAGTACCAAGACATATCCGGCCACGCACAGATGGTGCGGACGGCCGACGGCAAAACGATCGTCGCAATTCACGTCGAAGGACTCGCGCCGAACACGACGTACGCATCGCACGTTCACAAGCAGGCGTGCGGAAACGGCGACGCGGACGGGCACTACAAGCTCGATACCTCGATCTCAGCGACCCTGGCATCGAACGAAATCTGGCCGGGTCCTTTTACGACGGACGACGAAGGCATCGGAAACGGCTGGACCAAAGTCGATCATCTCGCACGCAGCGAGGCGGTTTCGGTGGTGGTGCACGCGCCGGTCACCGGTGCAAAGATTGGCTGCGCGGACTTGAGCTAGATCGATCCCTGGGGGCGGGCATGTGCCCGCCCCCGCCCGATCGGAGCCCCATGGCCATCATTGAGATCGAAGGGTTGAAGAAGGAGTATCGCCGTCTTCGCGGCGGGGTCACGGTCGCCGTCGCCGGTTTGGACCTCGTCGTGCCGGAGGGAGGAGTTTTCGGCTTCCTCGGACCGAACGGCTCCGGGAAGACCACGACGATTCGCTGCTTACTCGACCTCGTCCGGCCGACGGCCGGCCGGTGCAGGATCCTCGGCGCCGAAGCACGCTGCGATCTGCCGTCGGTCATTCGGCGCATCGGATCTATCGTCGAGACTCCGGCGCTCTTCCCGACATTCAGCGGCAAGCTCAATCTTCAGCTGCTCGGACGCATTAACGGCATCGGTGCCACTTCGGTGGATGACATTCTCGAGCGCGTCGGTCTCGCCGATCGCGCCGATGACGTTGTCAAAACGTATTCGCTCGGTATGCGGCAGCGCCTCGGAATCGCGGCGGCTTTACTCAAAGACCCCGAGCTGTTGATTCTCGATGAGCCGGCGAACGGGCTCGACCCCGCCGGCATCAAAGAAATTCGGGACTTGATCAAACGGCTTGCGAACGAGGGCCGGACGGTTTTCGTTTCCAGCCACATCCTGTCCGAAGTTCAACAGGTGTGCGACCGCGTCGCCATCCTCACTCGAGGGCGGTGCGTCGCAGCCGGTTCGGTCCACGAGGTTCTGTCGCAAGGCCGCGCAACGGGTTTGTTTCTCCGCGTGGAGCGTCCCGACCTCGCGCTCTCCGCATTGCAGACGGCCGGGCTCGATGCAACACGCGACGGAGATGCGTTGCGTGTTGCGAGCCCGCCTTCCGATGCTGCGTTCATCACGAAAGTGCTGGCCGATCAAGGGCTGTATCTCACCGAGCTCCGTCCCGACGAAGCCGATTTGGAAACGGTCTTCCTCGAGCTCACGCAGGATCCCGTCGTGGAAGAGGTGGCCGTTTGAGACGGCTCGTCGGCGTGGAGATGACGCGCCTGACGGCGCGGCGCGGGATTCGGTTGCTCGTCCTCGCTCTGTTGATCATCACCGTCGTCGCCGGGACGACCGTCTTTTTGAAATCGCACCGCACGACGCCGGAACGTTTGGCTCGCGCGCGCGCCGCCGTGGCTTCGGAGCACGCGCGGTGCCTGAGCGGGGAAATCAAGCCGTTCGACGCCCCGCCCGGTGTGGAGCTCGATCCGCAGCAGTTCTGTGACGAGCAATTCAACGCCGACAACGTTCGAATCGATAAGCAATTCCACCTCTCCTCGTTCCGCGATGTCGTCAAAGGAACGGCGACTTTCATGGTCATTCTCGGTCTGGCAATCGGCGCAACCTTTATCGGTGCCGAATGGAGCCACGGGACGATTGTGACCTTGCTTGCGTGGGAACCGAGGCGGTACCGCGTGGTCGCCGCGAAGATGATCGGGTGCGCTGCCGTCGTTTTCGCCGGGGCTGTGGTCTTTGAGATCATCCTTGGGGCCGCTCTCGTTCCTGCGGCCATTTTTCGCGGCGACACGGCCGGACTTAACGGAATGTGGTATCGCGACGTAGCGGGAACGGTTCTTCGTGGTGCGACGCTGGCAGTCATAGCGTCCATGATCGGGGTCTCGATTGCGAACGTCGCTCGCAACACGGCAGCGGCCATCGGCATCGCGTTCGTGTACATCGCCGTGATCGAGAACATCATCCGCGGCCTGCTTCCCGGCTATCAGCGGTGGCTGCTGACGCTCAACGCCGGCCGGTTCCTGATCGCGGAGGACATGACCGAGTTCCCGTACCGCTCGACACTCGGCGCGGGACTGCTCGTCGCCGCCTATGCATTGGGAATCTTTGAGCTGTCGACGGCCACCTTCCGGCGGCGCGACATCACGTAGGCGCAACCTGGTGGTAGGTCCATGAAGCTTCTGAAATCGCCAGAGGACTTCGTTGGCGCAGCACTAGTTGGGCGAGGGGCGACCGAGCGGTACGCCCGCCGACGGCCCGATCGTTAGCAAGATGTTCGCTTCGCGGCGAGCAACCGCGCCGGCCAGCTGCAATCGTTCCGCGGCGGTTCCGCACGCAAGCAGCCGCTGTCGAACCGGGACGTCGACCAGCAAGGCGCCGGCGATCCGGTAGGACTCGGCGATCGGATTCGCGTGCTCGTCGTGTCCGATCACCAGCCCGAGCCGCTCCACGGCGCGGGCATACTTGGCGAGAGCCGCGCGCGCGGCGGCGACGGCGTGCGCCGCGTTCTCGCCGGGTTCGTCGGGAAGCATCCGGACCTCTGCGTGCGGATACGGATCGTCGGCGAGGCGTTCGACGATCTGGAACCGGGACTCACCGCGGCAGAGGAGATCGAACGTTCCGTCGGCCGCTTCTGCAATGTGTTCGATCAGGGCGATGCATCCGATCGAGTGGACCTCACTGGGCTCGCCGACCTCGGTGCCGGCGCTAATGGCCACCACGCCGAACCGGCGGTCCCCCGCGAGCACCCATCCCATCATCTCGCGGTAGCGAGGCTCGAAAACGCGCAGAGGAAGCGCATCGCCGGGGAACAGGGCGGTATGCAGCGGGAACAACGGCAACCACATCGGTGCTGATGGTACCGGCCGCACCGTTTTTGCTTTGCTATTACAAGAAAAGGGCGGAACCGGGGCCTGGCGCCTCGGCTAGAATCCTGCGGGCATGCTCACCTTTGTCGACCTACGCGGGTATTCGGGCGACCCCCTGGCGCGCGTCCCGCGCGCGCGCCAATCGTTCGACGAAGCCCGTCTTTCGGTCCGCGAGGTTATCGGCGACGTGCGTCGGGACGGGGACGCGGCGGTGCGGGCACTCACGCACCGATTCGATGGGGCGACCATCGACTCGTTGCGCATCGAGCCAGACGAGATCGACGAGGCAGCAGCCGCCTGTAACTTGCAGCTTCGCGCCGGCATCGAGCGGGCTGCCGAGCGCATTCGTGCGTATCACGAGCGGCAATTGGCGGAAGAGCGCGCACCGTGGTGGCGTCTCGGGCAGGACGGGGCGTGGGTGGGCGAAGAAACGCGCGCGCTACGACGGGTCGGTTGCTACGTTCCCGGCGGCCGGGCCGCCTATCCGTCGACGGTCCTGATGACGACGATTCCGGCCCGGGTTGCCGGCGTCGAAGAGATCGCCGTTTGCGTGCCGCCCGGTCCCGACGGACGTCCGCACCCGGCGACACTCACTGCGCTTTCGATCGCGGGCGTTGGGGAGGCGTATCGAATCGGCGGAGCGCAAGCGATCGCCGCATTGGCCTATGGAACGGAAACGATTTCGCGCGTGGACAAAATCGTGGGCCCGGGATCGATCTGGGTGACGCTCGCGAAGCATGAAGTTTCTATGGACGTCGGCGTCGACGGTTTTGCGGGACCGACCGAGATCGTGATCGTCGCCGACGACGGCGCGGATCCGCGGTTTGTCGCCGCCGATCTCGTTGCGCAGGCCGAACACGATCCGCTCGCGTTGTGCGTGCTCGTCACGAGCTCGCAATCACTCATCGACGCAGTCCAGAAGGAAATTGTTCGCGAAGCCGCTGGCGCGCTACGGCGCGACACCGTCGACCGGGCACTTTCCGGGCAAGGTTACGCGTTGCTGGCCGACGATCTCGACCACGCGCTTGCGATTGCCGACGCGTTCGCGCCGGAGCACCTCGAGCTTGTCATCGACGATCCGGAGGCTGCGCTTGCACGCGTGCGCAACGCCGGTGCGGTCTTCTGCGGCGGCCTTTCGCCGGTGGCACTCGGTGACTACGTCGCGGGAACGAACCACGTTTTGCCGACTGCCGGTACCGGACGATTCGCGTCCCCTCTGCGGGTTTCCGATTTCGTGAAGACCACGGCGGTCATCAACTTCGGAAAGAGCGGCATCGAAGATCTTGCTCCGGCTTTGACGGCGATTGCCGCCGAGGAAGGTCTCGCAGCACACGCTCGCGCGATAGAGGTGCGGCTATCGTGACCGAGCGGCCGTATGAGATCCGCGACAACCTGCGAGCGATTCCTCCCTACCGCGCGCCGCAGGCCGACGCACCGGTTCGGCTGAATACGAACGAATCGCCTTATGCGCCGCCGGACGCCGTGCTGAAGGAGCTCGGTGAGCGGATCGTGAACGCCGGACTCAACCGCTATCCCGATCGTGACGCAGCCGCGCTTCGTGCAGCGCTCGGTGCTCGTTTTTCCTGGCCCTCCGCAGGAGTTTGGCCGGCGAACGGATCGAACGAGGTGATCCAAACCGTTCTCCTCGCTTTCGGCGGACCGGGTCGCCGCGCGGTGGTCTTCGAGCCGACGTACGGGATGCACACGCACATCGCTCACGTCACCGGCACCGACGTCGTGTCGGTGACTATTCCCGAGCCGTGGGTGTTGGATCCGAATGCGGTCGCCGATGCCGTTCGCGAATCGGAGCCTGCTGTGACGTTTATCTGCTCGCCGAATAACCCGACCGGGACGGCGCAGCCGCTCGCCGCCGTCGCGGCGGCTCTCGAATCGGGTCCCGGAATCGTGCTGTCGGATGAGGCGTACGGAGAATTCGGCGGCGAGAGTGCGACGACGTTCCTCGGCAAATACGACCGCCTGGGCATCGTGCGGTCGTTTTCGAAGTCGTGGCGTCTCGCCGGCGCACGGCTCGGATACCTGCTGGCGCACCCATGGCTCGTCGAAGCCATTCAAGTTGCCCGGCTCCCGTATCACCTGTCGGCGCTGTCGCAAGCCTGCGCCGAGATCGCGATCAAACATGCGCCGCAATCTCTTGCTGCAATCGACGAGATCATTGCCGAGCGCGACCGTCTCGCAAAAGAGATGGAGCGTGTGCCTGGGGTTGAGGTGTTCCCCTCGGCTGCAAACTTCTTGCTGTTCCGCACCTCCATCGAAGGCACGAAGCTCTGGAAAAGCCTTGCGGACGCCGGCGTCCTGGTGCGCGACTTTTCGACGATGATTCCCGGGTGCTTGCGCGTCACGGTCGGAACCGCCGACCAAAATCTGACGTTCGTCGAGACGCTGAGGAGGGTTCTGACCGATGCCCGCACGTAAGCCGGCGCAGCGAGCGAAGGATCGCACGGCAACCGTCACGCGCACGACGAAAGAGGTCGACGTCACCGTCACGCTCGCCCTCGATGGTACGGGCAAATCGAGTGCGAAAACGGGAATCGCCTTTTTCGACCACATGCTCGAGCAGCTCGGTAAGCACGCCGGGTTCGACTTGAGCGTGAAGGCGCGTGGGGATCTCGACGTCGACGCGCACCACACGGTCGAAGACACGGGCATCGCCGTCGGGGAAGCCGTTGCGAAAGCGCTTGGTGACAAGAGCGATATTCGCCGCTTCGGCGCGGCGACGATCCCGCTCGACGAAGCTCTCGTGCAGGTGGCCCTCGACTTGTCGTCTCGTCCTTACTTGGCGCACGACGTTGATGCGAAGGCAAAAGTCATCGGCACCAACTACGACACGAGGCTGACGGAGGAGTTCCTGCGCGCGTTTTGTCAGGCAGCCGGCGTGACGATTCACGTGCGCCTGATCGCCGGAAAGAACCCGCACCACATCGTTGAGGCAGAGTTCAAGGCCGTTGCGCGCGCGCTGGGCGATGCGGTCGCGAAAGTCCCCGGGCGCGGCGTTCCCTCGACGAAAGGGACGTTGTGACGCGTCTCGCTCTCCTGGATTACGGCATGGGAAACTTGCGCAGCGTCGAGAAGGCGCTCGAACGCGCCGGTGCGGACGTCGACTTGGTCACCACGATCGACGGCATCGACTCCGAAGGTGTCGTCGTCCCCGGCCAAGGGGCGTTCGGCGCATGCCGCATCGGACTCGAGCGTGCCGATTCCGTCGACGCGTTACGGGAATGGATTCTCGACGACCGGCCGTTCCTGGGCATCTGCTTGGGACTGCAGATCTTGTTCGAGGGTAGCGAAGAGGCAGCCGCAACCGAAGGTCTCGGCTTGATTCCCGGCATTGTTCGGCGGCTTCCCGACACGGTCAAGGTGCCGCACATCGGTTGGAATCGCGTTCGATTCCGCGCCGGCGTGCCGGCGTTTGCCGGCATCGACGACGGGACGTACTTCTATTTCGATCACTCATACGCACCGGAAGCGGAATCCCAGGACGCCGTCGCGTGGACCGACCACGGGGTCGAGTTTGCGTGCGGCGTTGCCCGCGGGGCGATGACGGCCGTTCAATTTCACCCCGAGAAGTCGGGCGAGGCGGGGCTCGGTGTGCTCGAGAATTTCGTGAAGGAGTGCGCGTCGGCGTGATCGTGCTCCCGGCGATCGACATACGCGGTGGGCGCTGTGTTCGCCTCGCGCAAGGTGATTTCGCGCGCGAGACGGTGTACGACGACGATCCGGTTTCTGTCGCGAAGCAGTTCGCGGCCGACGGTGCCGGATGGATTCACGTCGTGGACTTGGATGCTGCGCTCGAAGGAGTCCCGCGCAACCGAGACACCGTAGCCGAAATCATTCAGAGCGTCGGATTGAACGTCCAGGCGTCGGGCGGAATTCGCGACGCGGAAGCAATCACGGCCGCGCTCGGCGCCGGGGCAAAACGAGTGGTGCTGGGAACCGGGGCGCTGCTCGATCCCGGTTTCGCAGAGCGCGCTGCATCGCTACACGGCGACGCGATCGCGGTCGGCCTCGACGTGCGCGGCGACCGGCTGCAAGCGCGCGGCTGGACCGAAGATGCCGGCAACCTCTGGGAGACCCTCGACCGGCTCACGGCCGCCGGCGTCCGGCGTTTCGTCGTCACGGATGTCTCGCGGGACGGAATGTTGAGCGGCCCCAACTTGCAGCTGTTGCAGGACGTCACGGAGCAGACTGACGCGGCCGTCGTCGCGAGCGGTGGCGTGTCGTCGCTCGGCGATCTGACGGCGCTGGCGACGATCGGTGCAGAAGGCGTCATTATCGGCAAGGCCCTGTGCCGCGGTATACGACCGCGAAGGTGCCGACGAGCTCGTGTTCCTCGACATCACTGCGTCGTCGGACAAGCGCGAGACGATGGTCGACGTCGTCGCGCGTACGGCGGAGCAAGTCTTCATTCCGCTGACGGTGGGCGGCGGTGTGCGGAGCGCTGGGGACGTGCGCAAGATGCTGCGCGCCGGCGCCGACAAAGTTTCGCTGAACACTGCTGCCGTGCGAGACCCCGAAATTCTCGAGCATTCATCCGGCGATTTCGGATCGCAGTGCGTGGTGATCGCCATCGACGCCCGCCGCTCGGACGGGGGATGGGAAGTCGTCATCGAAGGCGGCCGGACGCCGACGGGCATCGATGCCGTCGCCTGGGCGGAGCGGGCGACGGCGAAGCTTGGGGCGGGCGAAATTCTTCTCACGAGCATGGATCGCGACGGGACGAAGGATGGTTACGACCTGGCGCTGACGCGCGCCGTGGCAGACGCGGTGGGCGTTCCCGTCATCGCGAGCGGCGGCGCCGGCGAGCCGAGTCACTTCGTCGAAGCCCTCACGGGCGGGCACGCGGATGCGGCACTCGCGGCGAGCGTGTTCCATTTCGGTGAGATGCGCATCGCCGACGTGAAACGCTTCTGCGAGGCCCAAGGAGTTCCCGTCCGGTGAGCGTCGACCCGTATCTGGCCTTCGTCGGCTTCTACAACGACTGGTCGCCGCAGATGGAGGGCGACATCGAGTTCTATACGAAGCTGGCCCTCGATGCCGGCGGGCCGATCGTCGAGCTCGGCGTTGGGGCGGGTCGTATTGCGATACCCATCTCGCTCGCGGGCGTCGACGTGATCGGCGTGGACGTCTCCGAAGCGATGCTGACGGAAGGAAAGCGCCGCGCAGAGGACGCCGGCGTCGGGAACAGAATCACGTGGATGCACGAGGACATGAAGTCGTTCGTGGCCGATCCGCCGGTCGGTCTCGTGACGATCCCGTTTCGCTCGTTCCTGCACATGGCGACGACCGACGATCAGCTCGGCTGCCTCGCAAGCGCCAGGCGTTCGCTCCGGCCGGGAGGACGCCTCGCATTGAATGTCTTCGTGCCGGACCCGGAATACATCGTCGGGTTCGAAGGCAAGCGCCGGCTAATCGACGAGTTTACGGACGAGCATGGCCGCCGTAACGAGCTCTGGCACGAGCCCCGGTACGAGATAGCGACGCAGGCGCTTCACTTGAAAGCGATGTGCGACACGTACGAAGGAGACCGGCTCGTGGATGTTCAAGAAGCGTTTGTCGAGCTTCGAATGATTCACCGGTACGAGATGGAGCACTTGCTCATTCGCGCCGGCTTCGAGATCGAGGCGTTGTATGGTTGGTTCGACGAGCGTCCGTTTACGCAGGAGTCACGCGAAATGGTGTGGGTAGCACGCACATGACGACGAGTATGAGAAGGTCGCCGCTATGAGCGCGCTCGACGACATCAAGTACGACGAGCGAGGCTTGGTGCCGGCCGTCGTGCAGCAGCACGACACCGGCGAGGTGCTCATGGTCGCCTGGATGAACGCCGAGTCCCTGAAGCGAACCTTGGATTCGGGCGTGACGTGGTTTTGGAGCCGGTCGCGTCAAGAGCTCTGGAATAAGGGGGCGACGTCGGGTAACACTCAGCGGGTGATGGAAGTTCGTTACGACTGCGACGGCGACACGCTCTTGGTGAAAGTCGATGCCGCCGGGCCCGCGTGCCACACGGGTGAGCGAACGTGCTTCTACCGGACGGTGACGCGGTGAGCGGCGCCTATTCACCGACGCGTGAGGAGTTCCTGGAGCTGGCGCGCTCGCACACGCTCGTTCCCGTGTGGCGGGAGGTGCTCGGCGACCTCGAGACGCCCGTCGGCGCCTACCGAAAGCTCGGCGCGGAATCGAATTCGTTCCTGCTGGAGTCGGTCGAGCATGGAGAGCGCTGGGGGCGCTATTCCTTCATCGGCGTCGATCCGTTCCTTTCGATGGCGAGTCGAGGCGGGGCGATCGAGTGGGGCGGCGACCCGCCGCCGGGAGCAGCCGACGCACCGGATCCGCTCGTCGCTTTGGAGCGAGCCGTGTCGGCGTACCGTGCGCCGGTGCTTCCCGGCCTGCCGCCGCTGCACGGCGGCGCCGTCGGATACATCGGGTACGACGCCGTCCACTACGTGGAGCGGTTGACGAAAACGAAGCCGGACGATCTGGGATTCCCGGAGATGTGGATGCTGTTCACCGGGCGGTTGCTGGTCTTCGATCATCTACGGCAGAGGCTCACCGTGATCAGCAACGTCGTCATCGGCGACGACCCGGCGCGTCAATACGACGAGGCGGTTGCGGCAGGCGAAGCGCTGGTCGGGCGCCTGGCGGCCACGCCGACGCACTCGCGGGCGGTCTCTCCGCCGCTCGACGCCACGCCCGGCGATCTTCGCTCGACCATGACGCCGGAGGAATACGAACGTGCCGTCGAGAGTGCGAAGGATCGAATCGGGGACGGGGAGATCTTTCAAGTCGTCCCCTCGCAGAGATTCGAAGCCGAGTGTGGTGCGGATCCCTTTGACGTGTACCGCGTGTTGCGGCTCATCAATCCGAGCCCGTACATGACATTCCTTCGCTTTCCGGAGCTGTCCCTCGTGTGCTCGTCGCCGGAGCCGTTCTTGAAAGTCGTCGGCGACGAAGTGGTGTCGCGTCCGATTGCCGGGACTCGCCCGCGTGGAGCGTCCCCCGACGAGGATGCCAAGCTTGCCGAGGAGCTGCTCGCGGATGAGAAAGAGCGCGCGGAACACGTCATGCTCGTCGATTTGGCGCGCAACGACCTAGGCCGTGTGTGTGAGCCGGGAACCGTGCGCGTCGAAGATCTTATGCAAGTCGAACGCTATTCGCACGTGATGCACATTGTGTCGGAGGTCCGCGGACGGCTTGCCGAAGGGCGAAACGCGTTCGACGCGTTCAAGGCCGCCTTTCCGGCGGGAACCGTATCCGGCGCGCCGAAGATTCGCGCGATGCAGATCATTGAGGAGCTCGAGCCCGTCCGGCGCGGTCCATACGCCGGCGCGATCGGCTACTTCGACTTCTCGGGAAACATCGATACCTGCATCACATTGCGTACCGCGCTCATCGCCGGAGGCAAAGCGTATGTCCAAGCGGGGGCAGGAATCGTCGCCGATTCCGTCCCGGAGACCGAAGAGCAAGAGACAAGATCCAAAGCGCGGGCGTTACTCGCCGCCGTGAAAGCCGCCGAGGAACTTTGACGCAACGTTCGTCACGGCTGCACGGGGGGATCTCCGCCGCCGTTGCCGGGGGAGTGATCGTGATAGTTGCGGGACGTGCCTCGTGGGTAACCTCGAAATTGTTCGCCGTTATAGAAGGCGGGCAGCCCACGCGCATTCCCGCCGGCACATCACGTCTCTCTGCAACCGATCTCGGCGGCGGTGCGATTGTGGCGTGCGCCGTTTTCGGCACGCTGTTGCTTGCCGTCGCGTGGCTCGCGCACACGCGCGCTCGAAGGATTCTTTTGCCGGCAGCTTTTGCTCTCGTCGTCGTTGCCGTCATGTCATCGGTCGTCGTGACGATTGGCGCTCCGGCGCGAGCCCGCGCCGAGGCCGGATTTTCCAGGCCCGAACGGCAACTTGGTGCGATCGCGCCGGCCTTCTTCGGCGAGGCGCTCATGCTCGGCGGCATACTGAGCGCATGGAATGCCTCGCGATTCGCCACCGGGATTCGGTTGCCGGAGGGACCGCCGGCTCAAAGCGCTGAAAGCGAAGGCCCTTTCGAGCCGAAGCCGTTCGATGCCTAAGACCCGGCGACCGCTCGTCCTCGATATCACCGAGGACAACGCTGCAATGGCGGGCGTGCTCGGTTGCATCGGCATTGTGACCGGCAGCGCGCTGACGTGGGCTACCGTTCCGATCGGCGTGACGACGGTGACGGTGGGCGGTCTCGAAGCGAACGGAAAGCTGACGCTCCTTCTCGGCGTGCTGGCGCTCGCATTTTTCATTGCCTCGCTTCGCCTGCCCGGCCGGGACTTGCCCGTCCTCGGCGGAGCGGTGGCGCTCGGCGCGGCCGCCATCGCGGGAGCGTACTGGAGCAACGTGAAAGCGGCGTCCGGCTCCGTCGTCGCGCGGTTGCTGGAAGGCCGCGGGACGCTCGACCCGTCGGCGATCTCCGCGCGGTTTGCGGCACGGCCAGGGCCCGGCTTGTGGGTAGTCGTGGCGGGCGGCGGTGTGGTGGCCGTCGCTTCGGCGATTCTTTTGGCGCGTGCTCGCGCGGCGCGAAGGGAGGCTGCGTGAATCGTAAGCTGGTGTGCGTTGTCGCGATGCTCGTCGCCGGCGCGTGCACGAACACGGTCCCACGTGTGGTGGCGACGACGTCTGGACCGTCGCCGGGTCCGACGCCGGCACCGTCGCCTAAGCCGGTGCTCGTTCGGTTCGAAGCAGCGCGCGCGATCGAGCACGACCGTGTTTTCAGCGTGCGAATCGGCTCGCGCGAAGCGGCATCGGCCGCGTATGTCCGCGCCGCCGAATACGCTGCAGCCCAACTCACGTCGTACGGCTACCATGTCGTGCGGCAGCGCGTGGCGATTCCCGCCGGCACGAGCGAAAAAGTTCCCGTCGGGGCGGGCACCTCGGTCAACGTGATCGCGTATCCGCAGGACTACGATCCGGCTCAGCCGCACGTTGTGGTCGGCGGTCACTTGGATACGGTCGTACCGTCCCCGGGCGCGAACGACAACGGATCCGGAGCGGCGACGATCATCGAGCTTGCGCGCCTCGCCTCGCTTCGAAAGACGCGGCTGCCGGCCGTCTTCGTCGAGTTCACGGGAGAAGAACGGCGCTTCAAAGGGCCGAGCGGCGCCTTGTTCGGCTCCCGGAGGTATTTGAAGAGCCTTTCCGGCACGGAACGGCGGTCGCTCAAAGGCGTCCTCAACATCGACATGGTCGCTAACGGACCCGTCGTGCTGGTCTGTCACCACCGTGCCGGCGCGAGCCGGCGCTTGCTCGACGTCACGCTCGGGCAAGCGCACCGGCTGAAGATCCCGGCGCGCGAGAACCTCGTCACTAAATTCTTCAGCGACAGCCTTCTCTTCGAATACGACGGCGTTCCCGTCGCGTGGCTGTGGTCCGGAGACAATCCAACGGTGCATACGGCGAGAGATCGCATTGGAATCGTCCGCGCCGCCGACCTTGCCAAAAGCGGCACAGTCGCGTGGCAAACGTTGCTCGTATTCGCGGGGTGATACCTCTTTCTTTATACGGAGCGTCTTTGAAAAGCGGGAATTGCGACAAATCGGAAGAAGAGGTTTAACCGGATGACGGGCAGCCTATAATCGCCGCACCGTGTCGATGACTTTCTTGGAGCGGGTCGTTGCCGCCCGGCGTGCCGATGCCGAGCGCCGACGGGCGGCGGGAGCGTTGTCGCTCGCGCGGGAGGCGGTGGCGGCGGCGGGAGATCCACGCGACTTCTACGCGGCGATCGAAGAACCAGGAATGTCACTCATCGGCGAGATCAAACGCGCATCGCCGTCGGCCGGTGACATCGTGGCCCACGCACGGCCGGCTCGGTATGCACAGATTTACGAAGCCGCCGGCGCATCGGCGCTCAGCGTTCTTACTGAGCCCGACCATTTCAAAGGGTCACTCGAAGATCTTCGTGCGGCGCGCGACGCCGTCTCGATTCCTGCACTCCGCAAGGACTTTCTGTGCGATCCGCTTCACGTATGGGAGGCGCGCGCGTGCGGGGCCGACGCCGTGCTTCTGATCGTCGCCGCGCTCGAGCAAACTGGGCTCGTCGCGCTTCTCGACCTCGCCGAAACACTCGGGCTCGCCGCCCTTGTCGAGGTCCATACCGCCGACGAGCTCGATCGCGCTCTGCGTGCCGGCGCGCGTCTCGTCGGGATCAACACACGCGATCTCTCGACCCTGAAGGTCGACCCGACGGTCGTAAAAGCAATCCGTCCGATGATCCCCCCGAATGTTCTCGTCGTGGCCGAAAGCGGTGTGTCGAAGCGATCGGAAGTGGAAGCGCTCGAGGCGCTCGAGTGCGATGGGGTCCTCATCGGCGAAGCACTTATGCGCGCGCCGGATCCCGGGCAAAAGGTTCGCGAGCTGCTCGGAATCACTTGATCCGGGCGCGCGGCCCCCAAAAGTTTCGGAATCAACGGACATATCGCCTTTTCGCTTCGGGCACCCGCCCATACTCTTGCATCATGATCGACGTCGTGGAGCGGCCGGCGACCGCACCTGGTGTGAGGACGGTTCCGTACTGGGAGGTTCTCGTCTTCGGGCTGGCCGCTGCGGTGACGCCGGTTGCGTTCGTGTATCTCGCATCGTTCGTTACCGGAACACACCGGTGGGAAGTGCATGGAGGAATCGCGACGCTGGTTGTTTTCTCGGCCTTTGCCGGCATCGCAGCGTGGTACGCCCTGCGGCTGCGCGCGCTCCCCGGCCTTATCGGATTTCTGACGGGAACGGTTTTTGCGGCGAGCTTGCTCGCGCGAGAAGGGACGTTGCTCGGACCACTCGTTGTTCTCGGCTTCGGCATCGGAGGCGCACACGCCGGGATGGCGCGCCGAAGGCACCGGGAGGTCCCGCCCGGAGCGGCGACGTTGTTGCTCGGTCTCGCCATGTTCATCGGCGTCATCAGCTTTCTGTTGTTGCGGCCCGGCCCGGTTGATGCCGCCGTTCGTCGCACAGGAGCCGTTCTCGAGTCGACGACATTCGTCGTCCCGCCCGATCGCTCGGCGCACGAACAGCCGCAGTCTGCGTTTGTCTTGGCGCGGGTCGACGGCGTCAATCGCTGGCTCGCGCTCGCGAAAGTCGAGCGTGGGTTTCTCGGCGTGTGGCGTCCGCTGTGGTCGTATCCGATCCCGGAAGAGTGCTTGCTGCCTGCCGGCGTCGGCCGCATACAAGGTCCCGACGGAAATGTTGTGCCCGGAATCGGCAATACGGATCTGATCATGATCGCGCACGCCGATATCGCGCGAGTGTGCAGGTTGCGTAGCGAACGACTCGTCATCGGCATCGCGCCGATCGGAACGACGATCGTGCGTGCGCAGGACGCGAACGGTCACCGGCGAGACGTAACGCCGGGCGCCGGTGGGTTGTATGCACTCGCTTCGGATCCGGCCGGCACTGGATCACCGAACGAGTCGCTTTACGCAGTCATGTTTCTCGGAAGCCGCGGAGAGCTTCTCGACTCCCGTTCGAGCAGCGACAACGGAGACCTGTGGCAATGGGCGGCCGCAGCGGCAAACGGTTTCGCGCCGACCCTCACCGGGCCGTCCAAGATTCCCGCAACGGTGTCGATGTGGCTCATTCCTGCCTCGTCGTATCCGGCCTCGTGTGGAATCGCCCCTGCAGACGCTTTCGTCACGGTGATTCAAACAACACTCGGCGGCAAGCGAACGGAGTTCGTTTTGGGAGACAACGAGGATCACCCATTCACGACGGACATGCTCGATCGTCTTCGCGCAGACGGCCGTTCGAGCCCCGCCGGCAACCGCCCGTGTTTCCTCGGCGGCTAATAGCAAACGGATAGCTCCACGCTGCCGGTAGACTTGGCGCGCCGTGAGCACGATCTCAACAGATCCCGACGCCGGCGGTCATTTCGGCCGCTTCGGTGGGCGCTTCGTGCCGGAGGCGCTGATGGCGGCTCTCACCGAGCTCGAGGAAGCGTTTACGGCATCGCAGCGCGACCAAGAATTTTTCGGCGAGCTCGATGACCTGCGCCGTACGTATGCGGGGCGACCGACGCCTTTATGGCACGCCCGGCGACTTTCGGAGCATTTCGGGGGTCCTCGCATCTATTTGAAACGCGAAGATCTTGCGCACACCGGTGCCCACAAGATCAATAACACGCTGGGGCAGTGCTTGCTCGCACAACGTATGGGCAAGAAGAGAATCATCGCGGAAACCGGCGCCGGCCAGCACGGCGTCGCGACGGCGACCGCGGCCGCTCTTTTCGGCCAAGAGTGCGTCGTGTACATGGGCGAAGAAGATACGAAGCGTCAAGCGTTGAACGTTTTTCGCATGGAGCGCCTCGGCGCGACCGTTGTGCCGGTTACCTCGGGGTCCCAGACGCTCAAGGACGCAATCAACGAAGCGTTGCGGGATTGGGTGGCAAACGTGGAAACGACGCACTACGTGATCGGCTCGGTCGTGGGTCCGCATCCGTTTCCGCTTCTCGTCCGTGAATACCAGAAAGTCATCGGAGAGGAAGCGCGTGAGCAAATTCTTGCAGCGGAAGGACGCCTGCCGGACACCGTCGTTGCGTGTGTCGGCGGCGGCTCGAACGCGATTGGCATCTTTCATGCGTTTGTCGGCGAGCCCGGCGTTCGGCTCGTCGGTGTCGAGGCGGCAGGCCGAGGAATCGATACCGGGGAGCATTCCGCGACGATTTCAGGCGGCGAGCCGGGCGTGCTTCACGGCGCGCTGTCGTTGTTGCTCCAGGATGCCGACGGTCAGGTGCGCCCGACGCACTCGATCAGCGCGGGCCTCGATTATCCGGGTGTCGGACCGGAGCACTCATTTCTGCACGAATCAGGGCTTGCCACGTATGAATGGGCGACAGATTTCGAAGCGCTCGACGCCTTCGGGTTGCTCGCGCGGACGGAGGGCATCTTGCCGGCGCTCGAGCCGTCTCACGCACTGGGTTGGGTGGCGAAAAACATCGGGTCGGTCGGCGATCTGGTCATCGTCAATTTGTCCGGGCGCGGCGACAAAGATGTGGAGTCCGTGAAGCGCGCGCTGGAGACGGGACTCTGAACGCTCTCGCGGAAGCGTTTCGCAGCGGACGCGCGGACGGGCGCGCGTTGCTCATGCCGTACCTCGTGTGCGGATATCCAACGCCGGAAGCGTTCGTGTCTTTGGCTGCGGCGTGCGCCTCCGCCGGAGCCGACGTACTGGAGATCGGCATACCATTTTCGGATCCCGTCATGGACGGCCCGGTCATCCAACGAGCGACCACCGCCGTTCTGGATCGCGGCCTGCCGACCGCCGAGGCGCTCGAGCTTGTCGGCGCTGCCGCTGCGTCGGCGGGGATTCCCGTGGTCGTCATGACGTACTACAACATTGTCTACCGATGGGGACTCGAGAAGTTTTCCCTCGCGATTGCATCGCTGCGAGGGAGCGGCGTCATCGTGCCCGATCTTGTCGTCGAGGAAGCGGGATCGTGGCGCGACGCTTGCCTCGCGGCCGGCATCGCCCCGGTCATGCTGGCAGCGTCGACGTCCGGGCCCGCGCGGCTGCGTGCGATTGCGGATTGCACGGAAGGTTTCGTGTACGCGACGAGTACGCTCGGTGTCACCGGGGTTCGAACGATTCTGTCGGAAAAGGCGCGAGGCCTCGTCGCGGAGCTTCGCGCTGTGACGAAGAAGCCCATCGCCGTCGGTATAGGGGTGTCCTCGGCGGCGCACGCACAAGAGGTGGCCGGGTACGCGGACGGCGTCATTGTCGGAAGTGCGATCGTCAAAGCAATACAAGAAACGAAGGAGCCTGTACCCGCCGTACACGCGCTCGTCGGCGAGCTGCGGAATGCAGTCGCGAAACGATGAGCAAAGCAGGCACGTGGACTTGGTAGGATTGACTCGACGCGGCGGTGTCGAAATTCGGTAAACGAGATCGGCTCAAACCCGATTGCCCGCAAGGGCTTGTGGGTTCAAATCCCACCCGCCGCACTTTTTGCGCTTGATTTTGCTTGCTTTTGGGCTTCAGTGCTCTTGACCCGGGTGAGATAGGCCACTTTACTCACGACGCCGGGACGCCGAGCTTCTAAGGTGTCGCGCATTGTGTTGTAGCGGCCGGCTGCGGCCGTCGGGGCGAGAGATCAAGGAAATGGGCGAATGTCGGAAGTGAAACGCGCGCGCCGCGCCGTCTATATCACCGTGCTCGTTGCTTCCTTCGTTGGGGCTCTGTTGCTTTCTCGGCAGGTGTTCGCGGCAAGCAAACCAATGTGCCGTGTTGGTTGCGCCGCTTCAACAGCGGCGAGTGCACGCATTCCGCAGGAACCGGAGCCGGTGACGACGACGACTTCCCCGGTCGCGCCTCCCGTTCCGACGCCCCAGGCGCAGGAACCGCCGAAAGCGGCGCCGAGAATCCCTGCGATCGACCGGCGGGTCATTCTCATGCATCCCCCTTACAACAACCACCAGCGCCAAGTTGCGATGACGTGCGGGTTCCACGATTCATGCAAGCGCTACGCGGGCCGGCATCCGGCGTATAAATCAGGGGACGCATTGGATTGGAACGACAACAACGGAACGGTGCCGGAAACGAAAGCGGTGTTCTTCAGCGCGAGTGCGTATTCGAAGGTGCCGGGAACACGCATCGCGAGCGTCTCGTTCACCCGTCACGTTGCCGGAAGGGACCGCGGGTTTCCGTGTTACACGCTCGTCGCCAACGTGCGCAGCTATCCATCCCGTGCGCTGTTGTTTCGCGTGATGTATCAGCATGCCGTTCCGATTCGCGGGCTGAAATCCATTCCGATCTATTCCGGAGCGCGGGGCGCCGTGCCGAACGTCGTAGTTCGAATCGCGACGATGGTCAACGATCCATGCCCGTTCTTCACGAAGAAGAATTTTCATGTGCACGTCGAGCCGCTCGATCACAATCGCCGCGTCGCCTATGCCAGGAACATCACCCGGCACGGTCGCGCTCGCGTGATCCCCGACGTCAACGGGTGCGGGTCCGAAGCATGCAACGGGCCGGTCTATCCGGGGCCGCGATACCGGAGCCCGTACTACACGCTGTGGACGTACCGCTGGACGTGGTACGCGCGCTCGTCGACGGGAGCGGTTCTCCCGCACTGACAAAATCTCAGGTTTCGGCTGCTCCCGGCCGATTCATACCGGGATGGAAAACCTGACCCGGCAGAAACGCAGCGATTACTTCATCCGAATTCCGGCGCTTCGCCGCACGCTCGTTCGTGCGATCGACGTCGTGCTCCTGGCCCCCGGCAGCGGCACGGCCGGCCGGCGGATCATGGCGGTTCTGATGATCATCGGCTCGGTGATCGCCGGGTTCGCCACGTGGTTCGCGGTCATGTTCTTCAGCGCGATCCTCAACATGTGGGGGAGTGCGAAACCCGACACGGCCGTCGCCCTCGCCATGGGTCTCATCGTCGGGTGTGGAGGCGTGGCGTGGGGAGTTCTGACGTACCTTCCGTGGACGAAGACGGCGGGCGCGGGAGTGGCCGACGGCGTGCTGCAGCTTTCCTACGTTGGGTTTCGCAAACCCTTGCTGGTGGACCGTTCGCTGATTCGCGTCGTCGCCGTCGACGATGGGCTCCAAAATTCTTCGCACAAGCACAAGCGGTTCCCCGTTACCGGAGAGCTTCCGCCCTACGCTTTCGTCGATGCCCTCGATACGTTTCCCTCCCCACCGATGCAACCGCCGGGCGATCACCCGGCCTTTCCAATTCCGTCGTCTTTTTCGGAGCACGAGGAGCAATATCTTTTCTCGCCCTACGGCGTCAGCCTTCCCGTCCTTCGCATGAACCCGGAAGACGTTCCGAACGTTGCGATCATCTTCACGCAGTCGGTGCAGACGCCCGGGATGCCGCTCGGCTTGTTGCCGTCGTTTGTGTACCGAGGCGGCAGGCGCGTCAAAGGAGTGATGCTGCGCTCGCTCGATGCGCGGCGGCTGGCCGAGCTTCTGGGGCCGTGGAACGTCGTGCGCGACGTGACGGCTGCAGATGTGCTGGCGGAGGACCTCCGCGTCGGCAGGCCTCTCCGCGGCTGGCGCATGTGGGTGTACGCGGCGATCCTCTTCATGCCGCTCGTGTTCCGGTTGGTGTCGCGGTTGCATCACGGCTGATCCCGGTGCGGTACGGTACCCGCGATGCGGGAGTGTCTCATTGGAACGGCCGAGCCCGTCGACATCGCGTTGACGCTTGCACCGATGCGGCGGGGTCGCTGGGACCCGACTTCGCTATTCGATGACGCCGTCGTGTGGCGCGCGATGCGCACCCCGGAGGGTCCCACGACGATGTGCGCGACCGCGACGTCATCGGCGATCCGCGTTCGATCGTGGGGGCCCGGCGCCTCTTGGGTGATACGGAACGCACCGGAGCTGACCGGGGCGACGGACGACCCGAGCGTCTTCGTTGCGCGGCACACGGTCGTGCGCGATATGCAACGGCGCTTGCCGGGCCTTCGCATCGCGCGAACGAATCTTCCGACCGAAGCGCTCGTCGCATCGATCGTCGAGCAGAAAGTGAACGGCGTCGAAGCCGGTCGCTCGTACGCCGCGCTGGTCCGGCTCGCGGGTGAGGTCGCGCCGGGGCCGGTCGATCTCCTTTTGCCCCCAGATCCTCGCACCCTCGCGCAGATGCCCTATTACGCATTCCACCCTTTGGGCATCGAGCGAAAACGCGCGGAGACGATAAGGCGCGTGTGCGCTCGCGCGGCCCGCGTGGACGAAATTCTTTCGATGGGCCGCGAGGATGCGTACCGGCGGCTACAAGCCTTCCTCGGCATCGGTCCCTGGACCGCCGCCGAAGTGATGAAGATCGCGGCCGGCGATAACGATGCCGTGAGTGTGGGCGACTATAACTTGCCGCATCAGGTTGCCTGGGTGCTTGTCGGTGAGGCGCGTGCGACCGACGAACGGATGCTGATGCTGCTCGAGCCGTACCGCGGCCAGCGCGCTCGGGTAATCAGGCTCATCGAGGCGACCGGCATCGGCGCGCCGCGCTTCGGGCCCCGCAAGCCTCTTCGCACGATCCGGCACAGCTAGGTATACCGGTGGAAAGCGCGGAGGTGCGCCGCCGGTTCGGTGAGGCGCGCGTCGCGCACTTGGCGACGGTGGCGTCCGACGGGAACCCCCACATCGTCCCGTGCGTGTTCGCGCTCGCGGAGGTCGCCGTTTTCACCCCGGTGGACGACAAGCCGAAACGTTCGCGGGACTTGAAGCGGCTTGCGAATATCCGCGCTCATCCACGCGTTTCGGTGATTGCCGGGGACTACGACGAAGACTGGTCAAAGCTCTGGTGGGTGCGCGCGGATGGAGACGCGACGATCCATGAGGCCGGTCCGGCCGCCGACGAAGGCATTGCGCTCCTGCGGGCAAAATATCCGCAGTATGCGAGGCGCCCCGATCCCGGGCCGATCATCGTGGTCGAGGTGCAACGCTGGTCGGCCTGGACTGGTTCGTGACCGCCGGCCACTCCACTCGCGACCCGGAGCAATCGGAATAGATTTCCGAAAACGGCCGTACCCGGTCGCCTCCGGACGCCGCTGTTGTAGGTGCAGGGGGTCCCCGCCCCCGTGCAGATCCCCCGCAGGCCGGGGCGTGTACCCCGGCCTGCCCCCTTTTCCGCCTCGTTTCTCCTTGTCGGGGGTTTCCCCGGACGGCTAGAATCGCCGCCCCACCAGGAGGAACGCGTGAAGGTTCACGATCGTCTCAGTCAGCTGTCCGGCGAGATTGCCGAGGCCCAAACCGCCCTTCGCATCGTCGAAGAGCAACTGGCGTTCGTCGAGGAAGTCGCCGAGGACGCACGCATTCGTGCGCTGGTGTCGGAGACGCCGCTGGCCGACCGGGAATATCGCGATGCGCAGGGTGACCTGGATCGCATGCGCCGCTCGCATCACGACGCACAGGTCCGGATCGAAGAGCTTCGCACGGAGCAGGACCGTTTGCTGGAGCGAATCTTCGAAGAAGGCCGCTGACGTCGCCACCGATACACTTGGCGAAGATGACCGGCCGATTGCGCGTGTTGATCGCGGAAGATGAAACGATCATCCGCATGGATCTCCGCGAGATGCTGGAGGAAGAGGGCTACGAGGTCATGGAAGCCGCGGACGGCGACGCCGCCGTCGCGATTGCGCGCGAGGCGGCTCCAGACCTGGTCATCCTGGACATCAAGATGCCGGGCCGCGACGGCTTGTCGGCGGCGAAGGAAATCGCCGCGGATCGCATCGCTCCCGTGCTCATTCTGACTGCGTACTCTCAGCGCGAGCTGATAGCTCGGGCCAGCGAAGCCGGCGCCATGGGATATCTCGTGAAGCCATTTCAAAAGACGGACTTGCTTCCTGCCATCGAGATCGCCCGCGGCCGTTACGAGCAATTCATCGCACTGGCGGCGGAAGTCGGCGACCTGACGGAGCGCCTCGAGACGAGGAAGCTCATCGACCGCGCCAAGGGGCGCCTTATGGATACGTATCGCCTTCCCGAAGGCGACGCCTTCCGGTTTCTACAGAAAGCCGCAATGGAAAAGCGCGTGTCGATGAAGGAAATCGCGGAGCGCGTCTTGGACGGCAGCCTCGAAGCCGGCTGATCCGGCGACCGTCCGGGCGTATTGGGGGCTCGCGTTGTAGCCTATTGCCGCTTCGAGTATGACGCCGGTTTCGCTCACGGCGGGAAGAGGCCGGCGGAGCGCCGGGTCGGTGTGGGAGGAGGAGCAATGGCGAGACGCAAGCTTTTCGCCGCACTCGCGGCGGTGATGGCGCTGGCTCTGATCGGGTCCGCGTGCAGCAAGAAGACGGAAACGACGACGCCAAAGGCAGTGAAAGGCGCGTGCACGAAGACGAACATCTTGCACGTGGCTGCCGGCTTGCCCGGCGCGCCGGTACATGCGGCTGCGGCGTTTTCGTCGTTGCGAGCGCAAGGCTCGAAGCCGACCGTTTCCATCGGCTTCATCGGCGACATTTCCGGTTCGAATTCCTCACTCGTCGTCCCGGGGCGCGATGCCGCGAAGCTCGCGTTCGAACAAGCGAATGCAAAGGGCGACGCGCCCGTGACCTTCAAGTTCATCGAGCTCGACAACAAAGAAGCAAAAGAAACGACGGCACCGGCCCTTGCGCAGCGTTTGATCAACGACAAGACCGTCATGGCAGTCATCGGACCTGCGTTCTCCGGCGAGACCGAGGCCGTTCAGCCACTGTTCGCCAAAGCCGGGATCGTCCACGTTACGCAGTCGGCGACCCGCGTTTCCTTGACGACGCATGGGTTCAAGACGTTCTTCCGGAGCGTCGGCGGCGATAGCGACCAGGGTGCTGCTGCCGCGAAGCTCATGAAGGCACTCGGCTGCACGAAAGCGGCGATCATCGACGACAAATCGCCCTACGGAAACGGGCTCGGTGCGATCATCAACACCGAAGCGGCCAAGGTCGGTCTCACGGTCGTCGACCGCGAGAGCATCGCCCCAACGGTCGACTACACGTCGCTGGTGGACACGCTCGTGACCAAGAAGCCGGACGTCGTGTTCTACTCGGGGTACGTTCCGCAGGCGACGAAGGTCCTCAAGCAAATGCGCGAACGTGGCGTGACGGCCACCTTCATAGGTGGCGACGGCGACAAGGGTGCGAATTTTGCCAAGGACGCCGGCGCAGCCAACGCGGAAGGTGTCGTCTTCACCTGTCCGTGCCTCGACCCCAACGTGGCAAACGCAGCCGGGGACGCGAAACAGTTCGCAAGCGACTTCGTCGCTAAGTACAACAAGAAGCCGGACATCTACGCAGCGGAAGCGTGGGACATCGCTCAGATGTACATCGACGGCGCCAAGCAGTGTGGTGCCGGCGTCACGCGAGCTTGCATGCTCGACTTCATCACGAAGATCGACGGTCGCAAAGGGCTGACGAAGACCTTCAGCTGGACGACCGATCCGAAGGTGTTGCACGAGGTCGTCGACAAGGGTGTCAACATCTACGGCATCAAGAACGGGGAGATCGTCCTGTTCGGCCCGATCCAAAAGTTCGCGTCGTAAGCACAGCGTCGAACATCGTGGGGGCTGCTTCCGAGCGGCCCCCACGACTTCACGCAGGAGACCGGCATGAGACGCTGCGATGCCTGATTGCCTCACGACCCAGCTGCCGCTCCGGCTCGTCGGCGGATTAACGTCAGGATCCATCTACGCGCTCATCGCTCTCGGCTACACGTTGGTGTACGGCGTCCTGCAGCTCATCAACTTTGCGCATTCGGAAGTTTTCATGGGCGGGTCCTTGGCGGGACTCCTCGCCCTCGAGGCGCTGACGCACCACGGCGCCCAAACCAATGCGATCTTTCTCTTCGTTGCGCTGATTCCCGGCATGCTGGCCGGGGGCGTGGTCGCTATTGCGCTCGAACGGTTCGCCTATCGCCCTCTGCGGCGTCGCGGCGCGGCGCGACTGTCGTATCTGATCAGCGCAATCGGCGCGTCACTGCTGCTGTCGAACATCGTTCTTTTGTGGCGCGGACGCAACTTCGAAAACTTCCCGGCAACCGTTGCTCCTGTGCCGATCCTTACGCTCGGCAATGTTCAAATCTATAACCGGCAGATCATCATCGTTGTCGCCATGCTGATCATGACGGCGGGTCTCGACATCTTCGTCCGAACGTCTCGCGCGGGGAAGGGGATTCGCGCAGTCGCGCAAGATCCGGAGACGGCGGGAATGATGGGCGTTGACATCAACCGCGTCATCACGGTGACGTTCTTGCTCGGTGGGTTGCTCGCCGGAGCGGCCGGCGTTCTCTATGGAATGTTCTTCGGCGTGACGCGTTTCGACGTCGGTTTCATTCCGGGGATCAAAGCGTTCACGGCTGCGGTGCTCGGCGGGATCGGAAACATCCGCGGCGCGCTGGTCGGGGGTCTGACCCTCGGCGTTGTAGAGAACGTGGGAGCGGGCTGCTGCGGGAACCAGTGGAAGGACGTGATCGCATTCCTTGTTCTCGTCGGCGTGTTGATGTTCCGTCCGACAGGGCTCTTCGGCGAAGGGGTCGGTGCGAAAGCATGATTCGCTGGCCGAAAGTGGGACTGTTCACCTTTGCGGCGGCCTTCGTCAGTCTCATCGTGAAGATACGTGGCCCCAAGGCCGGCTTGACGGTCGCGCTCGTCCTGGTGGCAGCAGCGCTCATTCCGGCCGCTCAACGACGCTTTGCACCACGCGTCGACCGGCTGTACCAAAAACGCTGGGGGTTTCCCGCGTCCCTCGGGGCTTTCTTCTTTGCCTGCGCCCTCCTTCCGATTTGGATCGACGTCGTGGAGGAAGAGCTCGCAGTGCAGATCGGCCTTTTTGCGCTGCTCGCACTCGGACTGAACGTCGTCGTCGGCTTCGCCGGCCTTCTCGACCTTGGATATGTGGCCTTCTGGGCGATCGGTGCGTACACGATGGGGATTTTCTCCGGAGCGGGGCCCCTGCAATTCGCGCATTTGTCGATGTGGCAGATCTTTCCGATCGCGCTTGCGATGGCGCTTATCACCGGTTTCTTGTTGGGGGCCCCCACGTTGCGATTACGCGGTGATTATCTGGCGATCGTTACATTGGGTTTTGGTGAGATCGTTCGCATCGTCGCAGAGAACCTTTCCAAGGTGACGAACGGTTCGCAAGGGATCGTGAACATTCCGTCGGCGTCGATACCGAACTCGAGTTCGTTTTGGCGTGGGATTGTTTCGGCGTTCGTTCACTTTGAAAACGCGTGGATTCACTCCTGGAATGCGCTGACACCCGGTGCCGGCCGGGGGACGTTACCGGTTCCGTCCGCTCGGTCTTTGGAATTCGGCGTCAACCCGATCCCGTACTACCTTTTGCTGCTCGCCGTGATCATGATCATGGTGATCGTCATCAGAAGGCTCAACAACTCACGCGTGGGGCGAGCGTGGTCTGCAATTCGCGAGGACGAAGTCGCCGCGGAGGCGATGGGAGTGCCGACGTTGAAGTACAAGCTGTGGGCGTTTTCAATTGGCGCTTCGACTGCATGCATCTCAGGAGTGATTCTGGCGGCACGCATCCAAAGCATCGAGCCGGGAACATTCGATCTCATCACGTCGATCGTCATTCTGTCCGCAGTCGTTCTCGGAGGGCTCGGCAATATTAGCGGGGCTTTGATCGGGGGCACGGCAGTCACCTTTCTGCCGGAACTGCTGCGTTCGCTGCCGCCGCGTCTCCAGGATGCCCGTTTCGGAATTTTCGGAGCCGTCTTGGTCTTGATGATGATTTATCGCCCCCAGGGCATAGCGCCGTCCCGGCGTCGGGCGGCGGAGCTCGAGGGCGGCGCAGCCGAAACGCACGGTCCGATCGGGGCGGGGCTGCCGGAAGAGCTCGCCGCAGGAGGAGCGGAATGAGCTCGCCGCTTCTGGAAGTCAGAGAGCTGACAATGCAATTTGGTGGGCTCCTCGCGCTGCGGTCGCTGGAATTCGACGTTCATGCCGGAGAGATCCGCGGTCTTATCGGACCGAACGGCGCCGGCAAGACGACCTTTTTCAATTGCGTGACCGGTGTGTACAAGCCGACCGGCGGCGGTGTTCTCGTCGAGGGCCGCTCGATCGTCGGGCGAAAGCCGCATCAAATAACTCGGCTCGGCATGGCGCGAACCTTCCAAAACATTCGCTTGTTCGCGAACATGACCGCACTCGAAAACGTGATGGTGGGTATCGATGCGCACCACCGCACGAGTGTCGTGGGCGCCATAACGCGCCCGCCGCGCACCCGCCGTGAGGAGCGAGAAGCCGTCGAACAAGCGCACGAGTTGCTGCGCCACGTCGGCATCGGCCGTCTCGCGAGCCACGTATCGAAGAACCTTTCGTACGGGGACCAGCGTCGCGTCGAGATCGCACGGGCGCTCGGCACGCAGCCGAAGCTGTTGCTTCTCGATGAGCCGGCTGCCGGTATGAACCCATCTGAAAAGGCGTCGCTCATGCAGCTCATCCGCAGGATTCGTGATGACGGTGTCACGATTCTCCTCATCGAGCACGATATGAAAGTCGTTATGGGAATTTGCGAGCACGTCGTCGTCATTGACTTCGGGCAGAAGATCGCAGAAGGCGTGCCGGAGTTCGTGCGAAACGACCCGAGTGTGATCGAAGCGTATCTGGGCAGTGGTGCGGCGGGAAAGGCATCGGGGGGCGACGTATGAGCATCCTCGAGCTCCAAGACGTCCACGTTTCATATGGAAACATCGAGGCGGTCAAAGGGATCTCATTGACGGTCGACGAGGGGGAAATCGTCACGTTGATCGGCGGCAACGGCGCCGGGAAGACCACCACGTTGAAAACGATCTCCGGCGTGCGGCGAGCCGCGCCGGGAACGATCGTGTTCGACGAGGAGCGAATCGATCACATGCCGAGCCACGAGATCGTCAAGCGGGGCGTCTGTCAGGCGCCGGAGGGGCGCAGAATCTTTCCGCGCATGTCGGTGAGGGAGAATCTCGACATGGGCGCCTATTCTCAAAAGGGAACTCCACCGACTGAAGACTACGAACGGGTTTTTACGCTGTTCCCCGTGCTTCGTGACCGGCTGAGCCAGGCCGGCGGCACGCTGTCCGGCGGTGAACAGCAGATGCTTGCAATTGGGCGGGCGCTCATGGCGCGCCCTCGTCTGTTGCTGCTCGACGAGCCGTCGATGGGACTGGCCCCGATGTTCGTCGAAAAGATCTTCAGCATCATTCGAGAGATCAACGAGCAGGGGACCACAATTCTTCTCGTCGAGCAGAATGCCCAGATGGCGCTTCAAACGGCTTCACGCGGTTACGTCATAGAGTCGGGAGAGATCGTCCTGGAGGATCGAGCCGCGAAGCTGTTGACCGACGAACGTGTGAAGAAGGCGTACCTCGGGGAGGCCTAGGAGATCGCGATTGATCAGGAAGTCCCAAGGGAACGACGGGTGGCGGGTTGAATGCCGGCACGCACCGGTGAATTGTTTTCGCACCACAGTCGATCGCGTAGCCCACGTTGTTCCAGACCGCCGGAATGAGCAGAAGGCTCAAACCAAGCCCTGCCAGCCTCAGCCTGTTTTCCCTCGATCCGGCACCCCATAGGAAGACGACGACTGCGGAGGCCAACAGCACCGCTCCCACGATCGGGGGCGAGATCACGAACGACTCCCGGGAGCGGTATCCGCCGTATCGATTCACGACATCCGCGAAGCGGAACGAAAAGCTTGGCAGGAAGTACAAACCCAGGCCGATCGGCAACCATCTGCTCGTCGCGCTTCTCGAAACCCCCACGAACGCCAGGATCACGGCGCCGCCGACCAAAAGCAGCCTGAGCACGGGGGCGAGGTCGAATTGGCTCAGCATCCACGCGTTGTGCAGGTGTGCGGCAGCGACGGGAATAACGAACAGAATCAACGCTTTCGCGACGTGCCCAGTCGATGGGTCTTCCGGCTCTCTGACGATGCGCGCCCACAGCCACACCGCTCCCCCGAGAAGGATCACCGAAACTGCCGCGGTAGCCCGATACACGACGTTGGGGAATGGGTTCGTCACGATGAACACGCCGTCGCGGATCGCAATCTGTAGCGCGTACAACCCCAGCCCGAGCACGAGGAAGCGGCGGGATCTGCTTTCGATGGTACTCGCAGCCGCGATGAGCGCCGTGACCGCGGCGAGGTCGAACAGCAACTCTATCCAGGCCGGCATGACGTGCATACCTGATCATTCGCGAACGGCGCGTGATGTACCTTCGCCGCGGAAAAGAAAGAGCCCGTCGTCTTTTCGAACGCTCGCGCCTTCCCCAAACGCAAGCGCCGCCTACTCAGACTCCGGGCTCTACGGTTGCGCGGTTTCCCGAACAACCTGCGCGAAATTATCAAGGGCATAGGGGAGCGTCAAGAACGCAAAGTATCTGGTCTCGATTTCCGGAACGTGGAAATCCTCGGACGTCAAATCCGCCTCGCGATATTCTTTTGATGCGATGTCAGAAGTTGCCGTTCGGCGCGCAACACGGCACGACCGCCGAGTTGCTTTGGAGTTGTGGCGCGCGCTGGAAAATGCGCAGCGGATGTTTCGCATGCTACCGGTTGCGCCAGATGCCGATGATCGCTTCCTCGCGTCGTTCGATGCGGCGCTCGAACTCGGCTCACAGTGCTTCCTGATCGCCCTCGAAGCCGGCACACCCGTCGGCATGGCGCATTGCAAAGAAGGTCGGCCCTCGAAGATGAGTGACGTGCTCGGCATCGAGATGGGACGGGTCGTCGTCGCGGAGAGCCATCGCGGTACCGGCGTGGGGCGCGCGCTTTTCAACGGTGCGCAGGAATTCGCCCGGGAACGCGGCGCCGCGGTGATCGCGGCACGTGTCTGGAGCACGAACGAAGAAGCGTTGCGTTTCTGGCGGGGCCTCGGCTTTGATCCCTTCGTCGAGACGCTCGTCCGGCCCGTCGATGCCGGCTAGGTTGCGGCGCTCGCCGTGGCCGGAATCGTCGAGGCCTCGGGCTTGATGGGCGGCACCCCTCGCGTTCCTTGATAGAAGACGTATCCAATCGGCAAGAGATACGCAAAATACGCGACGACCATCTCGATCGACGGCTGCGGGTGCCAGCCGAAGAGCCCTTCGAGGAACTCGCCGAGACGTGACCGGTCGGGGTCGAGGAGTGACGACGAGATCGTCCAGAGATGCTCCTTCAACGAGCCGAGCAGCGCCGCTTCCTGGAACTCGTGGATCCCTTTCGCGAAGAGCCCGGCGGCGAAAATCAGTACGAAGAAGCCGGTGACTTTGAAAAATGATCGCAAGTTGACCCGGCGACTGCCGCTGTAGATCACGTATCCGACGAATGCGGCAACGGCCACGCCGGCAACGCCGCCGATCGCACGGTCGAGCGCGCGTTCGTGTCCCACCGAGCTCCCCAGCAAAAAGAGCACGGTCTCGAGACCTTCACGTAACACGGCGAAGAATGCGACGCCGGCGATCGCAACGGCCGAACCCGTTGCGAGGGCGGCATCGACCTTGCTGTGCAGCTCGCTCTTGATAAGCCGCGCCTGCTGCCGCATCCAGAAGACCATCCATGTCAGCAGACCGGCTGCCAGAAACGCCGTGACGCCTTCGACGATCTGTTCGCCGCGCCCCTCGAGATCGCCGACGGCCGCGAAGACGATGATGCCGGCAACAATGGAAATCCCGATGGCGGCGCCGGTCCCCGCCCAGACCGTTCTGAACTCTTTCCGACGACCGATCTGGCGGAGATACGCAAGAACGATGGCCACGATAAGAGCCATCTCGAGGCCCTCACGAAGCATGATGAGAAATGCGCTCCCCACGGCTGTCCTTTCGCCAAGTTGTTCCGTCTATAAACCTATCGGGGTCGATCGAGTGACGCACGACGCGGCTATACTCGTGCCGTGGCGGAAGAACGACCGACGATGTTGCTGCTCGACGGTCATTCGCTTGCCTACCGCGCGTTCTTTGCGCTGCCGCCGACGTTGGCGACGAAGACCGGCCAAGTCACGAATGCGGTGTACGGATTTACGTCGATGCTGATCAAGCTTCTTGCCGACAAGAAGACGGATCGCATCGTGGTTTCATTCGACGTCGGACGGCCGACGCAGCGACTCGCGGAATACGCCGATTACAAGGCGGGGCGGCGCGAAACGCCCGACGACTTTCGCTCGCAAATCCCGATCTTGCGCGAAGTCCTCGAGGCTCTTGCCATTCCGATCGTTGCGGTTCCTGATTTCGAGGCCGACGACGTTCTGGCGACGATGGCGCGCAGCGCATGCGCCGAAGGAATCCACGCGATGATCGTCACGGCGGACCGGGATTTTCTCCAGATGGTCCGGCCGGGGATCAGCGTCCTGTCAACACGCACCGGCATCAGCGAGATCAAGGAGTACGACGAGGCCGGCGTACAAGAGCGGTTCGGGTTGATGCCGGACAAGTACATCGACCTCGTTGCGTTGAAGGGCGACCCATCCGACAATCTTCCCGGCATCCCCGGCGTCGGCGACAAGACCGCCGCAGACCTTGTGCGACAGTTCGGCTCCGTCGAAGAGATGTACGAGAACCTCGATGCGTTGCCGAAGCGCATTCAAAGGCTGCGTCCCAAAATCGAAGAAGCGAGAGAGCAGGTGTTGCTGAACAAGCGCCTCGCGCGACTCGTGGACGATCTCCAGATCGACCTGGACGTCGAGGACATGCGGATGGGCGAGTGGGACATGGAGCAGATCCGCACGCTGTTCCTCTCGCTCGAGTTCCGGTCCCTCCTCGAACGGCTACCCGACGTTCGCTCCGCACCGGCTCCGGAGGCCGCGGCTGCGTTCGTCACCCGCATAGCCGACGACATCGCGCTCAAGGATCTGGCGAACGCGTTGCGTACGACGAAGAAGGTTGCCGCGTCGATCGACGATTCCGGTACCGGCGTCGCTCTTGCAACGACGGATACGGAGACCGTGTGGTTCGAAGACCTTGCAGCGGCCGCGCCGTTGCTGACGAATCCGGAGGCAGGAGTCGTAACGCACGACGGCAAACGACTGTCCGTTGCGATGGCGCGCCGGTCGCTGCCGTCGCCGCGCATTTCCTTCGATACCCAGATCGCGGCGTACTTGCTCGACCCGGCGGCCGGGAAGTACGACTTGAACACCCTGTCGCAGCGTTATCTCGGGCGCGACCTTCCGAGCACCGGCGAAGCGGAGGATGCGCCGCAACTCTCGCTCGGCGTCGGCGGGCCGGCGCCGTCGGAAGCGGCGTGCGCGAGTGCGGCCGCGCTGATCGTGCTCGCAGACAAGCTCGAAAGCGAGCTCGACCGGCTCGGCATGCTCGATCTCTACCGCGACGTCGAGCTGCCGCTCGTCGCCGTGCTCGCACGGATGGAGATCAACGGAGTCGCGATCGACACCGAGCTGCTCGAAGGACAGTCCGCCGAGCTCGGCGCCGAGATCGCTCACTTGGAAAAGGAGTGTTACGAGCTGGCCGGTGGGGCTTTCAATTTGAACTCGCCACCGCAGCTTCGCGAGGTGCTGTACGAACGCTTGCAGCTCACGCCCGGCCGCAAGACGAAAACCGGGTATTCCACCGACGCCGCCGCGCTCGAAAGCTTGCGCGAGCTGCATCCGATTGTTGGCGTGCTCCTCCGCTACCGTGAGCTTTCGAAGCTGAAGTCGACGTACCTCGACGCGCTGCCTCGCCTATGCGACCCGGTCGACGGACGCATCCATCCGAAGATTCTCCAGACGGTTGCAGCGACCGGCCGGCTTTCGACGAGTGACCCAAACGTGCAGAACATCCCCGTGCGAACGGAGCTCGGGCTCGCCATCCGCCGGGCTTTCATCGCACCGCCCGGACACGTGTTGCTCGTCGCCGATTATTCGCAGATCGAGTTACGAGTCCTCGCACACGTGACGGGCGATCCGGGCCTCACCGGCGCCTTCGAGCGCGACGAGGACATTCACTCGGCGACGGCCGCGAAGGTGTGGGGCTTCGATGTGGCCGAGGTGCCGAAGGATCTGCGGAACCGCGCGAAGATGATCAACTACGGGCTGTCGTACGGAATGAGCCCGTTTGGGCTCGCGCAACGACTCGGCATCGCGACCGACGAAGCCGCGGAGTTTATCGACGCGTACTTCAAAGGATTTCCGAACGTGAAGGATTTCATGGAAGTCGTCGTCCAAGATGCGTACCGGGATGGGTACACGGTCACGCTGCTCGGCCGGCGCCGGTACCTGCCGGAGCTGGAAAGCCGCAACCCGCGCATCCGGTCGCTCGGCGAACGTCAAGCATTGAACGCGCCGATACAAGGGTCCGCAGCGGACATCATCAAGCTCGCGATGCTGGCGGTCGACCGCGGTCTCGAGGGCGCAGACGCCCGAATGGTCCTTTCCGTCCACGACGAGCTCGTCTTCGAGGTGCCGGAGAAGAAAATCGACGCCACCATCGAGAGGGTACGTTCGTTGATGGAACAGGCGTTCCCCTTGAAGGTGCCCCTGAAGGTTGATATCTCGTCGGCGGGAAATTGGGCCGACGCGAAAGGCTGATTCGGCGAGCCGAGGGCCGGACTAGCCCGAAAGAGGTATCGATACGACCGCCGGGTCATGGCACTATCTAATTTGAGCGCCGCCTGGAGGAACCGTGGACGACGTAGTCAAGAAGCTCGGCTCCCGAGAAGTGCTTGCGCTCGCACAAGCAGACGTCCTCGGCGTCCGCGAACGCCACCGCAAGCGCCGTCTGACGACGCTGGCCTTGATCGTCGGCATGCCTTCGGCGTTCCTGTGGTACCGCATTGCTGCCGGCCGCCCATTCAACATCTTCCAGCTGCCACATCTCGGCGGCGACCCGATCATGTGGGTTCCGGCCGTTCTCTTCTCTCTTTTGCTGATCGTTGCAATCCTCGGACCGATGCTCGGCAACTCCCGGTCGCCGCACGTGATGTACCGGCCGGAACAGATCGAGATCGGATTCGACGACGTCAAAGGCTTGGGGCCGGTCGTCGACGAGGTCATCCGCACGCTGAACGTATTCCTCGGGTATGCCACATTTCGCAACGAGCTCGGGGGCAACCCGCGGCGCGGCCTCTTGTTTGAAGGCGCGCCGGGCACGGGGAAGACGCACCTCGCGAAAGCGATGGCGCGCCACGCGGGTGTGCCGTTCCTCTACGTCTCCGGGCCCGCTTTCCAATCGATGTGGTACGGCATGACGGCGCGCAAGATTCGCACGTTCTTCAAGGCGCTGAAGAAGACCGCGCGCAGAGAGGGTGGCGCCATCGGCTTCATCGAAGAGATCGACGCATTCGCGACTGCGCGCGGCGGGCTCGATTCGTCCGTGCCGACGGACATCGCGCGCTCGTCGCTGTTCGGACGCATGACGAACCGGATGGGGATGTCGCAGGGGACCGGCGGGACCGTGAACGAGCTCCTCATTCAAATGCAGTCGTTCGAATCACTTCCGGCGCTGCAGAAATTCACCGACAAGCTGAAGAATTGGGTGAACGGTTTCCTACCGCACGACAAGCAGCTGAAAAAGAAAGTACCGTCGTATGCAAACGTGTTGCTCATTGCCGCGACGAACCGCGGCGACTCACTCGATCCGGCGCTGTTGCGGCCGGGACGCTTCGACCGCCGCCTCTACTTCGATCTTCCGTCGCGCAGCGGCCGGCGTGAGCTCGTCGACTACTTCCTCGGAAAGAAAAGGCACGACGCCGAGCTCGACCGTGATGATCGCCGGGAGGAGCTGGCCGGCATGACGTTTGGATACACGCCCGTGATGATCGAGCACTTGCTCGACGAGGCGCTGATCGTTGCACTGCGTCACGGTCGCGGAGCCCTGTCGTGGTCGGACGTCAACACGGCGAAGCTCACCGAAGAAATCGGCATGCCGCATCCCGTCGCGTATACGGCCGACGAGCGGCGCCAGATCGCCACGCATGAAGCCGGACACGCGACGCTCGCGTACCTCGTCGGTGAAGGGCGCAGGCTCGAAGTCCTGTCGATCGTCAAGCGGCGCGAAGCGTTGGGGCTTCTCGGGCATTCGGAAACGGAAGAGCGGTTTACCCGGACCCAAACGGAGCTCGAAGCGTTGCTCACGATTTCGGTCGGCGGCATGGCATCGGAGGAGATCTTTGAAGGCGAGTCCGGCACCGGTCCCGCCGGAGACCTGGCGACGGCGACGCGGGTCGCGGCTGAGATGGTGGGGTCACTCGGCATGGGCGGCTCGCTCGTGTCCTACCGCGCCGTCGCCGACGGGGTGTTCGACCCGGACCTCGTCGGACGGGTGCTGTCGAATCCGGAAACACGCCGCAAGACCGAGCTCCTTTTACGAGCCCAAAAGCAGAAGGCGAAGGCGCTCCTCAAGAAGAACGCTCACCTCGTGCTCGCCCTCCGCGACGCGTTGCTCGACCGCGATGAGCTGATCGGGGACGAGATCCTCGTCGTGCTCGAGGCGGCCGGAGGCGCGAAGGCGCAAAGAAGCGCCCGGGCCGGGGTTCGGCGGGGTGCTGCGTCACGCGCGGCGTCAATCGGGCGAAGCGGTTCGTAACCGAACACGTTCGGCACGAGCGGTCATGATCGTGCCGGGGTCGGCACGAACCCGTTCCCGACGATGATGTAGAGCAACACGCGTCTGGTGTCGCACAAAGAGCTGTTTGCTCGGAAGGCGCCAGATCGATCGGTCCCCGGCTTGGAGAATCTGTTCTCGGCCTCGCCCGGCTCGGCTTCACCGGTGCCGAAAATCCATCCGCTCCTTGTCCATTCGTTCCGCGAGTTCTCCACGAATTCCCGGAGGTTGAGCGGAACCGAGAAGACGATCTGCCTGAAGCCCGGAACCGGGCCCCCTCCCTTGAGGTCGGTCGCGTAACTCCCGGCCGGCAACGGCAGATCCTTGGGGTACCACGGCGGGGTCGCGGCCCGCGCCGGCGCCTCGATGCACGAGCCGTGTGGGCTCTGGGTCGGACCCGATTTCGCGGAGACGGGCTGTTCATGAGCGGTGCAACCAGGCGCAATCAACGAGACGACGCCCAGGAACGCCGCTTGAACGATGAGGGTTCGTCCGGTCGGCTTGTGCACGCGGCAATGGTGCGGGTCCGCGGGTCAGCAGCGCAACATGCAGATGCTAGGGCCTCCTTTTTCCCCCAATCTTCCCGTTACGAGCCAAAGTCTAGGACCCCGTCAACCACGCGGGAAGGAACAATGCTCGATTTGTCGAACTTGCCTTCAGAGTCAGGCATTTCCGGACATAAGGGCTGAGGCGGCTCGGCTTCGGTGAAGATCCCCCAAAAGGGGCCAGGGGAAAGGGCACGGTCAATGCGATCACCTCTTCGTACCGTCTCGTCTTTGCTGCGCTCGCGTGCCGGCCGGGTTACTACGAGAGCCACGAGGAAGGGCCGCCATAAGGTACTCGCCGGGTTCGTCGCGGCGACGCTCCTTTCCACCTTGCCCGCTGTTGCGGCCAGCCCGTCCGGCTCGGTTCGTGTCACTCCCGAGATCGGACACGACATCTCACCGCCGGTCAGCTCGATGGCATCCGTGCCGGCCGACGCCGTGGCGCGCCTCCACCAGGCCGAGGAGCCAAAACCCAGGAACCGCCAGGCGGTACCGGGCATCGCGTCCGCGGACACGTCCTTTCCGGCGACGAACATCCCCTCCCCGAGCAGCAGCTGCACCGGTTTCACCGGCAACGACGGCGACGGGGTCCCGCCGGATCCCCAGATCGCAGTGGGAACAACGCAGGTACTTGAAGCCATCAACAGCCGCTTCCAAGTCTTCAATAAGCCGACCGGCACTTCGTGCGGAGCGCTCGGTGGTCAGACGGCCTACACGACGTTCTTCAGCGGATTTCCCGGCCCGGGATGTAACGGCAGCTCCGGCTACAGCGACCCCGTCGTGCTGTGGGATACGCAAGCATCGCGTTGGGTGATGGAGATCATCGACGTCACCAACGACGATCTCTGCTTCGCCGTCTCCACGACGTCGAGCGCAACCGGAACGTGGTACCGCTACGGATTCCAAGCGGCTCACGCGGGCTGGCTGCCGGACTACACCAAGGTAGGCATTTGGCCCGACGCCTATTACATGACCGAGGACTTGTCTTCCAATGGGGCCACGATCGACAACGGGTCGGGGGTCTGCGCGCTCAATCGCGCTGCGATGCTCGCCGGAACCGCGGCTACCCAGCAATGCTTTACACACGAGAATGCCGGGACGAGTGCACTCGCCAATTACATCGCGCTGATGCCGGCGACGATCGACGGGGCGACGCCCCCGCCGGCAGGTAAGCAGGAGATGTTCCTCACCCAGTCGTCGCACCTTGCGGACGACGGCAACTACGACGCGCTGGCCTATTTCACGATGCACACCGACTGGAGCAATCCCGCGAACACCACACTCAGCGGACCGACGGACATCACGGTCGCCGAATATACGCCCGCATGCCTACAGGGCGGGGTCGTCGACCGGCCGTGTGTAAAGACTCCTCCGTCAGGCGTGCCGCTCGACGGGCTGGGCGGGTACTTGATGTACCGCCTCGCCTACCGGAACTTCGGCGATCACGAAGCGATGGTCATATCTCACTCAGTTGACACCGGCGTTGCCGGCGAGCAGACATCGCTGGAAGACCAGACGGGAGAACGCTGGTACGAGCTGCAGCCGCATGCCAACGGTTCGATCACGCTGGTCCAGCAGGGCACGTTTAACCCGGACACCTCCCTCTATCGCTGGATGGGTTCCATCGCGATGGACGCGTCCGGAAACATGGCGCTCGGCTACAGCAATTCGAGCTCGTCGGTCATCCCGGGTGTCCGTTATACAGGACGGCTCGCGACCGATCCGCTCGGCACGATGGAAACGCCGGAGAAGATCATTGCGCAACCGACCTTCCCCGGAAGCGGGCAGCAGATCGACCGGTGGGGCGATTACACAGAGATGTCCGTCGACCCCGTCGACGACTGCACCTTCTGGTACGTCGGCGAGTCCGTCGACGACGGCTCGATCGGGACGGCCGCGTTCGCCACGCAGATGGCGTCGTTCAAGTTTCCCGGGTGCTCGTCGTCTACGACAAACGACTTTTCGATCAGCGCGAGCCCCAGCAGCGTGAACATCACCCGTGGTGGCAGCGCCAACGTCACGGTCAACACCGTCAACAGCGGTACGGCTCAGAGCGTAACGCTCAGCGCGACCGGGTTGGCGAACGGCGTCACGGCATCGTTCAGCCCGGCGACGATTACTTCCGGACAATCCTCGACTTTGACACTATCTGCGTCGAACTCTGCCGACTTGGGACAGGTGAGCGTGACCGTCACCGGGACGGGGGGGTCGGCGACCCACGCGACGACCGTGAGCACCACCGTTCAGGTTGCCAACGATTTTTCGATGACGGCAAGCCCAAGCAATCTCTCGGTTGTCGTGGGTTCGAACGGGACGGTATCTGTTGCTACCACACTTACTAACGGGTCGGCGCAGAGCATCGCGCTGAGCGCCGGCGGGTTGCCGAGCGGCGTCACCGCATCGTTCAGCCCGGCGACGATCAACTCGGGACAGTCCTCGACGCTGACTTTGTCGGCCTCGAGCTCGGCCGCTCAAGGAACGGCGACCGTCACGATCACCGGAACGGGAAGCGATGCAACGCACACGGCGAGTGTCAATCTCGCCGTCACCGCTCCCGTGTCGCGCTTCTTCACCCCGAATCTCGCTTTGCGCGTTCCACAGAACTCTGGAGGGGCTTGCTCCCAAGGAGCGTGCTCCGTCACCGACACCGAACCATCGATCCACGTCACGAATGAAAACGACACCTTCGTCGTCGCGCCGCAAGGCGTACCGGCGGGCTGTGATTCGTGGCTCGTGAATCAAGCCGGGACCGGCTTCACGTACAAGGGACAGTCCGACCAAGGCGCCGGCGGCGGCGATTGTGACATTGCTTCGTCTGCCAATCCCCAGACCGGTTCGCCCGGTACAGGCCACGACGTGATCGCTGCATCCTCGCTGACACTCGGAAACATCACCACGACTGCGTCCTTCGACCGGGGCGCCACGTGGGCTCCCAACCCCGCCGGCCAGCAGATCACCAGTGTCGACCGCGAATGGAACACGCGCGGCGCCGCGAGCAACCCGCTTGAGTTCTGGATGATCTACCGTCAGTATCCCGGCAGTCAGATCTTCGTTGCGAAGAGCATCGACGGTGGTCTCAGCTATACGCAGACCGGCTCGTCGATCAACCCGAACCCCGCGCTCGGCGGTGCGAACACCGTGCCGGGGTGCGTGCCGCAGGCCAACAGCGGCGGCTCTCCCGGCGTCGGGACCGTCGGCGGCACGCTCGTCGTGGATCCCAACAATTCCAACAACCTGTGGGCCGCGTACTTCGGAGCCATTCCGGCGGGAGGCAACTTCAACGCGCAATTGTGGATCTCCAAGTCCACCAACGGCGGGCAAACTTGGTGCAACCAGCCCGTCGGCAGCATCGCTTCGTCGGGGACGTACTACAACGGTGGCTTCCCGGTTCTGTCGCGCGACGCAGCCGGCAACATGTACGCCGTGTACGGAAACGGCTCGACCGTTCACGTTGCATACTCGACCAATCAAGGTTCGGCGTGGACTGAGACGACGATGCCGACCACGGTCGAAGGCGTCAACCTTCAGACGAACGTCTGGGCCTGGGGCGCCACTTCGACGAGCAACGCATTCTCCGGCCGCCTCGACATCGCCTGGTTGGGCACCCCCGACGCCTCCGGTGCGATCAATACGGTCGGCGCCGGGGTGGCCGATTCACAGTGGAACGTTTACTTCGCGCGGTTTGATCTCGCGAGCGGAACGTTCGCAACGAACATCGTCAGTGACCACGTGATCCACACTGGACCGCTCTGCATCAGCAACCAAAGTTGCGCGAGCGCCAGCAACCCCTCCGGTCCCCCACGCACGCTCGGCGACTTCATTACGGTTTCTGATGGCCCAGACGGAATCGCTCACGTCGCATGGGGCGACGACTCGGCGTCCACGAACTCGTACGTCAACGTTTCTCAGGAGACGACGGTGCAGCCGCCGCCGAAGGTCGGCTCGGTGCTTCCTTCAACTGGGTCCACCGCGGGCGGCAATATCATGACGATCACCGGAGCCAATTTCATCGGCGTAACCGACGTCAAGATCGCCGGCCAGTCGGTGCCCTACAGCGTTCTGCGCTCGAACGCCATCAGGGTAACCATGCCGGCGCACGGCTCAGGCCCGGTCGACGTCTCGGTGACCACCAACAAGGGAACGGCGGTCCTCCCGAAGGCCTACGCCTATCAAGCGGCGAACACCTGCCCCGACCTCACCACGGACACCAGTGGCGACGCTGCCAACAGCGCCGACGGTGGAGACGGCTCGAACCTCGACCAGCTCGACGTCATCTCGGCGAGTCTCGGCGATTACACGACGGCAAACGGAGTGCCCCAGTTCACGGCGCGCATTGTCGTCAGCGATCTCGAGAACCAGGTTCCGAGCAACGGGACGGGATTGAGCTGGCGGATGCACTGGACCTACGGCGGCACCGTTTACTTCGCCGGGGCTCGCTACCAGCCGACCGCCACGACCCCCACCGCCTTCACGGTTGGGACGCTGGGGACGTCTTACAGCACAACCAGCTCCAGCGATCCAAGCAGCACCGCCTTCGACCCGAACTTGACCGGAAAGATCACTCTGGGTCCGGGCGGTGTGGTCGATGTCTACGTCCGTCCGTCGATGGTAGGCAATCCGCCTGCCAACGCTTCGCTGACGTCGACGTACGCGATTGGTTCGCTCACGCAAACCGCTCCGAACGGCAGCGGGCTCTTGACACAGGTCGACCGGGCGCCGAACGCCAACTCCGGCGCCAACTTCACGGTCGCGAGGTGCTACCTAACGCCGCTGGGGAACTACGCTCCGGCGATCTCCTCGGTGAGCCCGACCCACGGCTCGTCCGGCGGGGGCACCCAGGTCACCATCACCGGTTCCAACTTCGCAAGTGATGCCACCGTTACCTTCGACGGTGTCCCCGCCACCAATGTGACGGTGGACACGTCGGCCCGCATCTTCGCGACTGCTCCCGCCCACGCGGCGGGGCCCGTCACGCTGACGGTGACGACGGGAGCCGGCTCGAGCTCGATCTCGTATACCTACGACGCGGGCGCGCTCGACCATCTGGTTCTCAGCCCGGCATCCGCCACGATCGCCCAGGGCGACTCCCAGTCTTATTCCGCCGAAGGGTTCGATCAGTATGGCAACTCACTCGGTGACGTAACGTCGACGACGACGTTCACCATCGCGCCCGACGGCTCATGCTCGGCCAACTCATGCACGGCGACGACGAACGGTACGCACACCGTCACCGGGACGAAGGCCGGAAAGACCGGCACCGCAACTCTGCAGGTCGGCGCTGTTGTGAACAACGCTCCGGTCTCGCAGGCGCAGTCGGTTACGACGAACGAGGACACTGCGAAGACCGTCACGCTCCAAGCGACGGATCTTGACGGCGATGTGTTGTCCTTCGCGATAGACGCGGGCCCGTCGAACGGTGCTCTCGGCGCACTCGGAACTCCGAGCTGTTCCGGATCGGCACCGAAGACGTGCACGGCGACGATTACCTACACGCCGTCGGCAAACTACAACGGGGCGGACTCGTTCGCATTCAGTGCTACGGATGGACTCGCAACATCGTCCGCAACCGTGGACGTTACCGTCACTCCCGTCAACGATGCGCCGGCCGCGCAAGCCCAATCTGTTTCTACGAACCAGAACACTCCCAAGCCGGTCACACTCGCCGGAACCGACGTCGACGGGAATAGTCTCGTGTTCAAGATCGCGACCCTGCCGACGAAGGGCTCCTTGTACGCCGGCGGGAATACGACCGGGCACAAGATCCTTTCGTCGGAGCTGCCGTACACGCTGACGGGGACGACCGTCACGTACCTGTCTACGACGACCGCAAACGGCACGGACTCGTTCACCTTCAAGGCGAACGACGGCCTCGTGGACTCGGCGGCAGCGACGGTGTCGGTGGCCCTTGGAGATGTCACGCCTCCGGTGGTGCCGGTTATCACAAAGCCGGCGGCGGCCTCTTTGAACCCGAAGTCGGTCGCGTTCTCAGGAACGGCCGAAATCGGGTCGACCGTCAAGGTGTACGAGGGCACCACGAAGATCGGCCAGGCAGCCGCGAGCGGCACCGCATGGAACTTCTCGCTGACCACGCTCGCGACCGGCAGCCACACGGTGACGGCAACCGCAACCGACGCCGCGGGCAACGTGAGCCCGGCCTCCGCCGCGCGCACCTTTAGCGTCGACGCGCAGTCGCCCGGCGGATCGCTCACCGGGCCCGCCGACTCCAGCATCTACCTCGTCGGACAAGAAGTGATCGTCACCGGCTCGGCCTCCGACAACATCGGCGTCGGCCACATCGTCGTGAACGTGCGCGACATGAACGGTGTCGTGAAGACCTACGAGGCGTGCACCACCTGTCCGGCCACGTCGGTTCCGAGCTGGAGCAAGAGCATCACGCTCGGTCTCGGATACTTCGACATCTGGGCAACCATCAAGGACACCGCGGGCAACAGCGGCGTCACGAAGACGATTCGCGTGTACTCGGCAGGGGTCTAAGCAGCGGTTTTACCTGCTCCGAGCGCGACGCCAGGCGTGCTCGGAGCAGGAACCGCGGCGTTGACACTTTCTCCGGCAGAGCCATAGACTGCCGGAGCCTGGAAGGGCAGGTCATAGGCCGATTCGGTTCCCCGGAGGAGCGGGGAGTGCAGTCCGGACCCCGATGCCGCGCCCGCGGGTAATTCACAACACAGGGGTCTCTCCGAACCGGCTACCCCGCAGAAAGGGTTGAAGACATATCGTGCTCGACAACGAGACGCCGTCCGGCGGAGCAGTAACGCAGAACGACATCGGCGGCGCAGCAGAGCTTCTCCAGGCGTACGAAGATTCCATCAAGCATTTCGACGAAGGTGACATCGTCGCCGGGAAAGTCGTCAAGGTCGACAAGGACGAAGTCCTCCTCGACATCGGGTACAAGTCCGAAGGCGTCATTCCCGCGCGCGAGCTGACGATCAAGCACGACACCGATCCGCGTGAGGTCGTTCACGTCGGCGACGAGATCGAAGCGCTCGTCACGCAGAAGGAAGACAAAGAAGGGCGCTTGATCCTTTCGAAGAAGAAGGCGCAATACGAGCGCGCCTGGGGTCAGATCGAAAAGGTCATGAACGAAGACGGCGTCGTCGAAGGTTCCGTCATCGAAGTGGTCAAGGGCGGCCTCATTCTCGACATCGGCTTGCGAGGCTTCTTGCCGGCGTCGCTCGTTGAGATGCGTCGCGTGCGCGACTTGCATCCGTACGTCGGCCGGAAGCTCGAAGCCAAGATCATCGAGCTCGACCGCAACCGCAACAACGTCGTGCTCAGCCGTCGGAAGTATCTCGAAGAAGCGCAGTCGGAAGGACGCAAGAAGTTTCTCGAGGATCTCGCCAAAGGCGAGGTTCGAAAGGGGACGGTCTCTTCCATCGTCAACTTCGGGGCCTTCGTGGACCTCGGCGGTGTCGATGGCCTCGTGCACGTGTCCGAGCTTTCGTGGAAGCACGTCGAGCATCCGAGCGAGGTCGTACAGGTCGGCCAGGAAGTCGAGGTCGAGGTTCTCGACGTCGATCTCGATCGCGACCGCATCTCATTGTCGCTCAAGAAGACGCAAGAGGATCCGTGGCGTCAGTTTGCGCGCTTGCACCAGCCGTCCGAGGTCATCGAAGGAGAAGTCACGAAGCTCGTTCCGTTCGGCGCGTTCGTGCGCGTCGCAGAAGGCATCGAAGGCCTCGTGCACATCTCCGAGCTCGCACACCGTCACGTCGAAACGGCAGAGCAAGTCGTAAAGCTCGGCGAGCCGGTGAAGGTGAAGATCATCGAAATCGACTCGGATCGCCGTCGTATTTCACTGTCCATTCGCCAAGCGACCGAGGCGGCCGACGAGGTCGTTCCCGAGGACGAGATCACGCCGGAGGCAGAAGAGGACGAAGAGAAGCCGGCCGCCGGAAAGGACGTTCTCGAAGCGGCGTTGGCGCCGGAAGTGGAACGCGCGCAGCCGGAGGAGGCACCGGAAGACGAGGGTGCCGGCGCCCGGCCGCTGGGTGAAGAGACGATCGAGGCGATCGTCGCCGATCTCAAGCGCCGAACCGGCCAGGAGTAGCACCGGCCCGCGCGTGCCTCTGATCGGTCTCACCGGCGGGATCGCATCCGGGAAGAGCACCGTTGCTCACTTGCTGGCCGATCGAGGCGCGCTCATCGTCGACGCCGATCAGATCGCCCGCGACGTCGTCCGGCCGGGACGGCCGGCGCACGAGCGGATCGTGGAACGTTTCGGAAGGGGCGTCGTTGCCGAGGACGGCAACGTCGATCGCGCGAAGCTTGCTTCGATCGTCTTCGAGGATCCACAAGCTCTCGCCGATCTCAACGCGATCACGCATCCCGAGGTCGGCATCGAGATGCACGAGCAGATCGAGCGGGGCCGCGCCACCGGGCGGGTGATCGTCGTCGACGTCCCGCTCCTCGTGGAAGCCGGGATGACGCAAGGCTTCGACGCGATCCTCGTGGTGACGGCGGATTCGCGCGGCACTATGCACACCTTGACACGGGCACGTAGTATGTCGCGCGTTGCCAACGAACTCACTCGTTCGTTGAACCGGTAGAACCACCTAGGGCGGCTCAGGGGTTGAGACAGAACATGGGCTTTTCTTTGTTCGCGCGCAAGCGCGCTCGCGCACTGCTTGGATTGATCAACATCGCTATCGCGATAGCAACGGTTCAAGTGGTTGCCGCGCGCGAGACCGGCCCTCGGCCCGAATTCCCCGCCGTCAGCGTTGCGCAAGAAGCCGCCACGATCGAAGGGCTTCGTGTCGAGCCGGCCGACGTACTGGCCGGGAGCGCGCGTGTCGCCGCGCCGGTCGCGCGGAACCAGCCGCTCGCGACCCGGGCGGTCGCCTCCTCGAAGATGCCGATCGCCGGAAAGGGAATGTGGATCTGGCTGTTCGACGAAGTCGAGGGCGGCAACCCCGCGCGCATCGTCCGTCGGGCGAAGATGCTGGGTTTGAGCCACATCTACGTTCGCTCGAGCTCAACGACAAGCGGGTTCAAGTACTTGCACCACATCGATCGCGTCGTTCCTGTGGCGCATGCGGCCGGCTTGAAAGTCATCGCGTGGGACTTCCCGACGCTGAAGAATCCCGTCGGCGATGCACACCGCGTCGCCCGTGTCATCAGCCATCGCACGCCCGGCGGCGAGCGGGTCGACGGTATGGCGATCGATCTCGAAACGCCGTCGGAAGGCGTACATCTCACAGCCGGCCGCGCGTTGCAATTCTCGCGAACGCTCGCGCGGCTCCGGCCGACGAGCTTTCGTGTGCTCGTGCCGCCGCGCCCTTCGCCGTCGATGCAAAAGCGGTATCCGTACGGGATTATCCGGTACTACAGCGCGGTGGCGCCGATGGTGTACTGGATCAGCCGCGACCCGCTCGCGACCGTCCGGTCGGCGATCTTCTTCTTGCGGAAGTTCCACAAGCCGATCGCGCCGATCGGGCAAGCGTACGACGCATCGGTCGACGGCGGTCCTGCCGGCAGCCCAAGCGGCGCCACATTGCTCGCGTTCGCCGAACAAGCGCGGCGGGCCGGTGCCGTCGGTGTCTCGTTCTGGTCGTGGCAGCACGCAACCAGTGACGAGCTTCGCGGCATCGCGCGCATCTCGTTCCCCGTCTCTCTCTAAACACGAACTTCGCCCGGCCCCGGCCGGGTACACTCGCGGCGTGAGACGTTACGAAGCTGTGATCTTCGACGCCGGTGAAACATTGCTTCATCCGCATCCCTCGTTTCTCGAGCTGATCGCGGAGTTCATTCGGGAACGCGGCCACGAGATCGATGCCTCGCGCGTCCTGGCCGCGGAAGCATCGCTGGCCGAAATCCTGACGAAAATGTTCGCCGACCACGCTCTCTGGTCGACGTCACCCGAACGATCACGCTCGTTCTGGGCGTCTTTGTATGCGCGATTCACCGACGAGCTGGGGCTCGACGACGATGACCTTCCGGATTACCTCTACGACAAGTTTCGCGATCCGAAGCACTACGCGCTGTTCGAGGATGCGCTGCCGGCTATCTCCGCCCTCAAGCACGCCGGGTACAAGATTGGCGTGCTGTCGAACTTCGAAGCGTGGCTCGAAGGGCTCCTCACGTCGCTCGAGGTCTTGCCGCTTCTCGACGCACTCGTCGTGAGCGGCGTCGAGGGAATAGAGAAGCCCGACCCGAAAATTTTCACTCTCGCCCTTGATCGCATCGGCGCGAGGCCGGAACGCGCCGTGTACGTCGGCGACAGCGTCACATTCGACGTCGAGCCGGCCTCCGCCGTCGGTATGCGGGCCTTTCTCATCGACCGGCGAAAACGGTTTCGTGGCGATGAACACCCGGTCATCCGGTCACTCATCGAGCTGCCGGAGAAGCTCGGATGAGCGAAAAGGTGTTTACGGTCGCCGAAGCGAACGCCTTGATCGGCGTTCTCGGGCCCGTGCTCGAGCAGCTCCGCGACGCGCAGGCCGTTCTGGATGCGCGTCACGGCGAGCTCGAAGAGCACGCGCCAGGTAACGGCGGCGGAGAGCCCGGCGTGGAGTTTCTCGGCGCGATGTCGGACGCCGGGAAAGCGATTGCGAAGCTCAACGAGGCGGGCGTCGTCGTGCGTGATCCGGCGAGTGGTCTCATCGACTTTCCTGCCGAGCGCGAGGGTCAGCGAATCTTTCTCTGCTGGCGCATCGGCGAGGACGCCGTCGATTGGTGGCATCCAACGACGTCCGGATTTGCCGACCGGCGCCCTTTGTAATCGTGCCGCAAAAAGGACTGTTCGCAACGCTGCGACTGCGCGACTTCCGGCGCGTGTGGACGGCCGAAGTTATCTCCGACGCGGGCTCCTTCGTCACGTTCATCGCGCTCGCGGTCTACGTGCACGACCTGACCGGCAAGACGTTCGCCGTCGGACTCGCCCTTGCGCTGCGGACGATCCCCTGGGTCCTGATCGGGCCGATCGGCGGCGTCATCGCCGACCGGATGGACCGCCGAACGGTGATGATTTCGTGCGACCTCATTCGGGCGGTCCTCGTCGCGACGCTGCCGTTTACGCACGCCGCATGGCAGGCGTACGTCCTGTCGTTCGCGTCGGGGTTGTTCTCGCCGCTCTTTCGCCCGGCCCGGCAAGCGCTGCTTCCGACGATCGCGCCGGGAGAAAACTACGTGCGCGCACTCGCACTCAGTGAAGTTTCGCATCAAGTGCTCCATACGATCGGGCCCGCACTGGGCGGCGCTGCAGTTCTCGCCGTCGGGGCGCGCCACGCATTCTTCCTCGATGCGCTTTCGTTTCTCGTCTCGGCCTCCTTCCTCGTCGGCGTGCGCACGCGTGGGGCCAGCCGCCGGCCGCGCACTGTGGGAGAGGTCACGAGCGAGCTCGGCGACGGAATCCGCATCATGCGACGGGACCGCTTGGTATCGAGGCTGGTGCTCGCGCGCGGCGTCGTCCTATTCGGTGTCGGCGATGGCTTCACCGCGTTGCTGCTCGTGTATCTGAGCGGGCGCGGCTTGGGCGCCGGTGCGTACGGCGTCGCTTTGGCCGTCGCCGGGCTTGGAACCGCCGTCGGTACCTCGGTTCTCGCTCGCCGTCATGCCGGTGCGCCGCGGACCGTTCCGTTGGTGATCTCCGGCGTCGCGCCGCTCTTGTTGCTTCTATTCGTCTTTCGCCCCGAGTTCGCTGTGCTTCTTGCGGTCCTCGTCGCCCTGGGCGGCGCCGGAGCGGGCATGGCGCTCTATCTGAATGCGTCCATTGCCGAACGCATGCCGGACGAGGCGCGCGGGCGCATTTTCAGCTTGACCGGCGCAGTCTACGAAGCGTGCGAGCTCGCCGGCGCCCTGATGTTGACGGCCGTCGGATCTCGCATCGGATCGGCGCGAGGTATCGTCGGCGGGGGCGCCCTCACGGCAATCGCGGCGGCTATCGTTGTCATTCCAACGGTGACTCTCATGCGCGCCTCCGACCGCGAACGCGCGGTGCTATCCTCGCCTCATGCCCCCGTTTCGGATCCGGAGTGACTTCGCGCCCTCGGGCGATCAGCCGCAGGCAATCGACGCGCTTGCGAACGGCATCGACAAGGGCATGGGGTTTCAAACGCTGCTCGGGATCACCGGGTCGGGCAAAACGTACACGGCCGCGCACGTCGTCGAACGGGTCCAGCGTCCGACGCTGGTGATTTCCCCGAACAAGTCTCTCGCCGCTCAGCTCGCGAATGAATTCAAGGAATTCTTTCCCGAAAACGCGGTCGAGTATTTCGTGTCGTACTACGACTATTACCAGCCGGAGGCATACGTCCCATCATCCGACACGTACATCGAAAAGGACTCGTCCGTCAACGACGAGATCGAACGCTTGCGACATTCGGCGACTGCGAGCTTGCTCACGCGCAAGGACGTTCTGATCGTCGCCAGCGTGTCGTGTATCTACGGCTTGGGGTCACCGGAAGAATACGAGCAGCAGATCCTCCACATGGAAGCCGGCAAGGACACGCCGCTCGATTTCATGAAGATGCGACTGATCGACATGCAGTACGACCGTAACGACTTCTCGACGAATCGCGGAACGTTCCGTGTGCGCGGCGATACCGTTGAGATTCATCCGGCATACGAAGAGACGTTGCTCCGGGTCGAGCTGTTCGGCGACACCGTCGAGCGCATGATGGTTCTCGACCCGGTCACCGGTGAGATCGTGAAGGAAGTAGAAGACGTCACGGTGTATCCGGCCTCCCATTACGTCGCCACGCAACAGACGATGGCCCGCGCAACGCGTCAAATTGAAGCCGAGCTCGCCGAGCGATTGGAATACTTCGAGAAGCACAACAAGCTGCTCGAAGCGCAGCGTTTGCGCATGCGCACGACGTACGACCTCGAGATGATGCGGGAGATGGGATTCTGTTCGGGAATCGAGAACTACTCACGTCACATCGACGGGCGCGTGCAAGGTGAGGCGCCGAACACGCTCCTCGACTATTTCCCGAACGATTTTCTCGTGATCGTGGATGAGTCCCACGTCACGGTGCCGCAAATCCATGGGATGTACGAAGGAGATATGACGCGCAAGCGGACGCTCGTCGAGCACGGCTTCCGGTTGCCGAGCGCAATGGACAACAGGCCGCTGCGCTTCGAAGAGTTTCTCGAGAAGGTCAACCAAGTCGTGTTTCTGTCGGCAACGCCGGGTCCGTACGAGGTGCGCGTCTCCGAGCAAGTCGTAGAGCAGATCGTGCGTCCGACCGGGCTCATCGATCCCGAGATCATCATCAAGCCCACCAAGGGTCAGATCGACGATTTGATCGAGGAGGTTCGTAAGCGCGCCGAGATGGGCGAGCGCACGCTCGTCACCACCCTGACCAAGAAGATGGCGGAGGACTTGACCGACTACTTGATCGAGACGGGGCTGCGCGTTCGGTACATGCATTCGGAGATCGACACGATCCAGCGCATCGAGATCCTCAGAGACTTGCGCCTCGGCGAATACGACTGCCTTGTCGGGATCAACTTGCTTCGCGAAGGCCTCGACTTGCCCGAGGTATCGCTCGTCGCGATTCTCGACGCCGACAAGGAAGGGTTCTTGCGGTCGCAGACGTCGCTTATTCAGACGACGGGTCGCGCTGCGCGAAATGTCAGCGGCCAAGTCATCATGTACGCCGATAGCGTGACGGATTCCATGCGTAATACCATCGATGTCACGAACCGCCGGCGTCAGAAGCAAATCGCGTACAACAAAGAGCACGGCATCGACCCGAAGACGATCCGGAAGAAGGTTACCGACATCCTCCAAGCGGCAGGGCTTGCCGCGGAGGCGACGACGCCGTACGACTCGTCTCGCAAGAAGCGGCGGGTGTCGCGCGAGATCTCGGGACTGCCGCGCGAGGAGCTTCCTCGCTTGATCCAAGCTCTCGAGGAAGAGATGCACGAGGCGTCGCGCGAGCTGCGATTCGAATATGCGGCGCGGCTACGCGACGAAATCGTCGAGCTCCGCCGCGAGCTGAAGGATGTTTCGTAACAATGCCGATCGTCGAAGTGCAAGGATTGCGCAAGGTGTATCCGGACGGAACCGAGGCGGTGCGCGACGTCGATTTCGAGGTCCGCGAAGGAGATTTCTTTGGATTTCTCGGGCCCAACGGGGCCGGCAAGAGTACGACGATCAAGATTCTCGTCACGCTCATTCGGAAGACCGCAGGACGGGTCGTTGTCGCCGGTTACGAAGTCGGTAAGCACGATAGAAAAATTCGCGAATCGATCGGCTACGCGGCGCAGGACATCAGTATCGACGAGGACTTGACCGGCCGCGAGAATCTCGTTCTGTCGGCGCAGCTTTATCACATGCCTCGGGGTGAAGCGGTTGAGCGTGCGCAGGAGGTCCTCGAGCTTGTCGACCTCGCCGATTCGGGTGACAAGCGAGCGGGTCACTACTCCGGTGGCATGCGCCGGCGACTCGATCTTGCGCAGGCGTTAATGCACCGGCCGGGACTGTTGTTCCTCGACGAGCCGACGACCGGCCTGGACCCGCAGAACCGCCGCGCGTTGTGGGCACACCTCGAGAAGCTCAACAAGAACGGCACAACGATCTTTCTCACGACGCAGTACATGGAC
>JAIVGO010000138.1 GCA_020201525.1 Actinomycetota bacterium | reverse complement strand
TCACTAAGGCGCTCGAAGCCGGCCACCCGCGCGTCGCGTTGCAACAAGCTGCCGACGCATTTTTCGAATACATCGAGGAACAGGAGGATGGTTTCCGCATCCTCGTGCGCGACGCGCCGCTCGGCCGTTCCACAGGCTCCTTGCCCAGCGTCATGGGGGACATCGCGGCGAACGTCGAAGTTCTCCTGGCGAAGGAATTCAAGGCGCACGGTTACGACAAGAAAATTGCTCCCATCCTGGCGCGTGCGCTCGTCGGCATGGTTGCGCTCACCGGTCAGTGGTGGCTCGACGCCGGCAAGCCGTCCGGCGAGATCGTCGCCGCTCACCTTGTGAACCTTGCCTGGAACGGGTTGAAGGATCTCGATCGTGACGTGAAGCCCCGCAAGAATCGCAGGACGAAGCAGTAGCTGTTACGCGCGGCCGAGCAGGTTCCGCAACGAGTCGATCGTATCCGCCTCACCGGCCGGCTTGTCTTCGCGATACCGCTTCACGCGCGCGAAGCGCAGCGCAATGCCGCCGGGATATCGCGTGGACGTATGGACACCGTCGAGTGCGATCTCGACGACGAGCTCCGGCCGGACGAACACGGTAATCCCGCTGCGCGACGTTTCCATCTCGAGAAGTCGTTTCGTTTGCCACGTCAGCATCTCGTCCGTCAAGCCCTTGAACGTCTTGCCGACCATTAGGAAGCCGCCGCTCGAATCCCGTGCTCCTAGATGCAGGTTTGAGAGCCATCCGTGACGCCGCCCGTGTCCCCACTCCGCTCCCAAAATGACGAGATCGAACGTCGTGACCGGCTTCACTTTGCGCCACGCTTTCCCGCGGCGCCCGGCTTGGTAGAGCGACGTCGTCCCCTTGACCATTACGCCTTCGTGTCCCGCCTCGATCGCGCGGTCGAGAAACTGCTTCGCTTCCACGGGATCGGCGGTGATGATGGCGGGAATGCGCCACACGGAAGCAATATCGTCGAGCCGCGCGAGGCGCTCCGTCAGCCCCAGATCGATGAGATCCCGGCCGTCTACGTGCAAAGCATCGAAGAAAAAGGGAACCAACGGAAGTTCGTGGTGTCCACTTCGCGTTCCGAACCGGCTGAGAATGTCTTGAAAAGCTTGCGGCCGTTCACGCGGGTCGACGGCAATCGCTTCGCCGTCGAGGACGAAGGAGTGGGCATCGAGCGATCGCGCGACTTCCACGACTTCGGGGACGCGCTCGGTCACATCGTTGAGGTTGCGCGTATAGATGCGGACCTCGTTCTCGCGACGATGAACTTGGATGCGAATTCCATCGAGCTTCCATTCGACGGACGCGAGACCGGTCGCCGCGAGTGCGCCGGCGACGTCGTCCGCGGTGCTCGCAAGCATCGGCTTGATCGGCCGCAGCACCTGGAGCCCGACGGCGGCCAGCCCCTCTTTTCCGTCGCGGAGTGCACGCCGCGCCGTCTCGCCGAGGTTGCCGCTCAGCATCAACGCGCGGCGCACGAGCTCCAGCGGCTGTCCCGATGCTCGCGCGATGGCGTCGGTGGCGATTCCCTCGAGCGCTCCTTGCCGTAATTCGCCGGTCAGGATGCGCCGGATGTAATCGTTTTCGTCGTGCGTTGCCCGGGCGAGAAGGTCGCGCAAGATCTCGCCGCGCGCGCTTGCCGATCCGGGCCCGGTTGTCTCCCGTATGCGATCGATGGCGGAATCGAAGTCGCTGATCGTCAGCGTCGCGGTCGTCGCCGGCTCGACGTTGAGTGCCGCGAGCGTTGCCCACCCGACGCCGATCTTTCCTTGGCGGACGTCGCCGGACAGAAAACCGGCGGCCGGAGAGATTTCATCGTCTGCAAGCGTCCGGAACACAGTCGCGAGCGCGTCGAGCTTGGCCGTTCGCGAGGCGGTACTCGAAACGGCTTGCGCGGCGGCGACGAGGTCGGCGAGCAGCATCGCCATTGATTGTTGCGTACGTGGCGCATCGTGCGCAGAAACGGCCGGTGGTGCGTGACGCTAGGTCTTCACCTTCGGCTCGTTTTTGCGCATTGCCCACCAGCGCCGGCGTGCTTTTCCGGCGAACGCATCGCGCAGGTCACGCTCGCCGGCTTCATCCAGCTTCGCGCCCGTGCGACCGGTGACCCAGAATGTGTCGACGGCCACGCCGTGGCGCGTTGAGACCGTCGCTTGATGGATTTGCAGGCCGGCGCGCGACATGGCAGCGGCGACGCGATACAGCAGGCCGCTTCGGTCGACCGATTGGATCTCGACGATCGTGTGCCACGGCGAGCCGAGATTGTCGATTTCCAGCCGCCCTTCGATCGGCGCCGGCGTCTCACCGTTTGCACCGTCGTGTGCGAGCGCTCCTTCGATGGTGCGGCGGACGCCGTCCCAATCGGTCCCCGACGGTGCCGTTACCTTGAACACGTCGACGGCGACTCCGCTCCGCCACGTCGCGATCTGCGCTTCTTCGACGGATACCTGCCGGGCGGCAAACGCACCGGCAATCGCAGCGAGCACGCCGCGACGGTCCTGCACGGCCACGTGCACCGACCAGCTTTCGTGGCCGGGGGACTCGTCGGCAACCAAGCGTGCTTCGAATTTCCCGAGCGGCTTTTCGATCATGCGAATGTGACGCACGATCGTGTCGGGAGCTTGCGTGAGCAAATACCGGCGCGGCGCGGCCCACATCAGCTTGCGGAGATCCTTCTCCGGCATGTGGCCGAGCTGGAGGGCGACCGCTTCCTGGCGTTGCTCGACGATGTCTCGCGCGGATTTCCCGGTGAGATCCGCGTCTTCCAGCGCTTGGAGAACGATGCCGTGCAATTCGTCGAGACGTTCACGCTCCCACGGCTCCATTGCATTTTCGGCGACCGCGAGCAGATACAACCCGTCGGCGCGCGACCTGTCTTCGATGTACGACGCAAGGTCGAGCGCCTGCTCTTCGGAGCCCATGTCGGGGCGCGCGGCTGCTGCCGGTATGACGTGCCGCTCGGCGCTGAGAAACTCTGTATCGTCGACGGCTTGCGTCACGAGGGCCATCGTCGTCGCGATTCGGCGAGCGAGCGCGGCCGCGTCATCGGACCGTTCGGTTACCGATCGAACGAGCGCTGCGAGCAGGAGCGCCTCCTTCACATCGGATCGCTTCCACACCTCGGCCGCCGGATCGTCGCTGCGAATCACCGTGCGCAAGTCGTAGAGCGTGTTGAAGCGCAGCGATCCTGCCGGATCCAAATCGAACGGATCGCGCGGTCGCCGGTGAATAGCTTCCTCCAGTGGCCGAAGGACGCTCCGGAGGAGGCCCGTCACGTCGAGGAAGCGCCATGACCGCTCGTTTCCGTCCCCCAGCAGCGCGAAGAACGCGTGACGCAGTTGCTCGTCCCATTCGACGATCGGGGTCTCAGCGCTGAGCCAGTCGCTCAACAGTCGGCCCGGTCTTCTCTCCGCGCATGCGGCCGCCGCCTCCAACCCAACTCGCGCGGCGAGGACCGGCGGCGGTTGGGCGGCAAGCTCGACCTCGTCGTCGCCGGTGCGCAACCAGCCTCCTTCGGGCTCGATGACGGCGACATGTGCGCCGAGTACCGCGCGACGAGCGCGAACGACGCGGCGTCGAAGCCACGGCGGTGTGACGAGCGTTGTGACGAGGACGACCAGGAGCAGGACACCGTATGTGCGTGCATTCAGAACGCCACGAGCAAGCCCGAGGCTTGCAAAGATCAAGCCGACTTCCCCTCGGGGAATCATTCCGACACCGACCAGCAAGCGGTCGCCTGATCCCCGCCGCACGCCGGCACCCGCGACGATCTTGCCGGCGACGGCGACAAGGCAAAGGATCGCCGCGACTCCGAGGACAGATCCGCGCATGAAAACGCGAATGTTCGCGTCGATTCCTATTTGCAGGAAGAAGATCGGGATGAAGAAGTGGCCCAAGGGCGTCAGTCGCCGGTCGAGATCGTCGGCGACGTCGCTGCGTCCGACGGCGAGTCCTGCGACGAAAGCCCCGACGATCGGTGCAAGGCGTGCCGCCGATGCCAAACGCGCGAAGCCGAGGGCGATGATGAGGCCGAACGCCATGATCGTGCCGTCGGTGCGCGCCGAATGGGAGACGCGGTCGAGGAATTTCGGTGCGATCCACGATCCGACGAGGGTCGCGATCGCAACGAAGCCGATCGCAACAGCGATAATCCCGGCAAGCGACCCGACCGCGATGGCTTTGCCGGAAGCGGTCCGAACGACGACCGTCAAGATGAGCAAGCCGATCACGTCGTCGGCGACGGCAGCGCCGAGAACCGTCCGGGCTTCGGATGTTCCCAGCGCGCGAAGATCTCCGAAGACTCGCGCAGTGATGCCGACGCTGGTCGCGGTGATTCCGGCGGCAAGGAACAGCGCCGGCGAGCCGGCAATGCCGGCGGCGCGCATCGCAACGAAACCGAGTGCCATCGGAACGATGACGCCGATGGTGGCGACGCGAAGGGAAGCCCCACCGACCCGGCCGAGCTCTTTGAGATCCATCTGACGCCCCACTTCGAAGAGCAGAAGGATGACGCCGATTTCGCCGAGCAGGCGCAGCGCGTCGCTTTGGTGCACGAGCTTCAGCGCCGACGGGCCGATGACGATTCCGAGAAGGATCTCACCCAACACTGCGGGCTGCCGCAAGCGTTCGGATACTTCGGCGGCGAGGCGCGCGGCGAGCAAGATGACGAGCAGCTCGACGAGCACGCGCTCGATGTTCATAGCGCTACCGGGCTTGAGACGGTCCGAGTCGTTCTGCGAAAAGAGCTCGATACGCGGGACGTCCTCGAATTCGGAGCTCGCACATCTCGCCGGGCGAAATCCAAAGCGGCCCGCACTCGACGGCATCCGTTGCAAGCGGAAGCGCGACGGTCATCGTCAACTCCGTCCTAGCAGAGCAATCAGAAGCGCGATCATCGGTAAGACAAGGAGGAATGGAAGCCCCCCTTCGCGCACCAATCTCTTGAAACCGATCGTAGGACGCGCTCCGGCCTTCCGGCGCTCGGCACGCGACCACTGCTTTCCTGCGAAGAGCACGATGAAGCTGGAGAACAGTGCGACCATGTAGACCCAGGATGGTGCGTGCACGAGCGCCATGAGCAGAATCTCGACAAGGAAAAGCCCCGGGGCGGCCAGCCTGAAGAGGAGCCCCCGCGCGTACATGGGGTGACTCCCCCTCAGGTGTCGCGTGCGGTCCCGGAACGATCCGTCCGTTGTGACGCCGCAGAGCTCGCAGCGATCTGTTACCTCGTTCATCGTCACGACTCTAGCGGCCATACCCGTTCCTTTCTTTTTCTTAGATGGATGAGGGGCCGGTTGTGACTTCGTGGGCGCCGGCGTGCAACGCGGAACGGGCTTCGATGTTCTCGAGATCCGGATACGCATAAACGCCCATCTCCGGAAGATCGAGTCCGATTTCCTCGTCCTCGGGCGCGGAGCGGATGCCCTGAATCGCGTGTTGGATCTTGAAGAAGACGAGCCCGATTCCTGCAGCCCACACGACGACCGCAAGGCAGCCGATCAACTGTGCGACGAGCTGTCCGCCGTCCCCGTAGAACAAACCCTTGACGGTGCCGCCGACACCGTTCCACCCGGCGCCGTAGGTGCCGTCGGCGAACAGTCCGAGAGAGATGAGGCCCCACAGGCCGTTGATGCCGTGCACCGAAATGGCGCCGACGGGGTCGTCGATCTTCGCCTTGAGCTCGAAGAAGCGAATCGACTCGATAACGAGCACACCGGCGACGGCGCCGATGAGGAGCGCGATTGAAGGCGACACGAATCCAGATGGAGCAGTGATCGCGACGAGGCCTGCGAGCATGCCGTTCGCGCACATCCCCGGATCCGGCTTGCCGAGCTTCTTCTTGCGCCAGCTCCAGAACATCGCGGCGACGGCTCCCGTGGCCGACGCGAGCATCGTGTTGACGGCTACGACCGAGATACGAAGGTCATTGCCGGCAAGCGACGAGCCGGCATTGAAGCCAAACCAGCCGAACGCGAGGATGAATGTTCCGAGGATTGCGAGCGGCAAGTTGTACGCAAGGAACGTGTTCGCACTGCCGTCTTTGTTGTACTTTCCGATGCGGGGCCCGATGACGATGGCTCCTGCGAGGGCGAGGAAGCCGCCGCAGGCGTGCACGACTCCCGACCCTGCAAAGTCGACGTACCCGTGACCGAGCCCCGATTTCGAGCCGAGTTGCGCAAGCCAGCCGCCACCCCACGCCCAGTTTCCGAAGATCGGGTACACGATCGCCGACACAAAGAACCCGTATACGACGAACGCGCTGAACTTCCATCGCTCGGCCATAGCCCCGGTGACGATGGTCGCCGTGGTGTCCATGAACACGAGATTGAACAGGAAGTGCGTCAGGGTACCGACGTCGTACAGTCCGCCGCCGCCGAAGCCCTTCGATCCAAAGATGCCCCAGCCGCCGATCGTCACTTCCTTGGCGGTGGCCAGCGGCGGCGTACCGCCGAGCAGTCCGATGCCTGCGCCGTACCCGCCGAACATCAGGGCATATCCGACAGCGAAAAAGCCGAGGATGCCGATGCCGTAGATCATGAAGTTGGTCATCAGCACGTGGGCCGCATTCTTCCGCCGGCAGAACCCCGTCTCGACCAATGCGAATCCGGCTTGCATGAACATGACGAGGAAGCCGGCGATCAGCGTCCACATCATGTTGATGGCGATCTTGCTCTTGCCTACCTGATCGGTGACGGTCTTGAAAGTTTCGTCGTCGAGCCTCGGATTGGGTGTTCCGACGACGTCGACCGAGTTTCCGGTGAGGTCGCCACACGGATCCCCGGCGCCTGTGACTTTTCCGCCACACGGCGGTGGTGCAGTGTCTTGCGCGTGCGCCGTGCTGACGCCGATTGCGAGCATGCTCCCCAAGACCAGCAAGAGCACGATCGCGGCGCGCATTCGTTTCGGCACGTCTCCTCCCTTCACTCGTGGACGTCCAGCCGACTCCGCCGAGGATAGGAGGCCCAGATTTCGCCTTGGTGTCGGGTGTGTGAAATCTGGATTTCGTTCATGTTGCGTTTGTGTTACAGCGCTGTGAGCAAGGGCATCGCGGCCCGAACCTGGAAAACCTACCGAGGCCAGGTTTCGGCCGAATTTCGAGATCGTGAAAACCGTGTTAACTCTGCTTCGCTTTCGGGGCGGCGGCGCTCCTATCCTGGGGCGCCCGCGACGAAGGGAGAGTTGTGACCGACCGCTACAGGGCTTTTGCCGGCTTGAAGTTCGAGATGGTTGAACCCGGCATTCTCCAACTGACGATGAGTGCACCGGGCAAGCTCAATGCCGCCGGTCGCGAGATGCACCGTGACCTCGCAAATGTGTGGCGCGAAATCGATGTTGACCCCGATGTGCGGGCCGTCATCGTCGCCGGAGCTGGCAAGGCGTTCAGCGCCGGCGGAGACCTCGATCTCGTCCTGGACATGGCGAACGACTTCGCCACACGAATTCGGGTGCTGAAAGAAGCTCGAGATCTCGTCTACAACATCATCGACTGCTCCAAACCGGTCGTCTCCGCCATGCGCGGTCCGGCGGTCGGTGCCGGCCTCGTTGTGGGGCTTCTCGCCGACGTCTCGATCGCGAGTAAGACCGCGCGCATCATCGACGGGCACACGAAGCTCGGCGTTGCCGCCGGAGACCATTCCGCGATCGTCTGGCCGCTGCTGTGCGGCATGGCGAAAGCGAAGTATCACTTGCTTACGTGTGAGCCGCTATCCGGCGAGGAAGCGGAACGTATCGGTCTCGTTTCGCTGTGCGTCGAGGACGACGAGCTGGAAGGTCGCGCGCTCGGCGTTGCTCGCACCTTGGCGAATGGATCGCCGAGCGCCATCCGCTGGACGAAATACGCGTTGGGAAACTGGTTGCGCGCTGCGGGCCCGATCTTCGACGCTTCGCTGGCGCTCGAGTTTTTGGGCTTCGGCGGGCCCGACGTTCATGAAGGCGTTGCCGCGGTACGCGAAAAGCGCGTCCCACATTTCAGCGGCCCCGCGTCCGAGTAACGGTGAAGAGGTGCATCGCAGCGTTCTCGTTGCTGCTGGCGGCATGCGGCGGCTCCTCGAAAACTGAAGTCGTCGTGTTTGCCGCCGCATCTTTGACGGAGCCCTTCCAGGCGATCGGGACCGCGTTCGAGCGCACGCACCCCGAAATCGGCATCCGGTTCAATTTCGGTCCCTCCGACGGGCTTGCGACCCAGATCAACGACGGCGCCCCGGCCGCAGTCTTTGCCTCCGCGAGCGAACGATGGATGGACGCCGTCGCAGGGAAGCGTGGAGTGCGACAACGCGAGGTGTTCGCGCGCAATCGCCTGGCCATCATCGTTCCCGCGTCGAATCCTGCGCACATCGCGTCGTTGAGCGATGTTGCGCGCACCGGCGTGAAGGTTGTCGTCGCCGCGCGAGGTGTCCCTGCGGGGGACTACGCCCGGCAAGTCTTCGCGAAGGCGGGGATCTCTGCGGAAGCAAACATCGTCTCCAATGAAGAAAGCGTGAAGGGCGTCGTGCAGAAAATACTTCTGGCGGAGGCGGACGCCGGCATCGCATACGAAACCGACGTGAGCGCCGCGGTTTCACAGCGGGTGCGTCTGATTCACATTCCGGATGCAGAGAACATAGCCGCGTCCTATCCCATTGCACTTGTCGGGTCGCATGCTTCGCGATCGGCCGCCGACTTCATCGAGTACGTCATGGGCGAAGGACAGACGGTTCTGCGCTCCCTCGGCTTCCTGCCACCGTCGTGAAGCGCGCGCGGTTGCCGGGCATCGTCTTCGTCGCCGCCGCTGCGGGAGTCGCCTTCGTGGTGCTTCCGCTCGTCGCGCTCGTGATTCGGGCGCCGTGGAGCAACGCTCTGCATGAGCTGTCCAAATCGAGTGTCCGGACCGCGCTCATCGTGTCCCTCGAAGTGTCTCTCGGCGCGACTGCGCTCGCATTCGCCCTCGGCATGCCGATCGCTCTCGCGTTGTCGCGCTCGGCATTTCCCGGCCGCGCGATCGTGCGGGGAGTCGTTCTGTTGCCGCTCGTTCTTCCCCCGGTCGTGGCGGGCGTTGCGTTGCTCTCGGGGCTCGGCCGCTCGGGAATCATCGGCGACGCCTTGCACGCCCTCGGCGTCTCGTTACCGTTCACTGCCGGCGGTGCGGCGGTTGCGGCTGCCTTTGTGTCTTTGCCTCTTCTCGTTCTTGCGCTCGAAGCCGGGCTTTCCGGGGTCGATACGCGCCTCGAAGATGCCGCATTGTCGCTGGGCGCGTCCCCGTGGTTCGCGCTGTCCCGTGTCACTCTTCCGCTGATGCGGCCGCACATAGCGGCGGCTCTCGTCATTGCCTGGGCGCGGGCCTTGGGCGAGTTCGGCGCGACGATCACGTTTGCCGGAAACCTGCGCGGACGAACGCAGACGTTGCCACTTGCGGTCTTCGAGGTTCTGCAAACCGATCCCGCAGCAGCGACGATACTTTCGCTTCTGCTCGTGGCCGTGTCCTTGATCGCGCTTTTCAGTTTGCGTGGACGATTTTTGGTGCAGCGATGAGCCTCGACGTTGCCGTCTCGCTTTCCCGAGATGCATTCACACTGGACGTCTCGTTCTCAGCGGCAAAACACGAGACCGTTGCGCTGCTCGGTCCGAACGGCGCCGGGAAGACGACGCTCGTTTCCATCCTCGCCGGGTTATTGACCGCCGACTCGGGACGGGTCGTCCTCGACGATGACGGAGTGGGTCGCTCGGTCGGCGTGGTGTTTCAGGACCGGCGGCTCTTCCCGCACATGACCGCGACCGACAACGTTGCTTTTCCGCTGCGCGCGCGGCGCATCGACAAGCACGAAGCACGAAGCAAGGCGCGCGCGATGTTGGAGCGGCTCGGCCTGGGCGATCGCACGCTTGCCGTTCCCAGAGATCTGTCCGGCGGCGAGGCGCAGCGCGTCGTGCTGGCGCGCGCGCTCGTCCACGAGCCGAGGTTGCTGCTGCTCGACGAGCCCCTTGCCGCACTCGACGTGCGAGCGCGAAGCGAAATCCGATCCCTGCTTCGTGTGACGCTCGCAGAATTTTCCGGCGTCGCATTGCTCGTGACGCACGATCCCGTCGACGCGCTGACCCTTGCAGATCGCGTTGTCGTACTGGAAAACGGTCGCATCACCCAGGAAGGAACACCGGAGGAAATCCGCCGTACGCCACGCACGCCGTACGCCGCCGAGTTTGCCGGCCTCAACTTGTTCACCGGAGCTTTGGCGCCGGTCGACGACGGTTCGGGCCTGCTGACAACCCCGGACGGGGAGATCGTCGTCGCGTGGCCCGACGCGCCGCGCTCGCTTGTTCCCGACGCTGCAGCGATCGTGCATCCCGCCGACGTCTCGCTCTTTCTGGATCGCCCCGAAGGATCGGCGCGCAACGTCTTCCGTGGCCCGGTTGCAGCTCTCTCCAAAGAGGGCGACCGGGTTCGCGTGCGGCTCGCAACGCATCCAGCGCTCGTCGCCGAATTGACGGCCGCGTCCGCGGCGCGTCTTGCGTTGCGCGAGGGTACCCACGTCTGGGCGTCCTTCAAGGCGCTCGAAGCGAAGGTCGTGTCGTGACGTTCGTTTCACACGTGTCGTGCCCGCAGTGCGGCGCAACGTATGGGTCCGAAGGTGTTCATAACCTCTGCGAAGCATGCAGCGGCCCGCTGCTCGTCGACTACGACCTCGATCGGGTGCGCGGGGCCGTTACCAAAGAGGCGGTGGCGCAACGCGCGGCATCTATGTGGCGCTACCGCGAGCTGCTGCCGGTGCGTGACGAATCACATGTCGTAACGCTGGGCGAAGGGTTCACACCGCTCATCCCTCTGTCCGAAAGACTGTTGCTGAAAGATGAAGGGCTCAATCCGACGGGGACGTTCAAAGCACGGGGCGCGTCGTGCGGGATCAGCCGTGCCCGTGAGCTCGGCATCAAGGAGGTCGCTCTTCCAACGGCCGGAAACGCCGGCGGTGCGTGGGCGTGCTACGGCGCCGCTGCCGGCATTCGCGTCCACGTTGCGATGCCGTCGGACGCGCCGGAGGCGAACAAGCTCGAATGCCTGTATTACGGCGCCGATCTCGAGCTCGTCGACGGGCTGATCTCCGACGCCGCCGCCCTCGTTACGCGAGGCATTGCCGAGCACGGGTGGTTCGACGCTGCGACCCTGAAAGAGCCGTACCGGATCGAAGGGAAGAAGACCCTTGGATTCGAAATCGCCGAGCAGCTCGGCTGGGAGATGCCCGACGCGATCATCTATCCCGCCGGCGGCGGTGTCGGCATCATCGGCATCTGGCGCGCGTTGTTGCAGCTGAGGGACATCGACTGGGTGACCGGCGACCTTCCGCGGCTGATCGTCGTTCAAGCTGCGGGATGCGCGCCGCTCGTGAAAGCGTTTGATGAAGGTGCCGAAGTGTCGGAGTTCTGGCCGCGAGCGGAGACCATCGCTGCAGGCTTGCGCGTGCCGAAAGCGCTTGGAGACTTTCTCGTGCTCCGCGCGATGCGCGAGACCGGCGGGGTGGCAGTGAGCGCAACCGACTCGGAAATTCTTGGTGCAATGCTACACCTCGCCAAGGGAGGGATTTCGGCGGCACCCGAAGGTGCGGCGACTCTCGTCGCGTACGAAAATCTCGTGCAGGCCGGCGTTCTGACGTCGCGCGACCGGGTCGTAATCATCAACACTGGTTCCGCACAGAAGTACCCGGATGCGATGCGCGCGGCGCTCAGATGAAACGAAGCTCGCTCATCTCGTTTTCATCGACGGTTCGCGCGCACGTCGGGCAGTACCACCGCACCTCCATCGCACTGCCACAGGCGGGGTGGCGGTTGAGCGGGACATCGGGGGGCGTTCCGCGCGCACCCCATTGCGCAAGCAGGCGCATCGCGCCGGCAAGCTCGCGGCCGGCTGCGCTCAGCTCGTAGGAAAGCCGAACCGGGCGTCGCGAGTACGGCCGCGCGACGATGATTCCGTCGCGCTCGAGCTGCTTGAGCCGCTGCGACAAGATGTTCGGCGCGATGCCGGCGACGGCGACTTCGAGGTCGTTGAAGCGCCGCGGACCCTCCAGAAGCGCATCGACCAGCAGGAGTGTCCACCGGTCGCCGACGCGCGCCAAAGCCTCGGCCAGCGGGGAGGTGCCGGCCGCCGCAACCGTGGATGGCGAGGAGCTTTTCCGAGGGTTCACGCCGATCATCCTAGACCGAGCCGACTCCGGTTTCGGCAAACGTGCAGGTAGAAGGCGGTTGCAGAGCGTTAGGGTTGGTAGTAACTTGCAAGTTACTAGTCACTGGCAAACAAGGAGCGTCTCATGAGCGTCCTGGAAGAGATCGAACAGGCGATCAAGTCATTGCGCGGTGGACCCGGCGCCTCGGTCGTCGGGGTCGGGCAGCAGTGGGGTGTTGGATCCGGCGTCGTCGTGGCGAAAGGCCACGTACTGACGAACGCGCACAACGTGCGACACGAGGCAGTCGAGGTGACGTTCGCCGACGGGCGCACCGCCGAGGGTCGCGTCGCGGGCATCGACGTCGACGGCGACATCGCTGTGCTGTCGGTCGAAACCGCGGACGTACCGGCGGTCGCCTGGGCCGGCGCGCATCCCGAGATAGGCGATGCGGTCTTCGCGATATCCAATCCGGGCGGGCGCGGCGTGCGGGTGAGCTTCGGTTTCGTGTCCGGAACCGAGCGCCGGTTCCGCGGCCCCCGCGGCCGCCAGATCACCGGCAGCATTGAGCACACCGCGCCTCTTCTTCCCGGTTCGAGCGGTGGCCCCGTCGTCGACAAAAACGGCGCGCTTCTGGGCATCAACACGAATCGTCTGGGCGAAGGCTTTTATCTTTCGATTCCCGCGGACGAAACGTTGCGTGGACGTGTTGACGCACTGTCGAGAGGCGAAAGCGCGGAGCCGCCTCGGCTCGGCATCGGGATCGCGCCGGCTCACGTCGCGAAGGGACTCCGTCGCGCAGTGGGACTTCCGGATACCGACGGTCTGCTCGTTCGCTTTGTCGAAGACGGGAGTCCGGCCGAAGGGGCCGGCATCGCGGAAGGCGATCTCATCACCGAAGCCGGCGGAAGAAATCTCACGAGCGCCGACGAATTGCACGACGCGCTGACGAAGGCGGGACGCGGCGCGTCGATCGAGCTGAAGGTCGTGCGCGGCACATCGGAACGTGTCGTCGCCATCTCCCTCAACTGAACACCGGGGACGAAACGTCCCTTCCTCCCGCTCGCGCTCGCCGCGGATACACTGCGCCGCGAGGAGGTGGTCGCCATGCTGAAAGTACTCGTGGTCGAAGACGACGCAAGCGTCGCATCGCTCGTGCGGAACCTGCTCGATTCCGAGGGATACGGGGTTGTGATCACGACGGACGTCGAATCGGCGTGGGGCACGGCGATCACCGAGGATCCCGACGCTGCCCTCATCGATCTGTATTTGTTCGGACGAGAAGCTGGGTGGGACGTCATCGAGCGGCTTCGTGCGAACGAGCATTTCCGCGAATTGCCGATCGTCGTGATGACGGGCGTGTCGGGTCAGGACACCATAGACCGAGCTCGTGCGCTGGGCTGCGAGTACGTGAACAAGCCGTTTTCACCGGCAACACTGCTCGACCGGCTCTCTCTGGTCATCCGGCGTGCAGGACGTTCACCCGGCACGCGGTCGGTGGGAGTCGTCATGCTGCTCACGAGCTACCGCATCGAAGGATCCGTTCACTTGGAAACCGATCTCGCACGTTTTTCCGACGGCTGGGAAGCGGTGATCCACGACTCGCGTGAGTTCATCCCCGTGACCGACGCCAAAGTGAAGTCGCCGGATGGGAAGCAAACTTTGGTCTCATCGGCATTGATCGAGGTGCGAAAAGCCGACGTCCACGCCGTCTTCCCGCTCGAATAAAGACTATTTCTTTCCCGGCGACGGGAACTGAGATCGAAGAAAGAAGTCGAAAATCCGGTCGGGCATCACGCTGCGCAGCGCAATCATTGCGCGTCCTGTCGGGGTGACTCGATACCGGGCTCGCGGGTGTCGTGATCCGATCGCACGCTCGATCACCTTCGCGATCGTTTCCGGGCTGCGCGCAAGTTTCGCCATCGGACCCGAGTACGCGCCCGACACTTGCTTTTCGAGCGCTGCGTTGAACGCTGCGTATGGGCCGTCTTCATGCAACGCGCCCATCGTTCCGACAGCTGTTTCTCCGAACGCGGTTTTCACCAGGCCCGGCTCGACCAGAATCACGGCGATTCCGAAGCCGCGTACCTCGAAACGAAGCGCATCGCTCAGCGCTTCCACGGCGTGCTTTGTTGCGTGGTAATACGCGCCGCCGGGAAACGTAAGGCGTCCACCCATCGAGCTGATATTCACGACGCGACCCCATCGCTGCGCGCGCATTCCCGGCAGCACGTGTTGCGTCAAAGACGTGAGCCCGAAGACGTTCGTCTCGAACTGGCGGCGAACCTCATCCATCGGCACTTCTTCAAAAGGACCTTGCGCGCCGTAGCCGGCGTTGTTGACGAGGACTGCTACGGCGCCTTCGTCTTTCGTGACGCGGGCCACGGCGTCGCGAATCGATTCCTCGTCGGTGACGTCGATCGCAAGCGTCTTGCATCCCATTCGCTCCAGATCTTCGATCGCCGCGAGCTTGCGCGCGCTCGCGTAGACCGTCCACCCTCGCGAAGCCAGCCGCAGCGCGGTCGCGCGGCCGATCCCCGTCGAGCATCCCGTGATGAGCACTGCCTTCGACGTCACGGCGCGATCATAGCCGCCACGTGCGCAAGCCCGTAGAG
>JAIVGO010000200.1 GCA_020201525.1 Actinomycetota bacterium | reverse complement strand
CCAGGCGAAGGACGACTACGCGCGGGTCGGCGAGCCGCTGGAGGTGCTCGACACCGAGGCCCGCATCGCGGAGTGCCTCGTGTTCTCGGGCAGCGCGACCGCCGCCCTGCGTACGGCGGAAGACGTGCTGTCTCGCTGCGAGTCGGCCGAGGGGCTGATCGCAGCGGTGCCGCTGCTGCACCGGGTTCGCGCCTACGCCTACCGACAGCTCGGCCACCGGATGGCGGTACGTCCCGCCCTCGACGCGAGCCTCGCGGCTGCGGAACGGCGCGGCGCGCAGCACGACGTAGCGTTCGCGTTGCATGCCATGACGACTCTCGGCGCCGCGAACGACGCCGCCGAGGCGCAGCAGTTTGCGGCCCGCCGCGACGAGTTGTTCAGCGCGTTGGGAGTGGTTGCACCTCCAGTTGTGCCGACGAGCGACGTCGACGTCGCCATCCCCAGACAACGGGGTGAATCTCGCCGCCTGCGCACCGTGCAGTGACCGAGAGCACGCTGAGCGACGGCGCGCCCGAAGTACTCCGGCGTGTTGGGCTTGTCGGCGTCGATGAAGGTGAGGTCGAACGCCGCGCCGGCGTCCTCCGCGAGTGCGGTGAGCGTGTCGAGCGCGGGGCCCACGCGGATGTCGACGCGGTCGCCGACTCCGGCGCGGTCGACGTTGGACCGGGCAACGCGGGCGTGCTTGGGGTCGATCTCCAACGTGACCACCTGGCCGCCGTCCGGGAGCGCGCGCGCCAGCCAGATCGTGCTGTAGCCACCGAGGGTGCCGACCTCAAGAACCCGTCGCGCGTCGCAGGTGCGCGCGAGGATGTGCAGGAGCTTGCCCTGTGTGGCAGTGACATCGATGTGCGGGAGCCCGGCGTCGTCGTTCGCGTGCAGGGCCGCGTCCAGCGCATCGTCGTGCGGCGCGACGAGCGCGCTGAGGTAGTCGTCGACTTCGGTCCACCGCTGTGGCGCGTCCATGAGCCGACCGTAGCCGCACCCGGCTGACTTCGCGCACGCACCACACGACGGGTGCGTTCTGCTTCCGCCGAGTTAGACGCTCGCTCGTCTGCCTCAGACAAGCGGGCGGTGAAGCGCCTACGCCGCGACGAGCACGTAGCCCCGTCGACGGCACTCCTGGAAGTGGTCGCGCAGTTCGCGCTCGACGAGACCCACAAGATCCTTTGGGAGCGGACACCCTCCGCCACCGAACGACCATCCTGTTGGCTGCTCCTCCGAGCAGCGGAGTTCCGGCGGAACGCCGCGACGCACCTGTACGCATAGCTCGTGATCGTGCCCGCTGCCGCAGCGGACCATCGTTCGAACGCGATGTGGATTGGGGTCCATCATGCCTCCTCGACACTGGCGGTTATCGCCGAGCGTCACGCGAGGCACCGACAGTTTCTGGTTGTGGACGGCTGCGTCGCGCACCGCGCCAACCCGCTTGGGTCGTAACATGGCGATAGCTGGCGTCGAGCGCGGCTCCTGAAAAGCGGGGCTTCAGTACCAGCGGACGGCGTCGCTAGTCGAATGGGCGCTGGCCTCGCGATCGGGCTTGAGGCCGGCGCCCTAACGATTCGTCGCGCCGCCTAGTCGTGCTGGATCGATTGGGTTCCACCGCGGGCCGGAGAATCCGCGGTAGCCCGGAGGACCCTCTCCTTCGATCTGTACCAAGAGGCCAAGATGCTTGGGCTGATCCTCCCGGTTGACTTGCAGAACCGTCACGACGATCGGTTCGCTCTCACGAAGCAAGTGCACGAAATCAAGCAGAAGATCGGGCACCCATCCCAATGCGATCTCTCCGTCTTCCGTCGCGACTTGGAGAGCGCGCGCGTTTACTGGGTTAGCAGGTTCAGCGCGAAGCGAGAGACGCTGCCCTACGCGCAACCTGCGGACTACCGCCCCAGCTCGTTCGCCGTCGGGAACATGACGGACGCCATGTACTGGAAAGTCGTAACGGCAATGCCCGTCGTCGCCAATGACCGGCTCCAGGCTCACGCGGACGGTGTCACCGATCCGATTGCCGCTTGAGCGTGCCAGGAGCTCAATCTCGCCGGCTGTTCGGCTTAGACCCAGCGCCGTCACGTATTCAGGGAAATCCGGCCGCCGCGAATCCATGACCCTTTGTTCGAAGAACGGAAAGAGTCGCGTCGCGTGATACGCGCGGGTCAATTCCGGAAACCCGATGAACGGCGTGAAGCCTTCCACTGCCCGTGCTCGCTCGAGGTACCTGAACGTGTACGCGCTCGGCGCGATGTCCAATAACCCGACAGGAGAAATTGGGCGTTTTGTCGGGTGCTGCCACGCCACCGCGAATCGTGCCGTCCGCGCTCCAGGAGCGCAATCCTCCGCTCGAGGAGCCTGCTCAAGAGTGCTCAAGGATCAGCTCCCGGTTCGCGAGGATGACCTGCGTGACGAAGCTAGCCGTGACGTCCGACAATCCCGGAACCGAAGAGGCCGCGGCCTCCACAACTGGCGGATCGATGGCGGCGACGCGCTCTTGCCAGTGTCGTTGGGCCACATTTCCGGCGCGGGTCAGCGCGGCGTCGGCGAGGTCGCGCAGCAGGACACGCGGCGATCCCCGCGGCCGTTCGAACTGTCGTGCCCAGCCCTTTCGCGCCCATTCGGCCACGGACCCCTTTGCTAAGCGGCGCTCGCGTTCTGCCTCTGGCACGTTGAATCCCAGACTGCTGCCGTGGTCGAACGACGGGGCCAGTGTGTCCGATCCCAAGCCCGGCGGAGGCCGCAACACCCCCCAGTTGTTGCTATGGCGATCCTGGTTCGCGATCAGCGCGTCGAAGATGAGGTAGCCCGCGAACGTCCCGAAGGCGGAAAGTTCCGGAGGGATGTCGGGTGCGACCGGCGGCGAGAGAGGGCCTAGTACTCGATCGATGTTCACGACCGTGTGGCCGCTCCGGTCAGGATGCTGCGGGTCAAAGTCTGGAACGACTTCCGACAGCAGCGAACTCCCGTGCTGAAACTCCCAGCCCCGCTCCATGAACTTCCGCACGATGCAGCCCCGGTGCCCGTCGCGGATTGCCAGCCGAGCCTCAGCGTGCGGGACGCCGATGAAACCAGCTACGTCGGCCGCGATCACTTCTGCCCAATCCTCGCCTGAAAGGGCGGTTTCCAGGACCGGCACGGGCTTGAACAGCCAGGGCCACTTGTCGGCGGGATCGATCAACCAAAGCTTCGGGTCCAACCCCGTCGGCTCTACGCCCGCTAGCCGCCACCCAGATACGTCGGTGATCGACTTGCGGACGGTCGCCATGGGCCAACCGTAGGCGGCCCCGCCCGAGACACGGTCAAGTGCGTAGCCACGCGGCAGCGGTGGAATTGACCGGCCGCAATAACGCCTCGTGCGAGCGCTCGTCGTTGTCGCGTTTCGCGCGCATGCGCGTGGCACGAGTTGTCGGCCCGCAGCGCGATGACGTCAATCCGACCGCGCCGGAACACTCCAAATCGAGCGACAGGTCGTAGAGGTCGATCGCGTCGGCCCCGTTCTTACCGAGCCGAAGGTCGGCAGCCGACGACTCGACACGTTCCGCCGCGTGCGACGATGCGCTCCGAGCATCTGCGGACGCGGGGTTCGCCTCTGCCAACCGCGCGGCTGTTGACCGGCCGCAATGGCGGGATTCGCGGGCGCACGACGTGCACCATGCCTGGCAAGTAGCTCGCAAGAAGCTCGGCCGCGAACACGGAGCCGGCTGAGAGGCGAATGGCACGCGCTGATCAACTTCCGTGGGCGTCAACCGGCCCCAGGACGGCGTCAGCAGGCAAATTGGCCGGTGAGCGGAGGGCGTGGGATTCGAACCCACGATGAGGCTTCCGCCCCATAGCGGTTTTCAAGACCGCCGCCATCGGCCGCTAGGCGAGCCCTCCGCGCGCCAGCGTGCCAGACATGCGCGGTGTGCAGCCGCTACGGCGCGAGCAGGTAGCGATCGAGTTCCGTCACACGGAGCAGCCGCAGTACCCAGCGCGTGCAGGCGACGATCTCGAGCCCGCCGCCGTTGGCGACGAGCTGGCGCTGCGCGGCAAGCAGGGCCTCGAGGCCTGCCGAGTCGATGAAGGTGACCTCGCTCAGGTCAACGAGGAGCCGCTGCACGTGGTTGTCGATCAGCAGCGCGAGCGCCTCGCGCAGCTGCGGCGCCGAGACGACGTCGATGTCGCCGAACGCGGCGAGACGCGCATGGCCGTTCAGCCGGCTGAGCCGAATCCCGAACGCGGCCGCATCCTCGACCGGCGAGTGACTCGCCAGCACCGGAAACCTCCGTGCACCGACTTCTGCCGGCTGCAAGACGGGCTCGCCGTCCGGGGGGCCCGCCGCGTCTCACGCGGGCCGCCTTGCTCAACCGTCGCCGACGGTAATCCCCGGTGACACGAAGTCGACGCCCGCGGGCAGGACGTCGGTGACGGTGACGGCGACGGCGGTCGACGCCCCGGCGTTGGCGACACCGATTGTGTAGGTGATGAGCGAGCCGTCGATGGCGGCCGTCTTGGTAATGGAGACGTCCGCTTGCGCCAGGACCGTCGCGGCGACCGATGCCGAGTTGTTGGACGCATCCGGGTCCGGCGTCGCGGCGCCGACAGACGCGGCCACGTCGACGGTCGCCGGTCCGACAGCGGCCGCGGTCGTGGTGATTGTGACAACCGCGGTTGCACCCGGCGCGAGCGTCCCAAGCGAACACGTCACGACTCGGGTAGCCGCGTCGAATGTGCACCCGGTCGACGCCGACACGAAGTCCACGCCCGCTGGCAGGACTTCGGTCAGCACGACGTTTACGGCGGGCGACGGCCCGTTGTTGGTCACGGTGGCCGTGTAGACGAGCGTGTTCCCGACGACGGCACTCGCCGGCGAAACCACGAGCGCCACGCCGACGTCGGCTGCCTCCGCCGGGGCGACGACTGGCGCGATGACCGTAGTGAGCTCAGTGTCGGAGTTGTTGGCGGGGACGGGATCGGGGACGCCGCTGACGACGGACGCGGGGACCGCGAGCGTTCCGCTGAACGTCGGCGAAACCGCCGTGACGATCTGCAGCTGCGTCGAGCTACCGCTCGCCAGCATCCCCACGGAGCAGGTCACGGTCGACGACGCGCTCGCGAACGTGCAGCCGGCCGGCGCCGAGACGAAGGTGAGGCCACTCGGCACAACGACGGTCACGACCGCGTCCGTGACCGTCGACGGCCCCGCGTTGAGGACCGTGACCGTGTAGACGACGGTCGCGCCCGGCGCCACCGGGTCCGCGGAGTCGCTGATTGTGATCTGCATATCCGCGGCGGGCGGCGGTGGCGGCGGTGGCACCACCGGGGGTGGCGGGTTCACGACCGTGGTGGTCGTCGACGCGGTGTTGTTCGCCGGCGTGCCGTCGGCCGGGGCGGCGGAGCTGACCGCGGCGGCGGCGGCGAGCACGGTGCCGTTCGCGGTGCCGGCCGGCACCGTCGCGGTGATGGTGAACGGCGCGCT
>JAIVGO010000137.1 GCA_020201525.1 Actinomycetota bacterium | reverse complement strand
CTCCTGGTCGGTACAGCCGGACACCGAAGTCGTCGAGCGTGCATATCGCGAGAACACTTCGACGATTGAGACACGCTGGGGCTCAGGCGGCGGGTCATTCTTGTCCGTCGATGGGCTCGTTGCCGATGCTACGTCGTCTTTGCGGCCTTCATTGCTGCTCGTACGGCGTGTCGAATGCATCGGCGGCTCGGGCGTAGTACGAGTGACGTTCGACCCGCGGCTTGGAATTCCGGGAAAGAGTCCATCATCGTCGGTGCGATGCGGGGTGCTCGTCTGTGCGTGGAACGGAATTGTCGTGTCTCTGGCGTGCGACCGCAGCGTCGATGTGAAACCCGGTAAGACGACGGAGGTCGATCTTCGCGCGGGTGAAGCGGTGACGTTCGCAATGACGGCGGCGCACAACGAGCCTCTCGTGTTCGTACCGCCCGACCTCGCGTATTCCTTCCTCCGCGCCGACGATGCGTGGTGGCGTGACTGGGCCGCGCGATTTCGCTACGACGGACCGCATAGGGGAACCGTTCTACGCAGCCTCATCACCTTGCGGCTGCTGACTTACGCGCCGTCGGGCGCGCCGGTGGCCGCACCGACGACGTCTTTGCCGGCGCCACCGAATTCGTCGCGGACGTGGGATTACCGTTATGCATGGCCGCGGGATGCCAGCATCGGAATCGGAACGTTTCTCGGCCTCGGCAGTACCGAGGAGCCATATGCGTTTCTCAATTGGCTCGATCACGCGAGCAGGGAAACGCGGCCGCGGCTGGGCGTTCTCTACTCGGTCGACGGGCGCCGCGTCCGCGATGAGACCGAGGCGACCGAAGTCTCCGGATACGGGGGTGGGCTGCCGGTTCGCATCGGTAATGGCGCGACGAGCCAAGTGCAGCTTGACGTGTACGGGTGGGTTCTCGACGCCGCCTGGCTGATCGTTCGCAGCGGAAAGCGGCTGCGGATCGACACGTGGCGCGCCCTGCGCTCTTTTGCCGACCACGTCTGCCGGCAATGGCAATACCCCGACAACGGTGTTTGGGAAGTCCGAAGCAAGCCGAGGCACTACGTGCACTCCAAGCTGATGGCGTGGACGGCGCTCGACCGCGCGGTACGCATTGCCCGGACGTATCCGGCCTCGCGACGCCGCACGGCGAGGTGGGAACGCAACCGCGACGCTCTTGCCGCCGAGATTCGTTCGCGCGGGTTCGACGCTGCGCGCGGTACCTACGTACGGGCGTACGGCTCCGAGGAACTGGACGCGGCTAACTTGATCCTCGCCGTCCTCGATTTCGAGCCGCCGGGATCGCCTCGGGTCGCCGGCACAGTCGACGCGATTCGCGCCGAGCTCTCAGCGGGAGGGCCGTTCCTTTACCGGTACCTGCGAGGTTCCGACGGTCTCGACGCCTTCGAGGGTGCGTTCTTGCCGTGCTCGTTTTGGCTCGTCATGGCGCTCGTGCGTCTCGGCCGCATCAGTGAAGCGAGCGACATCTTCAGCGCGCTTTGCGAAACGGCGTCGCCGTTGGGTCTTTTCGCGGAGCAATACGACCCCGCAACGGCAAGCTTGATGGGCAACTTTCCGCAAGCACTGACGCACGCAGCGCTTCTTCAAGCAGCAATCGCTCTCAACGCGGCTGGAGAAAAGCACCGAGAATCGCGCCGTATGCCACGTGAGCAATCATCGTGATCAACGGCGTTCGACGTCCGTAGTTCAACGCGAACGGTCCCGGGGGCTCGAGCGTCGCCGTCAACGTCGGACCGGCGCGCTCCGACGCCATTCGTGGATGCACTCCGGGCAGCGCCGGGACGATGAGCGTCAACGCCGCCGCGCCATGGACAAAGCCAAACAGCGCGCCGGCCCACCACGACGCACGTCCGATCAACGCAAAAGCGGCGGCGTACAACAGCGCAAATATCTGACCGTTGAGCGCGTGGATCGCGAGCCCGGCGACGCGCGCGCGGTCCGGTTCGTCCGTCACAATGGCGCCGAGCATGAAGGGAAGATCCATTCGCGACCAGCCGATCATCTGCGAAGCCGCCATGACGGCGGTCAAAACGGCTGTGGCGACGAAACCGAACGTCGCCCAGCCCGACCAATCCATGATCGCAGCATAAGTGGGCATCGCCCGATTGACCGGAGGCCCAGGAAAGAGAATCGCGCAGCGCGCTGATTCAAGCGCGCTGCGCGAAGCTGCGGTTCGTTACGCCGCTCGCCGGTACCCTGGGCTGCCCGACGAAGCGCGACCGCGGTTGATCGCTCGCCAGACGAGGAGCGCGATTACTGCACCTATGATTGAGCCAATCAGGCCGGCGGGTGAAAATCGTTGGTCGCCGGAGGTGAGCAAATCGCCTACGAATCCTCCAACCACCGATCCGATCAAACCGAGGATCAGGGTTCCAAGCCATCCCATGGGGTCTCGCCCCGGGACAATCGCGCGAGCAATGAAGCCGGCCACTAGGCCGACCAGCAACCAGACAAGTACGTTCATTTGAGCCTCCCTCGTGTGCGCGAAACGATGTGCTCGCAAGCCTTCCCAATTTTCGTTGAGGCAACCGTCGGGCTATGAGCGGCGAGGCACGAGGCGACGTGTGAGTGCCCCGGCGATGAAGAGAACGAGCAGCGCAGTGACGGGCTCGCTGTCGACTCCGGTCGACGGCAGCGGTCCGGACGAGCCCTTCTGTGTTTTTCGCAGGCCTTTCACGGCCGCGACGACTTGTTTGGAGAAATACACGCGCCGCAGGCCGCCCTCGACGCGTGTCCACGACGCAACGAGTGCGCCGTTGTGGGCAAAACCCAAACCGATTAGCTCGCTCGGCGGCTGCGGGTTCGTGGCCGCCGAAACCGGCGTCGAATCGATAGGCGCCACGAGGGGCTTCTCATCGGGTGCGAAGAGGGCCGCATACGCACGCCACGGTGACGTCTCAGCCGTGCGATGCTGAATGGCCAATGCGAGGTCGCCGGCAGTCGACATGATGAGCGTACCCCAGCGATATCGTCCGGACTCCGGCGTGATGTCGTGTTTGGACCAAGTGCGCCCATGGTCGGTTGAGTGGAAGAGATTGAGCGTGTTGCTGAGAATCTCGACGGTTCCGTCGTCGAGTGTTTGCGTGCGATTGGCGTCGACGTGCAAAACCCAGACGTCGCCGTCCGGCCCGACCGTGATGAGCGGCCAGTCGTACGTTTCGGCGTCGGCGTTGTAATCGCCGATGCGAAACCGTTCGTACGTAGCGCCGTCGTCCCTCGACGCGAATGCCCACAGCGTGCCGCGGCCATGTGGTGCGTCGAGTGGGCCTTCGACCCCGCCGTCGTTCGTGCACGCGAGATAGGCGTACGGCGCACCGGCACGATGATCGGCTGCCGGCCTGCACGCGCCCGATCCACGCAGCGAGTGGCCGATCGTGTCGAACGTCGTTCCGCCGTCGGTTGAGTGATACACCGAAAACCGGCCCGGGCCGTATGCATCGCCGCCTTCGCGGCCGAACGGATTCAGTGCCGCGTCGCCGCTGTTGACGGCGTAGAAGGCGTGTCCGTCACCGTGCGCTGCCAAGAACGGCCGGTCGTCGACCGGTTGCGCCGTGGGAAGGAACGGCCGGTGGAAATCCATCGCGATGCTACCGAGACCGCTCACGGTCCAGCGCGTCATCGTCGAGTCGGCGTACGTCTGGTCGACGAAATACAAATGGCCGGCGTCATCCAAGGCTAAGTCCCCTTCGTATCCCCACTCGTGATTTTGCACGTCCAGCGGATAGCCGGGCACGTCGGTGAACGTCTTTCCGTCGTCGTTCGACATCCACAGCCAAGAGGCGCTGCGGCTCAGCGTCGGCGACCGCTCATCCACTGCGAGCGCGAGATCGGTCGTTCCGCGCCGCGCTGTGATGAAGATGTTCCCGAACGCGTCGGTGAGAAGCGACGGTTCCCACGCTTCGCTCGTCTCGGACGAGATCATCGTCGGCGGTCCAAACCGGAGCGGCACGCGCGTCGCGTGCGCCGAGATTGGGACGATGAGGGCTGGCAGCAGGAGAGCTGCGAGGACCCACCGCCGAGAAGCATATATCATAATGAGAGTATCCCACAAAGATGAGAATGGCTTATCATGAGCGAGATGCTTGACTTTCGTCAAGAGGGCGGACGCGCCAACCAGCGCAGCCGGACCCGCGACGCGATTTTGCACGCCGGAGCTTCTCTCCTCCGCCAAGGGGCGACCCCAACGGTCGTCGAAGCAGCGGCCGCGGCGCGGGTCTCTCAAGCAACGGCCTATCGCTACTTTCCAACGCAAGACTCCCTGCTGTCCGCGGTGGTCGATGCGGAGATGCGATCAGCCCTCGACGTCCTCGACGAAACGCTCGAGCCGGCGGGGAATGCGGAAGAAGACATTCTTCAACTCGCCGAAGCGATTTTCGAGGAGATCTTTATTCGGGAGCCGGAGCATCGATCCCTGTTGCGGCTTGCCCTCGATCACTGGTTCTTGCAGCACACCGGCAAGGAGGCCGACGGCGCCGTGGATCGAGGTGGCCGCATTTCATTCATCGTCGATGCGCTGGAACCGCTGCGCGCGCGTATCGGCGAGGCGAGCCTCTTCCGGCTTGCGGAGGCACTCTCACTCGCGATCGGCATCGAGTCACATCTCGTGTTGCGGGACGTGTGGATGCTGCCGAAAGCTCAGGCGCTCGACGTGATTTCGTGGACGTGCCGGGCGCTCATTCGCCAAGCGCTCGCGGAGAGCGGCAAGGGAAAGCTCTCCGTAGCTCCCGCAGCGAAAAAAGCGCTGGTACGCTCGAGGCGACGCCGCGCTCAGAATCGTACTTAAGAGCCTTCGTGCACCGCCTCCCGGAGGAACTCCGGCAAGTACACCGCGCCGGGGCCTTCGCTCGCGGCGACGTCGTGCGGGTTGGACAGTCTGCATCGTTGCAGCGATAAGCATCCACACCCGATGCACGAATCCAGGCCGTCGCGCAGCGCAATGAGCGCTTCGATCTCCTCATCCAGCCGCCGTCGCCAGAGGCGCGAGATCTTCGTCCAGTCCGCTCGTGTCGGCGTTCGAGACGACGGCAGCTGTTCGAGGGCATCGCGGACTTCATCCAAGGAGAGCCCGACGTTGCGCGCGGCTCGGATGAAAGCGAGTCGCCGCAGGATGCTCCGCTCGTAGCGCCGCTGTCCGCCGGCTGTTCTTTCGGCGCTGATCAGCCCGATGCGCTCGTAAAACCGAACGGCCGAGGAGGCGAAACCGCTGCGCTCCGCGACCTCACCCACGGTCAACATTTCTTCGCTCATGAAACTTCCGCCGTTCTACTTGACTTGAAGTTAACTTCAACTTCTAGTCTAGCGCACAGCGATATCCGAGGAGGTAATCATGAGCGTGGCACTGATCACCGGAGGATCCCGTGGGTTCGGGCGCGCCCTCGCGCGTGAGCTTGCCGTGCAAGGGTGGACGTTGATTCTGGATGCGCGCGGCGACCACGATTTGGCCGCCGTCGCGGCGGAACTCGGCGCCGTCGGCATTGCCGGCGACGTTGCCGATGCCGCGCATCGGTCGGCACTCGCGACGGCCGTGGCCTCGGCCGGTCGCCTCGACGTGTTGGTGAACAACGCGAGCGACCTGGGCGTGAGCCCGCTTCCTCCGCTTGCCCGTTACCCGCTCGACACGCTGGAGGATGTGTTCCGGACCAACGTCGTCGCGCCGCTGGCGCTCACGCAGCGCGTGCTGCCGTTCCTGGAGACGACCGGCGGCACGGTCGTCAACGTCACATCGGATGCATCCGTGGAGGCGTATCCGGGATGGGGCGCATACGGCGCGTCGAAAGCCGCCCTCGACCAAATGAGCGGGGTCCTCGCGGCTGAAAATCCGGCCCTTCGCGTCTACGCATTTGATCCCGGCGACATGCGCACCGCGATGCACCAACAAGCCTTTCCGGGCGAGGACATCTCCGACCGCCCGGAGCCGGAGAGCGTCGTGCCGGCATTACTGCGGCTTCTCGTAAACCGTCCACAGAGCGGACGCTACCGAGCGACAGATGTTCTTGTGCCGGGGGGCGTCCGATGATTGCGACCGAGGTCCGCAAGAGATTCGAGCTACCGCCGGAGCTTTCGGCGGATGCGCCGCCGGAGGAACGCGGTCTTGCGCGCGACGCCGTTCGGCTCATGGTGGCCGGTCCGGGCGGCGTCCGGCACGCGCAGTTCCGCGACATCGGCTCGTTTCTGCGCGCCGGGGACCTTGTCGTCGTGAACACATCGGCGACGATTCCGGCTGCCGTCGACGCAACCCGTGCGTGTGACGAGCACATCGCCGTGCACTTTTCGACTCCGCGCGACGACGGCACCTGGATCATCGAGCTGCGACTGGCCGATCGCACCGGTCCGGTCCGAGATGCCGTGGTCGGTGAGACGGTGGAGCTCGCCGGTGGCGCGAGCGCGGTCCTGGTGGCACCGCATCCCGACGTCCATCGATACGTCGGGAGCCGGTTGTGGCGCGCGCAAATTATCTGCGAGGTTTCCGTAGCCGACTTCCTTGCAACGCACGCCCGTCCGATCACGTATGCCTACGTCCGGCAGAGTATTCCGCCGGCTGCGTACCAAACGATCTTCTCGCGCGAACCTGGAAGCGCCGAGATGCCGAGCGCGGCGCGTCCCTTCACGCACGAGCTGGTGACGGAGCTCGTCACGCGTGGGATCGGGTTCGCAACAGTCGTGTTGCACACCGGCGTCTCGTCGCAGGAAGCCGGGGAGCCTCCGGAAGCAGAGCGCTTTTGGGTACCGAGTGCCACCGCGCGCCGCGTGAACGAAACGCGTTCGGCCGGCGGACGCGTGATCGCGGTCGGTACGACGGTGACGCGGGCGCTCGAAAGCGTCGCTCATGCGGACGGAAGGATCAGCGGGGGGCAGGGCTGGACCGAGCTCTTTCTCGGCCCAGATCGTCCGGCACTCGTTGTGGACGGCCTCGTAACGGGATGGCACGCGCCGGAGGCGTCGCATCTGCTGCTCCTCGAAGCTGTTGGCGGGGACCGTCTGGTCGGCGACGCGTACGATGCGGCCCTCGCGGCGCGCTATCTGTGGCACGAATTCGGCGACAGCTGCCTGCTGCTTCCGGCGACGCGGTAACTCAGCCGATCGATGCGGCGACGTGCGTAAAGCGTGGATGCATCGCGACCGGCGACCGTCGCAGCGCTCGATTGCGTGCGCGGGTCATGATTCGCATACCGCCGAGACCGGGAAGCTTCGACAGTTCGTTTTCCATCGCTCGAACGGCGGAATCGCCCGCGTCGCCGCCGAACAAATGACCGATGACGAAGTCCGTTTCTTCCTGCGGGCGCACGCCGGAACCTACCGGCGTCCAGAAATTCGTCAGCGCCCATTTCACCAAGCGCTGACCGCGCGCGCTCCCGTCGAGGCGCTGTCGCGATTGGTTGTAATAGAACGCGTAATGCCGCCGTTCATCCTTGATGATGCGCGTGAGAAGCTCGACGAGTACGGGATGCCGTGTCCCCGCCACTACTTGCTGGTACCCGCTGAGCGTCGACAGCTCGTTAACGGCGCCCCACGTCATGTGCACTGCGACAAAATTGGGCTCGAAGCGTGACGCCAGCCGCTTCGCTGCACGAACCATCGTTCCACCGCCGTCGGCCGCGGCCCGTATCGCGTACGTGCGGTCGGCGGTGAAGCGTTGTCCGGCCGCTCGGAGGAATTGCGCGAGGGCTTCGCCGTGCCAAAACTCCTCGTACACCCACAGCGACAAGAACGCTGTGATTTCCGGGTCGTATGCCGCGCGCGTCCCTAGAAGATCGCGCAAGTAAATAACGGTGTGACTTTCGACGTCCATCATGTAGGTGAGGCACCGCACTTCGGCGCGGGTCAACGGGTAATCTGGTACGCGGTCGAAGTCGATCCCGCCGAGGTCGAGCTTGCGGGAAGCCCTGAGGTACCGGGAAAGATCGAATCCGCGCATGGCCTTCTCCTGTTTCCGTCGTGACGTGAGCCCGCTGATCGTTGCAGCAATCAGTATTGCACCAGCCCGGTTCGCTTCGGAAGTGCTGTTGCAGATCAGCCTTCGATCAGCACCGCCCGAGCGGGCGCGCCGTCTCCGCCCATGATCTTGAGCGGTAGGCACGCCAGGGTGTACATGCCCGCGGACACATTCCATAGATCAAGCCCCTCCACGATGATAACCCCGGCTTCGAGGAGCGTTCGGTGTGTCGGATGACCGGGGGCGTGGAACGCTTCGATCGACAAGAAGTCGGTCCCGACGAGCTTGATGTTCCGCTCGACCAGCCACGCCGCTCCTTGTGGAGAAAGGCCGACGTATTCGCGTGGAAAAACGGGCTTCGGTTCGCGCCACAGCAGCGAGTTGTCGGTCTTGAAGAGAATGCGCTCGGCGTCTTCGGGCATGATGCGTTCGAGTTGGTCGGGCTCGATCTGTCCCGTGAAGCCCGTCATATCGATGACGTGCGCTGCACCGATCAGGACGTCGAGCGATAACGCGTCCGCGCCGGGTGCGCCGTCGATGAAGTGAAAGGGCGGGTCGACGTGCGTGCCCGTGTGCGAGCCGAGCCGCAGCTCAGACACGTTGGCCGGGTCGCCGCGGTGGATTCGCGCCGTCCGCGTGACGCTCACCGGCGGATCGTCCGGCCACGTCGGCAGATTGGGGCCGATTCCGAGCGAGACGTCGATGATGCGCATCGCTGCCTTTCGGTTGCCGGTCACGCGCGTTACAAGCCGTACTCCTCGAGCAGGTGCAGCCAGACTTCGCTGACGGTTGGGAACGACGGCACCGCGTGCCACAACGTGTCGAGCGGAACCTCGCCGACGATCGCGATCGTTGCGGCGTGCACGATCTCCTGGACGCCGGGTCCGGTGAACGTTGCCCCCACGATCACTCGCCGCGCCTCGTCGACGACGATCTGACCGGTGCCGCGAATGTTGTTTCCTTGCGTGTAAGCGCCGGGCACGTCCCCGACTTGATACGAAACCGTGCGAGTGTGGATGCCTTTGTCGTGAGCATCGGCTTCGGTCATGCCGACGGCCGCAACTTGCGGATCGGTGAATGTGACGCGCGGGATCGCCACATGATCTGCAATGTCTTCGACGTCCTTTCCGGCGAGGATGTCGCCGACCAGGCGGCCTTGATATTTCCCCATGTGCGTGAGAAGCGCGAGCCCGGCAATGTCACCGACGGCGTAGAGCCAGTCGCGTCCATCGACGCGAAGCTTTTTGTCGACGGGAAGATACTTTCCGGCCACGCCGGACAACCCGATGGTTTCGAGCCCGATGCGATCGGTGTTCGGTGTGCGACCGACGGCGACGAGTATTTCATCCGCCGAGATCGTCCGACCGTCGGCGAGCGTTGCGGTGACCGGCCCGACGGGACCTTCGCGCGACACGGCGCTCATGCGCGCGCCGGTGATCACGGTGATTCCCTCCGCTTCGAACGCCGTGCGAAGCTCTTCGCCGGCAAAGGGCTCTTCTCGCGCCAGCAGGCGCGGTCCGCCTTCGACGACGGTAACCTCGTCCGTGCCGAGCCGCTTGAAGCATTGCGCCATCTCGGCGCCGATCGCCCCGCCGCCGAGGACCAGCAATCGCCGTGGAACTTCCTTCGCCGATGTGGCATCGCGATTGTCCCATGCACCGACGTCAGCGATTCCGTCGATCGGGGGAACCAAGGGCCGGGTGCCGCACGCGACGACGACGGCTTTGTTCGCCGTCACCCGGCGCGGGGCGCTGCCGGGCACTTCGACCTCGACCGTTTTCTCACCGGCGAAAAGCGCCGTGCCTCGGATCAATGTGATCCCTTTGCCGTCGAGCCACGGGACGGCCCCCGAATCGTCCCAGTTGCTCGTCATGTAATCGCGCTGTGCGAGCGCCGCCGCCACGTCGATCGATCCCGTAACAGCTTGGACGGCGCCGGGGACGCGCCGCGCGGCCGCGAGGATGTCTCCCGGCCGGATCATCGTCTTGCTCGGAATGCATCCGTAGTACGAGCATTCGCCGCCGACGAGTCTTTCTTCGATGATCGCGACTGACAGTCCGCCGTCGGCAGCCCGTCCGGCCGCGTTTTCGCCGGGCGGCCCCGCTCCGAGCACAATGACGTCGAATGTGTCGGTCATCGACGGCCTCCTTTTTTTCGGACGATCGTGCGGCTTACCTCGGCTGCTTCCAATCGCGGAACGCGGCGATGAGCACCGCCTCCGCGGCCGGCGATATTGCGTCATCGGTGAGCGTGCCGGTGAGCTTGATCGTCATGCGCATCTGATCGAGATAAGCCGTGCAACCCGGGCATCCCGCGATGTGCTTTTCGAACCGCTTGCGATCACGGCGCGGAAGCGCCTCCTCGAAGTACATAGTGACGAGGACGACGAGGTCCTTGCAGCTCATCGGCTTTCTCATGGAACTCGCTCCCCGTCCAGGTACCGCTCCAGTGCCGCACGGACACGAGACCGGGCCCGGTGCAAAAGGACACGCTGATTGGTCTCCGTGATGTGCAAGGCGTTACAAACCTCCTCGGAGGACCAGCCGTCCACGTCTCGTAGCGTGATGACGATTCTCTGCGACGGCGGCGTGGATTTGATTGCTTTCTCAACCGCGGTCCGTGTTTCTTTCGACAGCAAGGCATCCTCCGGGACGTCGGACCAGGAGCGTGGGGGAGCAGCCCAGGCGTTCGGCCACTGTGGATGATCCGGCGGGTGAAAGCGAGACGGGTCGACTACGGGCTCGTCCTCACGGGGATCGAGTGATGAGAACGGGACCGACCGGCCCTCTCTTTGGCCGCGGGTCTTTGCGATGTTGGTCAGAATGCGAAAAATCCACGTTTTGAGCGACGACCTGCCTTCGAATGCCTGAAGGCCTTTCAGAACGCCCAGCCACGCCTCCTGCACGACTTCCTCGGCGACGGCACGGGACGAGACGAAACCCATCGCGACGCGGAGCATCGTCCCGTTGAACATCTCGACGAGCTTTACGAACGCAGCCTCGTCCCCGGCGCGCAGCGCGGCGACGACCTCCTCCTCGTTGACTTCTTCTCGGTCGGTCATGCGTAGCCCGGCATGATGGCGGCATCGCGATGTCGCCGCAACCTCTATCGGCCCTCGCGGACACTCCGATCGCCGTTATCGTCCAGCGCGCCGAGCAGGGATGCACTCTCGGCGCGGCGAATGGGGAGTCATGCGGCTCCGCATCGTTGTCCTTTCACTCGCCGTGGCGCTGGTTATGCCTGCAGCCTCGCGCGCCACGCCGGTAGCGAGCGTGGTACACGAAGACGTCACCGCGTCCATCGGGCCAAGTGCCGTCACGCTTTCGAACGGCATCGTCGAGCGGACGTGGCGAGCGGATTCCCTCCTCACGACCTCCGCGGGCCGGGTCGGGCGTCCCTTTACTGCATCGCACAGCGACTTTGCTCTTCTCCTCGATGGCGTCCGCATCGAAAGTGCCGCCCTGCCGGTTGTGAACGTGGAGCCGTACGACGTCACCGGCGGTGAAGGAATCCGGTGGACGCTCGGAGCGATCGCAGGGGTGCAAGCGACCCGAACGGTTGAAGTGTACGACGGCATCGCCGGATTCAAATCGCAAACGACGATCAATTCGCTTGCCCCCGTCGTCGTGAGTGGATACACGCTCGATGAAGTAGCGGCGCGCGATCCCGTTGCGCCGCTCGATGCGACGGCGAAGGTTCAAGCGTTTCGCGCCGGCGCCGACTGGCGATACGACAACTGGAACCCGCTCTCGATCGGCGATCCGCATAAAGGTCAGTGGCGAGAAGAGACGGGGCAGAGTGACGACGAGAGTACGAGTGACGATCTGACCGATGTGAGTGCGCCCGGCGAGTGGCTTTCCATCGAGGGCGTCGATGGCCGCCGAGTCGCCATGGTGTCGGAACGGCGTGACTATGCCTCATCGCGCATGACGTACGAAGGCACCGACACCGGCGTCGCTCGTGCCGATGTCGATCTGTCGCGCGACATCGTGTACATCGGGCCGTTCGAAGAGACCGGTCACATCGAAAACCCGACTCCGGCCCCCGCGCGGCACCGCGTCCTGTCACCGGGGACACCGGTAAGCCTCGAGCCGGCGTTCACGATCTTCGGCGCGGACGCAGACGACGATGCCTGGCAGTTCTACAAGTACCTGACGCAGCACAGAAACGGAAGTTATCCAAAGCGCGTGATGTTCAACTCCGACGGCGTCGATAACAATGCGATTTCGACCGGCGCGAAGGACGACATGAGCTACAGCCGGTTTCTGCAAATCTTGCATGCGGTTCGTGACATGCACATCGATACGTTCATTTTCGACGACGGATGGATGGCGGCATCCGGCGACTGGTGTGCCGATTCGCCGAGCTGTCCGGAGCCGCGTAGAAAGTTCCCGCCGCGTTTTCCAGACGATCATTTCGCGGCCGTTCGCGCCGCGCTTGCCGGCGAGGATGGCCCCGCCGACGACATTGCGCTCGGTCTGTGGATGAACCCGATGGAATTCAATCCCGCGTCGAAAGCTTTCAGCACGAATCCGCAATGGGCATGCGCTCCGGTCGGGGACGCGCTTGCGGTGGACAACGCGGCCGAGCCGGATTCCTCTTCGAACGAAGCGGGGATCGGTGTCTGGAACCCACTGGCGATGGGCGTCGATCCCGACGACCCGTCGAAACCGATGCGTATGATCGATTACATGAAGGGACGGATCCTTCGCGCGATCGAGTCGTACGGGGCGACGTACTTCAAGTTCGACTTCCTCGCCTGGGTGGATTGCGGCGGCGTATTTCCCGTGACGATGTACGAATACCATGATGCCTTTGTCGAGATGCTCGATGCGGTTCGGCTGCAGCATCCCGAAGTGACTTTCTCGATCGACGAGACGAACGATTACCGCATGTTTCCATTCGAGTCGACAGCTCGCGGCCCGGCGTGGTTCCAAAATGGCGGGCCCGACAACGCCAAGCTGCTGCACAACGTATGGAACCTGTCGCCGTATGTACCCGGATATTCGTTGGGACAGCGTTCTTTCGGCCAGGCCGGCGAGCGAGACGCAAACATCGATACCGCTCTCGCGTCGTCGCTCTTGGGACACATCACGTTTTCCATGCCGGTCGATACGCAGCTGCTTCCTGCGCAACGTGCTGAGACGGCGAAATGGGTCGACTTCTACCACGCAAACAGCGCGACACTGGCCGGCATGACGTACCCGTTGCTCGAGGATCCGCTGCTCAAGCGGTGGACGGGGTTGCAAGTTTGGAACGGCGACGACGCGTCGGGATGGCTGCTGGCGTTTCGTCAAAGCGGAACCGAATCGGTGAAGTCTGTGGCGCTCAGAGGCTTGGATGGGGTGCCCGACGATGCGACGTTCCGCGTCGAGCGCGTCGACCCCGCAAGCGGCGCTTCCGTTCTTGCGACCGAGACCGCTGCGACGCTGCGCAGCGGCTTGGCCGTGACGATCGGCGCGGCGAACGGCTACGCGATTTTCCGGATAACGCCGGAGAGCTGACAACCGGGCGGTACGGAAACCCCGTAGCCAGGTGTGTATCGAGCCGAGGGAGCCGGCCAAGCTCGCTCGCGGGCATTTGCGCCGATCATTGCGGAGCCGGGGATGTTCGTCCGCGCTCAAAGGGGCGACGTGCGGAAAAAAGGGGTATTCTGCCGCCCATCCTGCGGGTTGAGATCTCGCAAAGAACGGTGCAAAGCGGGCAGTTCTCGGACGCTGAAGGAAAATGGGCGCCCTTTGACGAAACAATCCTTCGGATGCACGACCTTACCCGGGGGCCGGCACGCCATCGCTCCCGCTTGGTCGTTGTGCCCAGACCTGGCCGAGTGGAGACAAGACCATGATTGATTCGCACATCCGGCGGGCCGCGTTGCCCGCCGTCGCCGCTGTGTTTGCAAGTCTGCTCGCGATCCTCCCGAGCGCCCGGACGCTCCCGACCTGTCCGCCGGGCTTTCGCGTTCCAGCCGGAGATGAAAGAAGCGTCACGCTCGCCGACCTCGCCGCAGGTGCGGACGGTCCCGCCGGCTCTTGCATCGCGGACAAGCATCCGGAATCACTGGAGGACATGCAGGCGCTTGCGGCTCAGCGCGCCGCTATGGAATCGGCGCCGTACGGCGTCGTTCCGGCCGGCGCTTTTACGAGTGCGCTGCGTCAGCGCTCGGCGATCTTGGCGGAAGGTCAAGATGCCGAGAACAGCCAAGCATGGGCTGGGGTAGGTCAGGGGCCCCTGCAGGCGGGAGACGACGGCTACTCCCTCAAGCAGCTTGGACTCGTCGAGCTTGCCGGACGCATCACGAGCTTTTGGTACATCCCGACGACCGACAGGCGCTTTCCCGGAACCCTTCTTGCGTCCGTGTCGTACGGAGGTATTTGGAAAGCGGACTCAGCAGTACGCAAGTGGACTTCGATCGGTGACTCGCTACCGACGCAAATCATGGGCGCGGTCGGCTACACGAGTGCCAACGGCGGAACGATTCTCGCGCTGACCGGGGACGGCTCGTTCGGCTTCGATAGCCGGCGTGGTGCGGGCGCTTTCTATTCCCTCAATGGGGGCCGGACGTGGGTACATGCCGCCGGTGTTCCGGATGATGCATTCGGGTTCAAGATCGCGGTCAACAAAACGAATCCGAAGATCGTGTACGCGGCAACGGGAGCAGGGCTCTTCCGTTCCGTCAACGGAGGCAAGTCCTACACGAACGTCAAGCTCCCTACGGGTCCGTGTGCCGGGAAGCCCTCAACCACACGCGGTTGCTTGCTCGCCAACGTCGTAACGGACGTGGTCGTACAGGCTCCAGGTGGAAGCGCCGGTCTGGCCGGGGGCAAAGTCCTCGCCGCCGTCGGCTGGCGTGGCGGTCAATTCATCAATCCCGATGGAACGCAACAAGCACCGAACAACGGTTTGTATGTGTCCGACAACGGAGCGCCGGGGACTTTTTCAAAGATTGCAACGAAGGGATTTGCGCCACAAGACCGCATCGGGCGCATCGAGCTCGGACCCGCGGAGGGGCCCGAGCAGGATCACAACTACGTGTACGCCCTTGTTC
>JAIVGO010000042.1 GCA_020201525.1 Actinomycetota bacterium | reverse complement strand
GTGGAAAGGCGGAGCGGCGCGCCGGGCAGGAGGATGGGGGAACCAGCATCTTGATCCGAGATGTATTCGAAAAATGCGTAGGCAGCTCGTTGCAGCGCGAGGCGAGGGCGGCCGCCTGCGAGTGCGTTAGGGATACTGCGAAGCAAGTTCGCTACTTCGCGGTCCACGATGACGGCGTACAGCCCTTCCTTGCCGCCGAAATGCTCGTACACGACCGGCTTGCTGACTTTTGCGCGCTCGGCGATTTCCTCCACCGATGTCGCTTCGTAGCCGCGCTCGGCAAAGATCGCACGCCCGACGTTGATCAGTTGCGCCCTGCGCTCTTGGCCGGACATCCGAACCCGGGGCCGCTCTTCTCCGACGGGGAACGGGACGACCACTCCCTCGTCGTCGGTCATGAGATGCGCTTCGCCTCCATCTGCTTTGCCGTGGGAACTTTGACCCCGGTGATCATACGTAGCCCGGAGAAGAATCGAATGACGTACCAGCCCGGATCAACTTGCCACGCACGGAGGCCCAGGCGTGCAGACCACGGGAACGCGTGATGATTGTTGTGCCACGACTCCCCGAACGAGATGGCCGACATCGGCCACACGTTGCGGCTCTCGTCACGTGCCTTGAACGCTTCCTTGCCGTAGAAGTGACACACCGAGTTGATGCTCCATGTGACGTGGTGCAGCAGAAATACTCGGACCAACGATCCCCAGAGAAATGCCGACATCATGCCGCCGAACGAATGCCTGAGCACGAAACCAATCAGAGCCGGCAACACGAACGTCATGATCGTGAGATGGAGAAACCGCTCGTCGATCTTTTTTATCACCGGCTCGGCGAGAAGGTCCGGCGCCCACTCTTGCTGGTTCGATTTCTCCGAGTCGAAGAGCCATCCCATGTGGGCATGCCACAACCCGAGCAAGACTCCTCGAAGGCCGGCGGCTCGTGCGAGATGGGGGGAATGCGGATCCCCGAACTCGTCCGCAAACGCGTGGTGGCGCCGGTGCGTGGCAACCCAAGCGATCAGCGATCCTTCGACCGACATCGAGCCGGCCACGGCGAACAGCACGCGCAGCCCGGGGACGGCGGTGAAGCTGCGGTGCGTGAAGAGCCGGTGGTACCCGACGGTCACGCCGATGCCGGTGAAGGCGTAAAAGGCACCCATAATCGAAAGATCGCGCGTGCCGATGCCGTGCCCCCACAGCGAAAAAATCGCCAAGGCGACTCCGATTGGAGGTAGCACCGTCAATAGCAAGGTGACGCGGCGCTGCATGCGCAGCTCACGCGCCGTGAGACGGATGACCCCCCGGATTTCCTGCGTGGCGGACGGCCGCTCGAGCACGTCTGTAGTCATGGTGGGGTCCCCTTCCGGGAAATTGCTACGTTGTCGTAAGTTACGCTCCCGTAGGTTACGTTACCGAAGGTTACGCGTCAAGACCTTCGTCCTGGGCAATGCCCCCTGTGCACGGTAGCCTTGCCTCACGCGCGGCCGAGGCGCCTCGCCCTGCGGCAAAGGAGCGCTTTGAAGGGCATCGTCTTCAACCTGTTGGAGCAGACCGTTTCCGACAAGTACGGCGAAGATACGTGGGATGCGCTTCTCGAAGGTGCAGGTCTCGAAGGCTCCTACACGGCGGTCGGCAGCTATCCAGACGAAGAGCTCATTGCGCTGGTTGATACCGGTTGCGCCGCACTCGGCGTAGAGCAAGACGACTTGATCCGGTGGTTCGGCCGCGCCGCGCTGCCCCTCCTCGCTGCAAAGTATCCAGGATTCTTTTCGCCGTACGATTCCACGCGAGCGTTCCTCATGACCCTCAACGAGATCATTCACCCGGAAGTACGCAAACTGTTTCCCGGCGCGTACGCGCCCTCGTTCGAATTCGACACGACGAATGAGAACGATCTCGGTCTCGCCTACCACTCGCACCGGAACCTCTGTTCGTTCGCTGAAGGACTGATCGAAGGTTCTGCCGACCATTTCGGCGAAGCGGTCGACATCACGCAAGCGACGTGTAGCAAACGCGGCGACCAACTATGCGATCTCCACATTCACTTCACCAAGTTGTGACGTAAATGTCCACAGGCGACGAGCTTTCGCGTGCGACGCTCGAGCGCAGGCTCGAGCGTGAACGCAAAGCGCGTCGCGAAGCCGAATCAATTGCCGAGCGAGTCACCGCGGAGCTATACGCAGCCGCGCAAGAGCTTGAACACGTCAACAACGAGCTTACGGGCGCGAACCTGGAACTCAAGGATCTCAATCAAGCTATGCGCGATTTCGTCGCCGTCGCCTCGCACGATCTTCGAGGTCCGCTGACGGCGATTCTCGGCGCCGCGTCCACCCTCAACGTCGATGCAAAGTTCGAGAGGCTCACTCCCGCTCAACGCCACGACATGCTTGGGGTCATCGATCGGCAAGCGCGCCACCTCAACCGCATGGTCGAGGATCTTCTCACCGTGTCTCGCATCGAAGCCGGCGAGCTGGACACACGGTTGCAAGTCATCCGTTTGCGCGACGCGATGGAAGTGATCACCGCCGACTTCGGTCGGGACAAGAGTGACGAGCTGCTCGTGCACATGGACGATGTCCGGATCGTCGCCGACCCCGATCATTTTCAGAGGATCATCGTCAACTTCTTGGGCAATGCGTTTAAATATGGATTGCCGCCGATTGAAATCGACGCCGCCGAAGCCGGCGCGTGGGTCGAGATACGCGTCCGCGATCATGGGAACGGCGTGCCGGATGACTTCGTCCCGCGACTTTTTGGCAAGTTCGCCCGAGGCGAGGGATCGGTGGGAGGCACCGGACTCGGCTTGTCGATCGTCCAAGGACTCGCCCGCGCGAACGGCGGCGAGACCTGGTATGAGCCGAACACGCCGTGTGGCTCATGCTTCGGCGTCCGGCTGCCACTTGCTGCATAAACGCCGCGATCGATGATCGTCGTCCGGACCGTCGTCATGCGTTGGTATGCGTTCGCGTTCGTTGCCGGCCTCGTGTGGAGCGCATGGCCCGAAGGAGGGTGGCGCCGCGCTCTCCGCTTTCTCATCGTGTCTTTCGCGGTCACGTTTGCAGGTGAGTACGCCAGCACCCATTCGTCTATCCCGTACGGCCATTATTCCTACACAACGACCACCCGCGGACGCGAGCTGTATCTCTCTAACGTTCCCTTGTTCGTACCGGTTGCTTTCGGGTCTGTGATTTGGGCGGGACGTTCGCTCGCGGCGGCCACACGGCCCGCGCGTTCGCGCATCGGTCTTGCATTTGCCGGTGCTGTGTTCGCAACGGCCCTCGATTTCATCATCGATCCGATGACCGTTCGCGGGCATCGGTGGTTTCTTGGGTCCTTGTACGAGTACGGGTCGCGCGGCCCGTACTTCGGTATCCCGTGGTCGAACTTCGCAGGCTGGCTCCTCGTCGCGTTCGTCGTCATCGGGCTCGACGCAGCGCTCGCGTCCGGCACGCATGCGGGCGTGGAGGAAGAGAGTGCTCGCCGCGGACGGATTCTGGCCTTCGCAATTTGCACCTTTTTCATCATCGTCGCCGCGGCGACCGCTCTTTGGTCGATCGCTATCGCCGGGTTCGCAATAACGGCCGTTCTTGTCGCTGCAGATATTCGGCGGCACTTATAGACTGTCACCATGGCAACCAAGACCAAAGAACCGCGTTATCTAAAGCGTTTTCGCGAGTTCTGGGAAAGCGAAATTTCCGCAGCGTGGCTGTACCGTTCGCTGGCGGAAGTGGCCGACGAGGAAGGTGCGGCAACGCTGAAGCGTCTCGCCGACGCGGAAGACCGTCATGCCGCGCATTGGGCGGCGCTGTTGCAAAAATCGGGCGGCGTCCAACCCACGTACTCCGGCCCGCCGTTCCGCGAGCGCGTGCTCGCGCGCATCGCGCGCCGGTTTGGGCTCGAATCGGTCTTGCCGATCCTCGTACGGCTCGAGGCTGCAGATGCGCGCAAATACGTCGGCGTTCCCGAAGCGCCGACGGAGATGGGTCAAGAGGAAGTGCAGCATGGGCGCAGTCTCGCAACGATCGGCAAGAACGCACCGAGCCGCATCGCCGACATCGAGTCCCGCCACCGCGTGAGCTCGGGAGGCGTACTTCGGGCGGCGACGTTCGGCATCAACGACGGCCTCGTATCGAACTTGTCGCTCATCATGGGCGTTGCCGGTGGGACCGGCAACGCGCACATCATCTTGCTCGCCGGCGTCGCCGGACTCTTCGCCGGCGCGTTCTCAATGGGGAGCGGCGAGTGGATCTCGGTGAAGTCACAGCGCGAGCTCTACGAGCGCGAGATCGAGATCGAACGCCACGAGCTGGAAGCCTTTCCGGACGAAGAGCGCGACGAGCTGGCGTTGATTTATCGCACGAAAGGTATCGAGCCCGGCGCGGCGGAAAAGCTCGCGGAGCGCATCATGCTTCGTCCGTCGGCGGCTCTGGACACGCTGGCGCGCGAAGAGCTCGGCCTCGACCCGAGCGATCTCGCATCCCCGTGGGTCGCCGCGATCTCCTCGTTCGTCGCGTTCGCGATCGGCGCGTTCATTCCGGTGCTGCCGTATCTGTTCATGACCGGCGGCGGAGCCATCTTGCTTGCAGCCGTTCTGTCGGGAATCGCGCTTTCGCTCGTCGGTCTCGGGATCTCAATTCTCACCGGGCGCAGCGGCTTCGTGTCTGCATTTCGAATGTTGTTTCTCGGTGCGGCTTCGGCGAGCATTACGTACGGCGTCGGATCGCTCGTCGGCGCGTCTATTTCTTAGCGGCCTCGAGGATCTTCCGGAACTCCGTCCAGCTCGTCGCGTTCGGCGCCGTGAACTCGCGCGGCGCCCCCGCATAACGCGCGTCGGTTGCTTCAACCCGTTCGCGAATCCACCCCGGAAGATCTGCGTAGCCGCCGGCGAGCTTCGCACCACGGCCGTGATAGACAAGCTGCCCGGTCCGGTCGCCCATGCGCATCCACGGGAGCCACGGGCCCAGCCGCGTCCACGAAACGAGCGCCGGTGCGCTCATCAAGGACTCGTCTTCGATGTCGTGCCTCTTGCAGAAGAATTGGAAGAGCTCGGCCGCTTGATACAAGTCGTCTTGCGAGTGTTCGGGAAACTGCGCCCGCGGCAGTGGGGATGGGTACGCAAGGAACACATCGACGTTGAAGAACAGATCGTCTCCGATACCGGTGACGGGAACGCGCCACGGTCCGCGCGGGCCGTCGAGCCGCAGTTGCTGATTCACCGGGTCGTTCCAGATGTGCGCGACCGTAACGTTCTCGTTGGAAAACGGGTTCGCCCACTGGTCGAGCGGCTCACCGCTACGCAGGTCGATGTAAAACACGGCCTCGCGCGTCAGCAAGTCGTACCCGCCGTCGGCCACGACGGCTCGCGCAATGTTGTATCCCTCGAATCCGAAAAGCGGTGCGAACTTTCCGGCCGGCATCCACGCGTGCGTCGTTCCGGTAAACCACGTGACGGTGTCTTCTCCGCCGAGCGACGCGCGCGCTTTGAGAAAGGCGCAGAGATTTTGTGCCGGATCGTCGAGATTCACTTGATCTTCTTCTCGTCGATCAACGTCCGTTGAAAGCACACGCCGTCTTTGAACCATTGCCATGTCCGCGAGCGATTGGTGCCGGACTCGTCGAGGTGAATGAGCTCGTACAGAGTGATGGACGCATCTTGCTGGTACACCCACGTGAGCACGATCGCGTGGTCGTCGATCTCCCAACAGTGGCCGTTGATGCGTTCGGTATCGAAGTAGAGCTTGCCGTCCTTGTACATCCCCGGGAAGTCGATGGTTTCCGTGCGGCCGTCGTCCCACGTGTATCTGTTGGTTTGCCAGTACGGAAACTCTCCTTCCGTCGGGAACGAGCACGTGAGGTGCGAACGATGGCGGTCGGTGATCTTTCCTTCGCGGTCGACGAACGTATACGTGCCTTCCCATTCGCCTTCGTGACGCGCAAGAAGCGGCATCTCCTCCTTGATTCCCATAACTTTCCTCCTGTTCCGCGAAGCGGAATTGTGTTCCGACATTTCGACTGGATGCGTCGCTATCCCTGCAACTGCGGGAACCACCACGGGTCGGCGCCGGGACTCGTACCGATGAGGAACGCTTGCCGTCGCGCGAAGCGGCGCATGGCGGCCGGCCCCATCCGCGACCCACCGAGGCCGGACATGTTGAACGAGTTCTTCTCGCCGTCGTAAACCAGCGCGGTGAGTGCGGCGTCATTGATGCTGACGCCGCCGGAGTCGAGGCGCGAGCCGACGTCCATCGCCTCTTCGGCGGTTCCGGCGAACACCGCAGCGCTCAAGCCGAAGGTCGAGTCGTTCGCCAGTCGTACGGCCTCATCGGTGCCATTGAAACGCATCACCGGGATGATTGGACCGAACGTCTCTTCCGTCATGACCTTCATCGAGTGGTCGACGTTCGTGAGTACCGTTGGGCGAATGTAGGAGCCGCCGCCGATCACCTCGATCTCACCGCCGCAGTGCACGACTGCACCCCGGTTCCGTGCGTCCGTGAGATGCTCTTCGATGACGGCGATTTGCTTCTCGGCGATGATCGGCCCGATCTCACCGTCCTGCGGCTCCGGGGCCGCCAAGCGAACCGCGCGCGCCTTCGCGACGAGCTGTTCGACGAACGCATCGGCGATCTTCGCGTCGACGTATACACGCTCGATCGACAAACACGACTGGCCCGCGTTGGCCGTCGATCCCCACACGATGGCCGACGTTGCGCGATCGAGATCCGCAGTCGAGAGCACGATCGCCGGGTCTTTACCGCCGAGTTCGAGAAACGCCGGAATGAACCGCTTCGCAGCGCGTTCGCCGACTGTGCGACCGGTGGGCACGCTGCCGGTAAAGCAAACGACGTCGGCGAGATCGACCAGCGCAGCGCCGGTCTCGCCGGCTCCGGCGACGTACGTCATGACGCGGGCCAGCGGTGGAACGTCGTCGATCGATCGCTGCACCGGGCCGATGAATCGGGGCGCAATCTCGCTCGGCTTCACGATGACGGCGCATCCCGTCAGCAGCGCCGGAATAGCATCGATGAGCGACAGCAAGAAGGGAAAGTTCCACGGGCTGATGACCCCGGCGAGCTGGTACGGACGCAATCCTTGCGCGACATCGACGATCGGCATCGACGATGGACGTGGCGGTTCGGGGTCGATGAGCGACGGCGCGAGACCGCACCACCGATCGATGCTGCGCATGATTGCGTCGACCTCGAGCGCCGACTCGGCAAGGCGGCCCGTGTCGTGGACGAGCGCGGCGATGATCTCGTCGCGGTGCGCGCCGAGCGCGTCTCGCCACGCCGTCATCGCGTGGATGCGCGCTTGCAAGCCTTGTGCTTCCCAGGCCGGCTGCGCCGATCGAACCGTGGCCGCGATCCCCACCAGCTCTTGCGCCGTGGGCGCGTCGATCCATGTATCGACCTCGCCGCTGCGCGGGTTGCGCACATCGATCTTCACGTCAGATCACACCATCATCCGACAAGCGATTGATGATCTCGCGCTGCTTTTCGATGAACCACGACTTCTCCGGACGCTTCCCGGTGCCGAGACCGTTCGCCTCATGAAAGGCCGCATTGGCGTACGACTCGGCATACGCATCAAAACGATTTCGCACGAGCAAATTCGACATGCCCGGCCGGCGACGGGCGCGTCGCAGCGCACCGAGGTCAAGTTCCGCATTCGCGACCATGCTCTCGCCGGGCGCCGCCTCGACGAGAACGCGCCCCTCGTAGTCGACGATTTGCGATTTCCCGTCCGTCGAATCTCCCGGCACCGGCGACCCGTCGATCCCTCCGGTGTTCGCCGAAACGACGTAGGCAAGGTTTTCGATGGCGCGCGCCCGCTTCGCGACGTCCTTCATCGTTGCAGCCGGGCTCGCCACCTCCGACGTCGAATGGAGGAAAACTTCAGCGCCGCGCATCGCAAGGCAGCGAGCCAGCTCGGGAAACAAGATCTCTTCCGAGGCGATGCACGCGAGGTTCCCGAGCTCAGTGCGGGCGACGGGAAACACTCCGTCGAGCCCATACGCATCGAGATATGCATCCCAGACGTCGTGCGGCGTCGGCGTCAGGAACGAGTTGAGCCTGCGGTACCGCAGGACGGCCGCCCCGGACGGATCGAACACGAGAGAGCTTTGGAAATACAGCTCGGGGAATTTGGGATCCAGCTCGTATGCGTTGAGGGCCAGAAAAATCTTCGTATCGCGCGCGATCGACGCCAAACTTTCCTCTTCAGGGCCACTCATTTCGAGCGCGGCTTTGTCCGCCCACAGAACGATCGACTCACCGACCGGATGACCCGTGAGGATGTACTCCGGCAGAACGACGAGGCGGCAATCCGGACCAATGAACGCAACGCTGGCGGCGATCTGGCGCCGTAAGCGGTCGATGGAATCCTTCATCCGCGCGCGCGCTTCCGCCCGATCCCCGGCGGCATTGACCGAACGGCATCGCGCCTGCAATGCCAGCGCACGAAACGCCGGAGCTTCGCCCATGGATCCCTCTCGATCGAAGTCCCGCACAGTGTTTCATAATGAGCCGGGCCGAACCAACCGAACGCCGCCGAGGAGGCACCATGACGAAGCCGTCCGTTCTCTACGAAACGCGTGACCGGGTCGGCTACGTGACGCTGAACCGGCCCGATGCCTTGAACGCAATCGATGAATCCATTCTGTCGGCGCTGCCCGGCGTGCTCGCCTCGGCGGCTGCAGACCCGGCGGTGAAGGCGCTCACGATCACGGGTAACGGCGACGTGTTTTCGGTCGGGCTCGACATCGGCTTGCTCGGCAGGGCATTCGACGACCTCGCCTATTTTCGCAACGTGCTCGGTCGATTCAAGAAGCTGTTACTCGACATCGAGGCCATACCACTGCCGGTCGTCGCCGCCGTGAACGGGCTTGCGCGCGCCGGCGGATTCGAGATCGCGATCGCATGCGATCTCGTTCTTGTCGCAGACGAAGCGCGATTCGGGGACACCCATCTCGCGTACGGCATCGTGCCCGGCGGCGGTGCCACACAGCGGTTGCCGCGACTCATCGGCCGCCAGCGCGCGCGGGAGATCATCTTCAGCGGCCGGTGGATGAAGGGTCCCGAGGTGGTCGCGAACGGATTGGCGCTGCGGTCGCTGCCACGCACTGAGCTGCCGTCGGCCGTCGAAGAGATGGTGGCTGTCTTTCGCACGCGTTCGCGTCCCTGCCTCGCTGCGACGAAAGCCGCGATGCGCGAGGGCGAATCGTTACCGCTCGACGAAGCACTCGACGTCGAGATCGATCATTTCATCCGGTACCTCGAAACCGAGCCGACGAGCCGCGAAGGTTTCCGTGCATCCGTCGAGCGCCGTGAGCCGGTGTGGCCGTAGTGGGCACTTTCGACGACCTCTCTCCCGGCGACACCTTCAGCACGCCGAGCCGCGCGTTCACGAGCAAAGACCTTGCGACACTCGTGTCGATCGGTGGCTACACGCATCCGCTCTTCACCGACGCGGCGTTTGCCGCGGCGTCACCGTTCGGCAACACGCCGGCCCCGGGCCAAGCATTGCTACTTTTGATGGGCGGGCTCGTCGAGCAGTCGGGAAAGCTCGACCGCTCAACGATCGGCCTCATCGGCTTCGAGAGCGTGCGATTCGCAGCGCCGGCGTTTCCCGGCGACACCCTGACGGTGCACGTGGCAGTCAAGGACAAGGAGCGCTCGAAGTCCGGCCGGCGCGGATCACTTCTCATGGCGTGGCAATGCGAAAATGGTCACGGCGAGATCCTCGTAAAAGCCGAAGCCACGATGCTTTTCCGATTGGATTGACGCCTCCGGACGCTCCGGCCTATGGTGATTGGAACGTCGTTTCTCTCAGCGGAACCGCTATATGCGCGTAAGTTACGCCCCATGGGGCGAGTCACTCAACGAAGTCATCGATGCTGCCGTCGCGGCGGAAGCCGCCGGCTTCACCGACGCGTGGATCAGCGAGCTGCATCGCAGCGCTTTCGTGCCGTGCGGCGCAATCGCCGCGGCGACGAGCACGATCGGCGTCGGCACCGCGATCGCGCTCGCATTCGTGCGAAGCCCGATGATCACCGCGCTGACGGCGCTCGACCTCGACGACCTGTCGCACGGGCGTTTCACGCTGGGGCTCGGCGCCGGCGTCCAGAGGCTGAACGAAAACTGGCACAACGCAGCGTTCGGGAAGCCCGCACCGCACCTTCGGGAGACGATCGCGATCATCCGGCGTCTCATCGCCGAAGCGCATCTCGGAAAGCCGTTTGCGATTGAGGGCGAGTTCGAACGTGTGAGTATTCGAGGATACGAGCGCCCGTTCCCGCCGCTGCGCGATCGCATTCCGATCTACGTCGCTTCCGTCGGCGAAGTCATGACGCGCCTGGCCGGTGAGATTGCCGACGGGTGGCTCGGGCACGAGCTGGGCTCGCCGCGCTCCGTTGCGGAACTGGTTCTTCCGAATATCCAAGCAGGGCTTCAGCGCGCGGGACGCGCGCGTGGCGACATCGCGGTCATTCCGTCGGCCGTGTGCGTCATCGACGCCGACTCGCGACAAGCGAAGCGCTGGGCGGCGGGGCTCGTCGCGTTTTACGCGACGGTGCGCACATACGAAGCTTTCCTCGCGTTCCACGGCTTCTCCGCGGAAGCGCACGCAATCCAAGAGCGATTTCGCGCCGGCGACGAAGCCGGGATGATCGATGCGACGCCGGACGAAATGGTCGACGCGCTCACACTCGCCGGAACGGCCGATGAAGTTCGTGGGCGTCTATCCGCGTACGAAGGCATAGCGGACGGCATCAAGCTAAGCCCGCCGACGCACTTGGTTCCCGCGGACGTCACACGCGCCTGTCAGAAAGCCATCTTGGAGCAGTTGGCGCCGTGAGCATGTTCGAAGCGGTCCGTCCGACGCACTTCCCGTGGTTCAACTATTCGAACTACACGTTCTCGCTCGGGCTGCGGCGGCGTGGGAATGTGTGGCTCTCGGGGCACTCCGCCTCCGAATTCGATCCCGAGTCGAGGCACATCGTCGTGAAAGGCGGCATGGCGGAACAGTCCCGCACTGCATATTCGAAGATCGAAGCAATCCTGGAGGCAACAGGGCTCACGTTCGGCGATGTACACCGCATCGTCGAATACGTGACCGCGAAAGGCATCGACGATTACGCGCTTGCCGAAGAGGTGCGCGTTGCAACGTTTGCACAGCACACCCCGGCCGTCTGCACGGTCGTCGTCAACCGATTGTTGCGACCGGCGGCGCTCATCGAGGTCGAAGTGACCGCCGGACCGCCGGGTGAATCACTCGGCGGCGCATACGCAACCGACGGCGTTGTGTACCTCTCGTCATTGATCTCGCCGGACCACGACGATCTCGTTTCCCAGACGCGCGGAGTCCTCGAGCGCGCCGCCGCCGTGCTGAAAGGGACGGGTCTCGATCTTCGGAACGTCGTCAAGACCGTGGATTACACGACGCCGGCGACGCTCGGCGACTATCGGCAGACGGGGAAAGTTCGCAAAGAGCTGCTCGGACCGGTGTATCCGGGCGCCGCGGGAATCTTGCTCTCGCGCTTGCAACACCCGAAAGCACTCGTGTCGATGGACGTTATCGCGTCGCGATACGAACCGGTTGCGGTGAATCCTGGGTGGGAGCGCTACGCGAAGCTGACGTACAGCCCGGCCGTGCGCGCCGGCAACGTCTTGTTCATGAGCGGGCAAGCTGCACTCGATCCTGCGACCGAGAAAGCTCTGTTCGACGGCGACGTCGTCGCGCAAGCCGAATACACGTACACGAACGTGCTCGAAGTTTTGAAAGCGGCCGGCGCAGGGCCGGGGCATCTCGCAAAGACGATCGAATACATCACGCCGCCGGCGCTCGAGCGGTACCGCGACGTCGCGAAAGTGCGTGAACGGTTGCTGGTGGAGCCGTACCCCGCGTCCACCGGCGCGCTGTGCGAGGCGCTCTTACGTCCCGAGTTCCAGTTCGAAGTCGATCCGCTCGCGATCCTCGAATAGCTACCCCGTCGCGCGGTAGCCGAGCTGGCGAGACAAGCGCTGCGTCGATTCGAGCACGAGCTTTGGCGCATCCTCCTGCACGGCTGCGAAACGCTCGGCCGGTCCGCACACGCTGATCACCGCGACCGGCCGGCCCTCGTGGCCGAACACCGGCGCTGCGACCGACGCGGCCCCATCCATGCGCTCGCCGCTCGAGGATGCGAAGCCACGCTCCGCGATTTCGGTCAGATCCTTCCGCAACGTGCGGGTATTGGTGACCGTCAGAGAGGTGAGCTTGGCGAGCGGCCGCGCGAGGTAATCGCGCTGCTCGTCCTCGTCGAGAAACGCCAGGAACGCTTTCGACGACGCACCGGCATGCAGTGGAACTTGAAGACCGATTTGCACGACCATCTTCACGTCGCGGTCCGGTGTCACTTGATCGACGTACACGCGCGTCGCACCGGTGCGAAGCGACAGCGTCGCCGTCTCGTCGAGCGCATTCGACAAGCGTTCAAGCTCAGGGCGCGCGAGCCGCGGCACATCCATCCGGTTGATATACGCGAGACCGACATGCAACGCGCTCGGGCCGAGTGAATAGCGCCGCGTCGTCTCGTCGAGCTCGATGAAGCCCTTTGCGCGGAACGACGACAAGATCCGGTACACGACCGCCTTCGATAAGCCCAGCGCTTGCGCGATCTCGGTGATGCCGAGCGTCGGCTCGTCGCTGTCGGCAAACAGCGTCAGGACGTTCGTCGCGCGGTCGATTGCGATGATCGTTTGGCCTTGCGGGCTGGTCGCCACGTGTTACCGGCCTTCGCCGCTCCAGTCCCCTGTGCTCTTCGAGCGAACCGGAATTCCCGTAAGGACCGGACCTTGCGTTTGCGGGTCGTAGTTTTCCGGTGTTGCTTCGACGATCACGCGCTCGTTCGTCGTGTAGTAGTTGGTGAGATCGCCGTCCGAACGGATCAGCCACGTGCAACCGTCCGGTTCGTGCGAGATGAAGTGACCGTGCTTCACCCAAGCGGGACGGAAGAAGTAGGTTCCCGGCAGCAAGTGGCCGAAGTTGTAGATCATGCTTCCGGAAATCGTGAACGCTTCTTCGTAGCAAGGATGGTGTGCGAGGCGATGGTCATCCCAGCCGGGCGCCGCCCAAATCAATCGTGAATAGAAGCCCGTCTCTTCGTTGCGGTGAAGCATCTTGATGAACAATCCGGGTTTGGGACCAGGCTTGTCGACCGCCAGCCATTCCATCGCTTCGGTATCTAGAATGATGAGCTTTTCCCGCGCCCAATCTGCGTTGGCAGACGAGGGCTCGAAACCCCAGTCGCCGAACTCGCGGTACAACAGGATGCGTGTGCCCTTCTTCGCGCTTATCGCCGGAACCACGCCGCCCTTCGGTGCGTGCAGATACCCACCCTTCTCGAATCTTTCGGAGCCGATCGTGATCTCGCCCTCGAGGACGAACCACTCGGTATCGGCGAGGTGATAGCCCTCGCCGCGCGCGAAGTCGGTCAAGAAATCGACGCGCAAAGACGCCGAGCCGTCCTCTTCATCGGCCGAGAGAACTCGCTGCACCGCGTCGCCGGTTGCGTGCGGAAATTCGGCCGGGTGCCAAATGTAATCGTCTTCGTGAATGAGCTCCACGTGCGGGCGCATAGTCCCCTCCGGAAGGCCGTTTCGGTCAGCGGAATGCTGTTTCAGATTACGATCGTGGGTCGCAGGCGTCAATGCACAGACGAGAAGGAGCCCCTCGCGGAATTGGCGCCAAATGTTACGACGCTGTTCCTCTCAGTGGGTCCTCCCACTTCACACCGGCAAACCTCCCGAAGTCGGCGTCGGCCGAGCACAGAGTGGCCCCGTGCTCAATGGAGAGAGCTGCCAGGTGGGCATCATTCGTCAGGTTGCCGGCCGTGCCGAGAGGACCGAGAAGCTCGCGGAGCATCGACGTATGTCGCTCAGTGGGATGCACGACGACTGCGTTGGGCTGGGCGAGCCAAGCGGCGATGATGTCGAGCGCTTCATCGGCATGAAGCGGGCTGCGGAAGATGCGTCCGCTCGTTCCCAGGCGTAGGAACGCCAGGAGAACCACCCAAGCAAACGCAAACGTTTCCGCGCCGGAGAGCTGCTCTCTAAGCCATTTCTTGGCAGGTGCGTGAAGGGTGGCGGCTTCGTCGTACGCGTAAAGCAGGATGTTGGCGTCGACGAGCTTCACTTGCGAAGCTCGAGCTTCCGGCCGGTCTCTTCATCCTCGAGCGCGGCGGCGAGCCGGAGTGCGCCGCCGAGGTCCACGCCGGGGCGGAGCCCCATATTGCGTGATTCCACCTTGAAGGGGCGCGGCTTGGCTCCCCACTGGAGGCCGGCGCGCAGCACGGTGTTGAGCGCCTCTTTGAATGTGAGGCCCCGCTCTCGCATGATTGCGCGAATGCTCGCCGCCACGTCGGCGTCCAGGGTAACGGTGGTCCTCATGGAAGCATCATAGCATCAGCATCTGACGCATCAAGAAGCTGATCGCGTTCACATGTGCCCTTGGGCTGGTGGTCCTAGCGCCGGTCGAGGCCGACCTTCGCCGGCAGGTCGGTGAAGAGCTTCGTGTCGAGGAACTCCCACCAGTCCTCTTGCGTCACGCGCTCGGACTCCCACAACTGGTCGGACTTCAAGTTCGCGAGTGCGGCGCGATAGGCCCCGTACCCGGCCTCGTCGTCGAACGCCGCCCAGTTTTCAAGGACGTACACGTCCCCGACCATGCTGTAGTACCACCGAACCTCTTTCACCATCGGCAAGTCGCGGTAAAACCACTCCTCGCGCTTTTCGAGCCAAGACCAGAATTCCTTCATGTTCTCGCGCGCGCGCCGGGCCAGCTTGATGCGGTATCGCAAATAGATCACGCCGGACCTCCTTCCGCTGCCGGCAAGAACGTACGGCAGAAGCTGGGTCCATCCAAGCCGGGCAAAGCTTCGCCGGACGGCACCCAGAACCAGCGGCGCGCGCCCAAATCGAGCAGTTCTGTGTCGGCGACGGCGATTCGGCCGGCTTCGACGCCGTCGGCAAACCACGACGCTGCCA
>JAIVGO010000098.1 GCA_020201525.1 Actinomycetota bacterium | reverse complement strand
CACTTGCCGTCATCGTCGTGCAAGCGGGGCCGAACAGCGGCGCTCTGATTACCGTCGAACGTGCACTGGAGCAACAGCGCGACGTTTTCGCCGTTCCGGGAAACGTCGACGTCGAGGGTTCGGCCGGTCCGAACAAGCTCATCAAAGAAGGTGCTCATGTTTGCACGGGCGCCGGCGATGTGCTCGAAGCGCTCAAGCAGCGCCTCGACCGCGCTCCGGCCGGCACACCGCCGGATCTCCAAAAGGTTGCGAGCCTCGGCGAGCGGCCGCAAGCGCAACAGGCGCTGCTGAAAGAGCTGACCACCACGCCGCGTTCGCTTGCGTCGGCTGCGCTCCGGGCCGGTCTCGACGCGACGGAAGCGACGAAGGCTCTCGTTCGCCTCGAGTTGGACGGTCTCGTCGCCAAAGCGCCGGGAGGTGGCTGGAAGCGCGTGCGATGACCACGGATTGCGTTCGCATGAGCCTTGACCGCGGCCGGGTTCGCCACAATAGTGGGCGAGGGCATAGGAGGCTTGATGGCGAAGGCCGCAACGGGCGCGCGACGGGACGCGACCGAGGAGTTCCTGTCGTGGCTGGCCGCTCGCGGCCGAGGGGAAAACACGACACAGGCCTATCGCCGCGACCTCATGCAATTCGCCGAGTTCTGTTCGATGCGGAGGCGCGCCATCGAAGCGGCCACGATCGAAGACATCCGGCTCTTCCTGGCCAAGCGGCAGACCCTCGGCGCGTCGCCGCGAACGCTCGCGCGAAAGGCGGCCGCTCTCCGCGGATACTACGGCCACCTCGCCCGGCGCCGGCTTCGCGCCGACGATCCGACGGCGCTCCTCGAGACACCGAAGATCGCGCGCACCTTGCCGAGAGTGTTGAAGCGGTCGCAAGTCGAAGCGATTCTCGATCTGCCTCCCGACGACGACGCGACCGGGCTGCGCGATCGCGCGGTCCTCGAGATGCTCTATTCGTCCGGGGCGCGCGCGACCGAGCTGTCCTCGCTCGATTTGGACGCCATCGATCTCGACGGGCGGCGCGTGCGCCTGCTCGGAAAAGGGTCGAAGGAGCGCTTCGCGCCGCTCGGTGACCCGGCGCTCGACGCGCTGGCCGGCTATCTCGATGGTGCCCGCGCCGCATTTCTGAGACCCGAGACGCCGCCGTCGCACCGGACCGCTGTTTTCCTGAACGCACGCGGCCGGCGGATGACGCGGCGCGACCTTGCGCGCATCGTGGCCCGGTATATGCGGGAAGCGGCGCCCGGAAAGGGCTCTCCGCACACATTTCGTCACAGTTTCGCGACGCATTTGCTCGAGGGAGGAGCCGACCTTCGCAGCGTTCAAGAATTGCTCGGACACGCCGATTTGAGGACCACGCAGATATATACTCACCTGTCGAGGGAGCGACTCCGCCAAATCTATGACGACGCCCATCCGCGAGCCAGAATCGTCGAGTGAGCCTCGGGCCGGTTCCGTGGCCTCGACCGAGGACACGGAGGCACCCGAAAGCACCGGCATCGATGCGCTTTGGCGCGAGTTCAAATCGACCGGCGACCCGGCCGTTCGTGAGCGGCTCATCATCCACTACGCGCCGCTCGTGAAGTACGTCGCCGGCCGCGTCTCCGTTGGTCTCCCGTCGACGATCGAGCAAGCGGATCTCACCAGCTACGGGATCTTCGGGCTGATCGACGCGATCGAAAAATTCGATATCGAGCGTGCGATCAAGTTCGAGACGTATGCCATCTCGCGTATCCGCGGCGCCATCATCGACGAGTTGCGCGCGATCGACTGGATTCCGCGGTCGGTGCGCTACAAAGCGCGTGAAGTCGAGCGTGCATTGGCGAAGCTCGAGGGTGAATTGCGACGCCCACCGTCCGATGCGGAGCTGGCGGCCGAGCTCAACGTCTCGCTCGACGACCTCCAAGATATGTTGAACAAGATCAATCTTGTCTCCGTCGTTGCGCTCGACGAGTTGCTGTCGGTCGGCAGCGACAAGGACGACAAGCTGTCACTCGTCGACACGCTGGAAGACACGCGCGCAGCCGACCCTGTGATGTCGTTCGAAAACGAAGAGATGCGACACATCCTCGCGCAAGCGGTGAACCATCTGCCGGAGCGCGAGCGGCTCGTCGTCACCCTGTACTACTACGAGGGCCTCACGCTGGCCGAGATCGGGAACGTTCTCGGCGTCACGGAATCGCGCGTGTGCCAGATGCACACGAAAGCGGTCCTGCAGCTACGCACCCGCATGGCCGAAACCGGCTGAGGCTCTCGCACTCAAGCTCGCCAGAATCATCGTTCATCTGTGCACGTCCAGCGTACAGATGAACGGAGAATGCGGCACGGGTAACCGATTCGAGACGCTCGTCGCACTGGACTGAACGACGTCAACAAATAGCATCCGTGTCATGGTGCGGAGGCTGTACCTCGCCGGCGTGCTCATCGCGGTTGCAGTGAGCCCGGCGGTCGCGCGCGCCGCCGACATCGATTACATCCAACCGGCACCGGGCCCGATCATCCGGCATTTCGAGCCGCCGCCGACGCCGTACTCCGCCGGCCATCGCGGCATCGACATCGGCGCATCGATCGGCACGACCGTCGTTGCGGCAGCCGCCGGTACCGTGCACTTCGCCGGACAAGTGGGCGGGAGCCTTTTCGTATCGATCGATCATGCAGACGGCATTCGTACGACGTACTCGTTCCTCTCGACGGTTCTCGTACGCAAGGGCGCGAGCGTGACCCAGGGTCAGCCGATCGCGCGGTCCGGGCCCGGCGGCGCCGGCGACGCGCGACCCAATCTCCATTTCGGGATGATCCGGGGTGACTACATCGATCCGGAGCCCGTCCTCGTGCAGAGCATGCGGCGGAACCTCTGGCGGGTGATCCACTTGGCTCCGGTGGAAGACGACGCCGCCTAAGTACCCGCTACCATCGAATCCGCGAACGCGGAGGGCACATGGAGCCGGGAACCCCGAAGAGACGAAAGAGCCGTCGTGCGCGGCCGTCGGACTTCGGCTCGATCATCCCGTGGGGGATCGTCGCCACGGTGGGAGACCCGTTGCTGCTTCTCGCGCCGCTCGCGACGGCGACGTTCGGCGTTCTCGCCCTGCTCGGCGCCGGGGTGACGAACGCGCCGCTGTGTTCGGCCACGCAAGGCTGCGCCGGGTCAGTGCTGGTGCCGGTGTGGTCCCTGCCTCCGTTTGATGCGTACCAGGATGCGGGGGCCGTGCAGCTCGCTGCGACCCTCACGTGGACGATTTGGATCGCGCGGCTCGTGGCGATCGTGGTGCGCGCCGCGGTGTTCGGGACGATCGCCCACCTCGCGGTGCAACGCGCCCGCGACGCGACGCCGGATCTCGCAGCCGCCGCGCGCGCGGTGCGCGATCGCTTTCCCACTCTCGTCCTGCTCGAGCTGACGTCCTTCGGCCTCTTCGGAATTCCGCTCGTCCTCGGCCAAGGCTCGCTGGCCTCGCCGGGCCGTCAAATCAGCCAGCTCGGGGGTCTCGTGGGGCAGATCCTGCTCATCAACGCGTTCTTCGGCGCATTCACTGAAGACCGAGCGTGGGGGGCCATCCGGGGGGCGTTGCGCTGGATGCGGCTTCGTCCACTGGGACACCTCGCGCTCGCCGTGGCCGCGACGGCCGCGTCGAACGGCGTGTTCTGGCTCTCGCGTGCCGGCGAGATCGGCACCGGCCGCCCCGTGACGCTGGCCGTCTTCGCGGCGGTGCATGCCCTGGTGGCGACGGTATTCCTCGTCGCCTTCTCGCGCAGGTTCGTCCTGCTGTACGCGACGACGGCGAAGACCTCCCGCCGCAGGCGGCGGACCAAACCCCGCCCCGGCGCCCGGTCGCCGCGCGCTGCCCGAGCAGCCGATCAGTAGCAGCCGGCCTGCGACGGGTGCTACCATCGACCGGCTCGCCGGTACGGCGAGACTACGCACGCCCGACAGAAACCTCCTTCGGTCCTCGCGCACGCGCGGGGTGAGGGTGCGGGCGGAGGTCTAACCGAGCAAGGAGGAAGAATGGCCGTTGTCACAATGAAGCAACTCCTGGAGGCGGGCGTCCACTTCGGACACCAGACCCGCCGGTGGAACCCGAAGATGCGCCGGTTCATCTTCGGCGAGCGCAACGGGATCTACATCATCGATCTCGAAAAGACCGTGAACGGAATCGAGCGTTCCTATTCCTACGTGCGCGACATGGTTGCGCGCGGCGGAACGATCCTTTTCGTCGGGACGAAGAAGCAGGCCCAGGAGACGATCGAGGGCGAAGCGAAGCGCTGCAGCATGCCGTTCGTCAATCAGCGCTGGCTGGGTGGCATGCTGACGAACTTCGAAACGATTCGCAAGCGCCTGAACCGCCTTCGGGAGCTCGACGCAATGGAAAAGACCGGCGCGATGGACCTCCTCCCGAAGAAGGAGGTCATCGAGCTCCGCAAGGAAAAAGAGAAGCTCGAAAAGAACCTCGGCGGGATTCGCGACATGACCGAGCGGCCGAAGGCAATCTGGGTCGTCGACACCAAGAAGGAAAACATCGCCGTCAACGAGGCACGCAAGCTCGGGCTTCCGGTCGTGGCGATTCTCGACACGAACTGCGACCCCGATGAGGTCGACTATCCCATTCCCGGAAACGACGACGCCATCCGCGCGGGTGCGCTGTTGACGCGCATCATCGCCGACGCGGTGATCGACGGGCAGGGACGGCGCGGTGAATACGGCGCCGAGCTGACACCGCCGACCAGCGGCGGCGACGGCGAACCGGAATTAATCGCCGAGCAAGAGCCGCTCGCCGACTGGGAACTGCAGCTGCTCGCCGAAGAAGAGGAAGAAAAGCGGCGGCGCGAGATCGAAGAAGAAGAGCGCAAGCGCGCTCTCGGCCGCTAGAACGAGGACGGAGACGACGTGGAGATCAAAGCTGCAGATGTAAAGGCGCTGCGCGACGCAACGGGCGCAGGGATGATGGAATGCAAGAAAGCGCTGCAAGACGCCGGCGGCGACTTGGAGAAGGCGAAGCAATTGCTGCGTGAGCGGGGTTTGGCCAGCGCGCAGAAATTTGCACAGCGCGCGGCGGAGGAAGGCGTGGTCGAAGCGTACCTTCACACGCCGGATCCGATGCTTCCCGCAAAGCTCGGCGTGCTCGTCGAGCTGAATTGCGCAACCGACTTCGTCGCCAAGACGGAGATCTTCCGCAATCTAGCGCGCGAGATCGCGCTGCATATCTCCTTCGCGAAGCCGTTGTATCTCACCCGCGAGGAAGTGCCCCAAGAGATCGTCGACCGCGAGAAGGAGATTTACGCGAAGCAGGCGGAAGGAAAGCCCGAAAACGTCGTCGAGAAGATCGTAAACGGCAAGCTCGAGGGATTCTACGGCGAGCAATGCCTCGTGGATCAGCCGTACATTCGGGACGACAAGAAGACGATCGGGACACTCGTTGCCGAAGCATCCGCGGAGCTCAAGGAACCGGTGAAGGTCAAGCGGTTCGCGTGGTTCAAAGTCGGAGGAGAGTAGATGACGAACCCGTACAAGCGGGTTCTGCTCAAGCTATCCGGTGAGGCATTTGCCGACACCGAGATGGGCTTCGGCATCGATCCTCGGATCGTCAACTCGCTCGCGGACCAGCTGAAAGACGTCCGGGACGACGGTATTCAAGTCGCCGTCGTCGTGGGGGGCGGCAACATCTTCCGCGGCACCTCCCCGCAAGCCCAGGGCATGGACCGTGCGCGCGCCGACTACATGGGGATGCTCGGCACGGTCATCAACGCGCTGGCGCTCGCCGACGCGCTCGAAAAGCGCCAAGTTGCGACGCGCGTACAGTCGGCGATTCAGATGACCCAGCTCGCCGAGCCGTACATCCCGCGACGCGCGGTTCGTCACCTGGAAAAGGGCCGCATCGTGGTCTTTGCCGCCGGCCTCGGAGCACCGTTTTTCTCGACCGACACAACCGCGGCCCAGCGGGCGCTGGAAATCGGCGCGGAGGCGATCCTGAAGGGAACGCAAGTCGACGGCGTCTACGACGCCGACCCCCGGAAGAACCCCGGTGCGCAGCGCTTCACCGAGCTTACATACCTCGAAGTGCTGCAGCGCGGTCTCGGCGTCATGGACGCGACGGCGATTTCGCTGTGCATGGACAACAAGCTTCCGATCATCGTGTTCAAGCTCATGGAAGATGGGAACATCCAGCGTGCGGTTCGTGGCGAACCAATCGGCACGCTCGTTCACGGATAGAAAAGGAGCGCCGCGCGCATGGTCGACGAATCCTTGAAGGCAGCCGAAGAAAAGATGCGCAAGGCGATCGAGGTCGTGCGGGACGAGTTCCTCGGCGTGCGCACGGGTCGCGCCTCGTCGCATCTCGTGGAACGCCTCACGGTCGACTACTACGGAGCACCGGCGCCGCTGAAGCAGCTTGCGTCCTTCGGTGTCCCCGAGCCGCGCACCCTCGTCATCCATCCGTTCGACAAGAATGCGATCGCGAACATCGAGAAGGCGATCCGGAACTCGGACCTCGGTCTGAATCCGTCGAACGACGGCGGCGTCATTCGGCTGAGCTTCCCGCAGCTCACGGAGGAGCGTCGAAAGGAGATGACGAAGGTCGTGCGCGACCGCGCCGAGCACGGCCGCGTTGCCGTGCGGAACATCCGCCGGCACAGCAAGGAAGAGATCGACCATGCGATCAAGGAGGGGACGGTGGCGGAAGACGCCGGCCACCGCGCCGAAAAGGAGCTGCAAAAACTCACCGATCGCTTCATCGCCGAAATTGACGAGATGGTTCAGCGCAAGGATGCCGAGCTCATGGAAGTGTGACGTCTTCGATGGAATCGGCTGCAGCCTCGTTCGAGGGAGACGAGACACCGGCATCACATGACGCGCCGAAGTCCGGCCGGAACCTCCCCGTCGCAATCGCCACCGGGCTCGCGCTCGCCGCGGTCCTCATCCTCACGCTCTTCTGGGCATTGCTGCCATTCACGATTCTCGTCACGACGGCAATCCTCGTCGGCCTCGCGGAGCTGTACCACGTCCTGGCGAAGCAACGCGGCCTAAGTCCTGCGACCTCACTAGGTTACGCCGGCGCCTTCATCCTGCTGTTCGGCACCGCGTGGCGTGGACCGGTAGCAATCAGCTTCGGCATCGTGGCGGTTACGTTGACGGCGTTTCTGTGGTATCTCGTGGATCCGGCGCGGGAGCGCATCACCGAAAACATCGGCGCGACCCTATTCGGCGTCGTGTATTTGCCGCTGCTGGCGGCGCACGTCATTGCGATGGCGAAGCTTCAGCACGGACCTGCGCTGACGATCGTCTTCATGGGCGCGACGGTCTTCTACGACGTCGGTGCATACGCGTGCGGCTCGTTCTTCGGAAAGCACCGCATTGCACCGTCCATCAGCCCGTCGAAATCGTGGGAAGGCGCCGCCGGAGGCACCGTGATCGTGTTCGTTCTCGCGCTCACGATCGGGCGGCTCTTTCATGGGTTCGACATCGCATCGGTCGCCGGTCTCGCAGCCATCGTCGTGGTGCTCGCACCGCTCGGGGATTTTGCCGAGTCACTCGTCAAGCGTGATCTTGGCGTGAAGGACATGGGCGGCTTGCTGCCCGGACACGGCGGCATGCTCGATCGCATCGACGCACTGTTGTTCACAGCGCCGTTTGCCTACTGGTTTCTGCGGCTCGCGACGCAGTAAGGGGACACATGCCCGCCGAATCTCATACGCCGCTCACAAACGTCCGGCACAATGGTGCAGTGAAATCCTTGGCGATCCTCGGGTCGACCGGCTCGATCGGCACGCAGGCTCTCGATGTCGTCCGGAAGTACCCCGATCGTTTCCGCGTCGTCGCGCTCGCGGCCGGGCGCAATGCGGAAGTTCTCGCGGCGCAAGTCGACGAGTTCCGGCCCTCCATCGTCGTGCTGGAACGCGGTCGCTTCGACGTCCCCGGCGGGACACAGCTCTTGCACGGCGCCGGCGGATTGCTCGAGGCCGCGTCCCATCCCGATGCAAACCTCGTTCTCAACGGCGTCGTCGGATCGCGCGGGCTTGCCCCGACGCTCGCCGCGCTCGATGCGGGAAAAAGCGTTGCTCTGGCCAATAAGGAATCGCTCGTAGCCGGCGGCGACTTGGTGATGCGTCGCGTCGGGGAGGACTTCGACCGGCTGCTGCCGGTGGACAGCGAGCATTCGGCTTTGTGGCAATGCATCGGCGCCGGCAAGCTCGCGGACGTGCGGCGCTTGTTGCTGACGGCGTCGGGCGGTCCCTTCCGTGGTCGCAGCCGCGACGACATGGCGCACGCTAGTGTCGGCGACGCCCTGGCGCATCCGACGTGGCGCATGGGCCGCAAGATCAGCGTCGACTCAGCGACGCTCATGAACAAAGGCTTGGAGGCGATCGAAGCGCACCATCTTTTCCGGCTGCCGATGGACCGGATCGACATCGTGGTGCACCCGCAATCGATCGTGCATGGGATCGCGGAGTTCATCGACGGCTCGTGTCTCGCGCAAGCCTCGCTCCCCGATATGCATTTGCCTTTGCAAGTCGCACTGGCGTGGCCGGATCGTCTTCCCGACGGCGTGGAGCCTCTCAACTGGCAGAGCCTCGGCGACTTGTCCTTCGGGCCGCTCGATACAAATGCGTTTCCCGCGCCGGGCCTCGCGTACGAAGCGGTTCGGCGCGGCGGAACCGCTCCGGCGGTGTTGAATGCAGCCAACGAGGAGGCAGTTGCGGCATTTCTCGACGAACGGCTGGCGTTCGGGCGCATCACCGACGTCGTCGAGCGGGTCCTCCTGGAGCACGACCCGGTCAAAGAGCCGCAGCTCGACGACGTGCTTGGTGTCGAGGAATGGGCGCGAACGCGGACCCGTGAGGTTGCCGCGTGAGCGCATTCGGTGTGGTCTTCTTCATCCTCGCGCTGTTCTTTGCGATCGCGTTGCACGAGTTCGGTCACTTCGCAACGGCGAAGCTGTTTGGGATGAAAGTCGAGCGTTTCTTCATCGGCTTCGGCCCGCCGCTGTGGTCGGTGCGCAAAGGCGAGACGGAATACGGCGTTGCGGCGCTTCCGTTCGGCGGCTACGTGCGCATCGCCGGGATGAATCCGTTCGAAGAGGTACCGCCGGAGGACCGCGATCGCGTCTTCAAGGCGAAGCCGGGATGGCAGCAAGCGGTCGTCCTCGTCGCCGGCTCGTTCACGCATTTTCTCGTGGCGTTCCTGATCGCGGCGGCGCTGCTCGCTTTCGCCGGCGCGCCGAACCCCACGACGACGCTCGAATCCGTGCAACAGAAGCTCGACAACGGGCAGCCGTCGCCGGCGGCGGTGGCCGGCTTCGAACCGGGCGACAAAGTGTTGAGCGTCGAAGGAAAAACGATTCGCCAATGGCAAGAGGCGCGCGACATCATCCGCGACTCGCCGGGCAAGACGTTGCATTTCGTCGTGCTTCGCGGAAGCCGTGCCGTGACACTGACGGCACACCTCGCGGCGGAGAATCCGGAAAAGGAGAAGGTCGGATTCCTCGGGGTCAGCACGCACTTCTTCAACAGGCGCTACGGCCTCGGCGCGATTCCCGAATCGGGAAAGATCATCGGCGGCACGTCGTGGGACTCGCTGAAAGCGCTCGGCACGATCGTTTCACCGGCGACGATCACGCGCATCGTCAAGCAAGTGACCGGCTCGACGAAACGCACGCTGAAGGACCCCACATCGATCGTCGGCATCGGCAGGACGGCCGGCGATTTCGCAAAGCGCGGCCAGTTTGCCGAGCTGTTCTTCCTCGTGGTCGGATTCAATGTCTTCGTCGGCGTCGCGAACCTGTTGCCGCTTCCTCCGCTGGACGGAGGACACCTCGCCGTCCTCGGGTACGAAAGCGCCCGGCGACGCCGGGTGGACATGAGGAAATTGATGCCGATCGCAGTGACGGTCGTCTCCGTGCTCGTCACGCTGTTCGTATTGTCGCTGTATCTCGACATCGTGAAGCCGATCCCGCAGCTGCCCGGCTAAGATGGGCTCGTGATCGAACGCAGAAAGTCGCGTCGAATTCGCGTCGGCCGCGTGGAGATCGGCGACGGCGCCCCGGTGAGCGTTCAGTCCATGACGATCACCAAGACGGCCGATTACAACGCCACGCTGCAGCAAATCGCCGAGCTCGCGGCGACCGGCTGCGACATCGTCCGCGTGGCCGTTCCCGATACCGACGACGTCGCCGCGCTGCCCCAGATCGCCTCGAAGAGCACGATTCCTGTGATCGCCGACATCCATTTTCAATGGAAGTACGCGATCGCCGCCCTCGAGGCGGGCTGCCAAGGAATCCGCATCAACCCCGGAAACGTGAAGAAGCACGACAAGGTCGCGCTCATCGGTCGCGAGGCCGCCGCGCGCGGCGTGCCGATTCGGATCGGCGTGAACGCGGGCTCGCTCGAAAGGCAGATCCTCGAAAGGCACGGGGGTCCGGTTCCGGCCGCATTGGTCGAATCCGCGCTCAACGAAGTCAAGCTTCTAGAAGACGTCGGCTTCGGCGACATCAAGATCTCGGTGAAGCACAACGACCCGTGGACGATGATCCAGGCTTACCGGATGCTCGCCGCGCAGTGCGACTATCCGTTGCACCTCGGCGTCACCGAAGCAGGGACGCCGACGAAGGGCATCACGAAGTCGGCGATCGGAATCGGCACGCTGCTCGCCGAAGGAATCGGCGACACGATCCGCGTGTCCCTGACGGCGCCTCCGGCGGAAGAGGTGAAGGCAGGAATCGCGATTCTCGAAGCGTTGCATTTACGCGAGCAGAAGTTCGATCTCGTCGCCTGTCCGTCGTGCGGGCGCGCGGAAGTCGACGTGTTCGCTCTTGCGAGTGCGGTCGAGGAGCGCGTGAAAGACATCGACGTGCCGATGCGCGTCGCCGTCATGGGATGCATCGTGAACGGGCCGGGCGAAGCGCGCGAGGCCGACGTCGGTGTCGCCGCCGGCAAAGGAAAAGGCCAGATCTTCGTAAAGGGCGAGGTCGTGCGCACCGTTCCCGAAGAGTCGATCGTCGACGAGCTCGTGTTCGAGGCGCACAAGCTCGCCGCGGAGATCGCGAGCGCCGGCGCCGAGCACGGTGCGCCGGTCGTGGCCCGCATCGGCGCCGCCCCCGTGCTGCAGCTCGGGCGCAAGCCTTCAAGCTGACCCGAGGAGATATCCGTGCAAGCAGTCGACATCGCAGTGAGCGGAGATCCGTCGTCGGCGAAGAGCGCAGCGCAGCAAGCGCTGGAAGCCCGCAAGTTTCGCGTGAAGTGGGACGACGAATGGACCGGTACGGCAGAGCGCGGCAACAAGATCGCGAATGCCGTCGCCGGCGCTCTCGCGCAATATTTCAAGGTCGGCGTGAAAGTGATGCAAGGCGAGGCCGGCCAAGCGATCGTCCGGCTCGAGCGCCAGTCCAAGGGATACATGGGCGGCGCCATCGGTGCGATGCGCACCAAAAAGAACATGGAGAAGCTCCGCGACGACCTCGCCGGCGCCTTTACGACACAAGGCATCCTCGCGTGGGTGAAGGAAACGAAGTAACGCCGCCGCCGCAGGTTGGTATCCTTGCCGCCGTATGGCGCTCCCGAAGCAATCCGAAGACTTTCCCGGCTGGTACCAGGAGGTCGTAAAGCAGGCTGAGCTGGCGGAAACCTCGCTCGCCCGCGGCACGATGGTCATCAAGCCGTACGGGTTTGCGATCTGGGAAGCGATTCAGCGCGCCGTCGACGATCGCATCAAAGCCACCGGCCACCAGAACCTCTACTTCCCGCTGTTCATCCCGTACTCGCTTCTGGAGAAGGAGGCGGAGCACGTGGAGGGTTTCGCTCCGGAGGTGGCAGTCGTCACCCACGCCGGCGGCGAGAAGCTCGAGGAGCCGCTCGTCGTGCGGCCGACGAGCGAGACGATCATTTGGAACACATATGCGAAATGGATTCAGTCTTACCGCGATCTACCGCTGCTCTACAACCAGTGGTGCAACGTCGTTCGCTGGGAGCTTCGCCCACGCATCTTCCTGCGCACGACCGAGTTCCTGTGGCAGGAAGGGCATACGGCGCACGAAACGGCGGATGAGGCGATCGCGGAGGCGCGCATGATCCTGGAAGACGTGTATGCCGACGCGGTCGAAAAGGTCCTCGCGGTTCCGGTGCGCCGGGGGCGGAAAACGGCAGCCGAACGCTTTGCCGGCGCCGTCGAGACGATGGCGATCGAAGGGCTGATGCGAGACCGCAAGGCGCTCCAAGCCGGAACGTCGCACTATCTCGGCCAGAACTTCGCCAAGGCCTACGGCGTCCAATTCCAGGGACGCGGCGGCGATCTCGAATTCGCGTACGCAACGTCCTGGGGTGTGAGCACCCGGCTCGTCGGCGGCGCGATCATGACACACGGCGACGACAAAGGATTGCGTTTGCCTCCCGCACTCGCGCCGTATCAAGTTGTGATCGTGCCGATCTACAAGAACGACGATGAAAAAGGAAGCGTCGTCGCGAAAGCGCGTGCGATCAAAGATTCTCTCACCGGTGTGCGCGTGCGCATCGACGACCGCGACGAGCACCGCCCGGGGTACAAGTTCAACGAGTGGGAGCTGAAAGGCGTCCCGCTTCGTATCGAGCTCGGGCCCCGCGACATCGCAGCGGATCAGGTCATGATCGCGCGCCGCGACACCGGCGAGAAGCAGACGCTTCCGACCGGCGAGGTGCCGGCTCGGGTTCCGCGGCTGCTCGAGGACATCCAAGTGAGCCTCTTCGCCCAAGCAAGCGCGTTCCGCGACGAGTACTCGTTCGACGCGAAAGATTACGGCGAGCTGGCGGCGCTCATCGCCGACCCCGGCGGCTTCGTCACCGGCGGCTGGTGCGGTAACCCGGAGTGCGAGGCGAAGGTGAAAGCCGACACGAAGGCCACCATCCGCTACCTACCGCTCGACCCCGAGCCCCCGGCGGGGGAGTGCATCGTGTGCGGCACCGCCGCCGTCGAGCGCGCGACCTGGGCCCAGGCGTACTGACGGCCGACCTCGCACCGTAACGCCGGTTGTCGCCCGGCGAACCGAGCCGGTGCTATAATCGCCCGCGAAAAGGAACGTCCGAGCGAAGTCGGCCTCCAGCCGGCTTTTTGTTTGGCCGGACGGCCTGACCGAGGATGAAAGGAGGCAAAAGTGGCCGGGTCCTCGGCCCAGGCGAAGGTGCAGGAAGAGCGGGTTCGCTCACTGGCGGAGCCGGTGCTGGCGCGCCACGGAGCCGAGCTCGTCGAGCTGATCGTCGCTCGCGGACGGTCCCAGCTCGTCCGTCTGGTCGCCGACCGGGAAGGCGGGATCGACTTGGAGACGTGCGCGAGGATCAGCGAGGAGGTCTCGCGGCTGCTCGACGCGGAAGACCCGATCTCGGGGCGGTACACGCTCGAAGTAACGAGTCCGGGCCTCAACCGGCCGCTTCGGACGGAAAGCGATTTCAGAAAGAACGCGGGCCGCAAGGTACGCGTCGTCTTGGCGAGAAGCCAGCATGAAGGAATCGTAAAGGAGGTGACCGAGGAAGCCGTAACGCTGGCGACCGATCACGGGGATGTCGACATCCCTCTGCGAGACGTCGCGAAGGCGAAGCTGCTGCTTCCCTGGTAGCCATGAACGTCGAATTCATCGAAGCGCTGCGCAACCTCGAAAAGGAGAAGGGAATTCCCTTCCCCTCGTTGCTGGACGGCCTTCGGTCGGCTTTCGAAGCCGCGTACAAGAAGTCCTTTCCGCCGGACAAGGGCGCGCGCGTCGAAGTCCATCCCGAAAGCGGCGAGGTCATGGTGTTCCAGTACGACCTGGACGAAGAGGGCATGCCGGTACGCGACGACGCCGGCAATCTCGTAAATGAGATTCCGATCGAAAAGCCGAAGGACTTCGGACGGATCGAGGCGCAGACGGCGAAGCAAGTGATCTTGCAAAAAATCCGCGAGGCGGAGCGCGAGATGACCTTCGGCGAGTACGAGGGCCGCGCCGGTGACATCGTGAGCGGCATCGTTCAACAGTCCGACGGCCGCGTGACGCACGTGGATCTCGGCCGCGGCGTCGAAGCGACGCTGCCGGTACAAGAGCAGGTTCCCGGCGAGCGCTACGAGCACAACGGCCGCATCCGCGCGTACATCGTCGACGTGAAGAAGACGAGCCGCGGGCCGCAGATCATCCTGTCGCGCTCTCATCCGAATCTCGTGCGGCGACTCTTCGACATGGAAGTCCCGGAAATCGAGGAAGGTATCGTCGAGATCCGCGGCATCGCGCGCGAAGCGGGTCACCGGACGAAGCTGGCCGTCGTCTCGAACGAGCCGGGCGTCGATGCGATCGGCGCGTGCGTCGGCCCCAAGGGGTCGCGCGTCCGCATGGTCGTCAACGAGCTGCACGGCGAGAAAATCGACATCGTCCCCTTCTCCGAGGACCCGTCGGAGTACGTCGCCAACGCGCTGTCCCCGGCCAAGGTAAAGGAAGTGCGGATCGATCATGAGGCGCGTACGGCGCTCGTGATCGTGCCCGATTATCAGCTGTCGCTGGCGATCGGCAAGGAAGGACAGAACGCGCGTCTCGCGGCGCGGCTCACCGGCTGGCGGGTCGACATCAAGAGCGAGTCGCAGGTGGCCGGCGAGCCGGAAGCCGAGGCTGCCTCGGGGGGCGAGCCGGTCGCGCAGTAAGATGGAGCGCACCTGCGTGGGGTGCCGCGTGGTTCGCCAGAAAGGCCAGATGCTTCGGATCGTGCGCCGGCCCGACGGCTCGGTGAGCGTCGACGCAACCGGTTCGGCACCGGGTCGTGGCGCGTACGTGTGCGGTGCCGCGTGCGCACGGCTCGCGCGAGGGCGGTTCGCTCGCGCGCTTCGAGCGCCGGGTGTGGATTACGCTGAGATAGTCGCGGCCGTCGAGGCCGCAGTGGGAGACGGTACGTGAGCAAACGGGTATACGAGCTGGCGAAAGATCTCGGCATGTCGAGTCGCGACGTGCTGAGCGCTCTCGCGTCTCTCGGAGTCGTCGCGAAAAGCCACGCGTCGACCGTCGACGACGACATCATCTCGAAGTTGCGCGAGGCGGCCGAGAAGGGCGCGCTCAAAGGTGGGACCGCCGCTCGTCCCGCCCGCCCCGCCAGACCCGCGCGCCCGCAGCGTCCGCCGGCGGAGCGTCCACCCGCCGAGCGCGTCGCCCAGCCGCGTCAGACCAAACCTCCCCAAGCGCCCGCGGCAAAACAGCCGGCACCGGCGCCCGTCGCACCCGCCGCACCGGCGGTAGCTCCTGCCGCGACGACCGTACCCGGGGCGCCGGACGGCCGTACCGCATCGAAGACCATCGCCGTTCACCGCGGCATAACGTTGCGCGAGCTCGGCGAGAAGCTCGGCGTCGCCGCGAACATGCTCATGCAGAAGCTTTTTCAGCTCGGCGAGATGGCGACGATCAATCAGTCGCTCGCAGATGAAGCCGTCGAGCTCCTCGCGAACGAATACGGCTACGTCGTGAAGATTTCCGCACCCGGTGACGAGACGGAAGTGGAAGAGGACCAAGAGGAGGACACACCGGAAGATCTGGTGCAACGCCCGCCGGTCATCACGGTCATGGGTCACGTCGACCACGGCAAGACGAAGCTCCTCGACGCGATCCGCGAGACCGATGTCGTCGCCGGCGAGGCCGGCGGTATCACGCAGCACATCGGTGCCTACCAAACGCACAAAAACAATCGGCCGATCACCTTCATCGACACGCCCGGTCACGAAGCGTTCACGCAGATGCGAGCGCGCGGCGCCGCCGCGACCGACATTGCGGTCCTCGTGGTCGCGGCAGACGACGGGGTGAAGCCGCAAACCGTGGAAGCGATGAACCATGCGAAAGCGGCCGGTGTTCCGATCGTGGTGGCGGTGAACAAGATCGACAAGCCCGACGCGAACCCGATGCAGGTGCGCACGCAGCTCGCGCAGCACGGGCTCAACCCCGAAGAGTGGGGCGGCGACACGATTTATGTCGACGTATCGGCGAAAGAGCACACGAACTTGGAGTCACTCCTCGAGATGCTCCTGCTGGTTGCCGACGTGCAGGAGCTGAAGGCGAACCCGAAAGCGCGTGCTCGCGGCGTGACGCTGGAAGCGCACCTCGACAAGGGACGCGGTCCGGTAGCAACGCTGCTCGTGCAGCGGGGAACGTTGCGGGTGGGTGAAGCGATCGCGTGCGGCCCGGCGTGGGCTCGCGTGCGCGCGATGCTCGACGAGCACGGACGACAAGTGAAAGAAGCGCCGCCGGGAACGCCGGTACAGGTGCTCGGTTTCTCGACGGTGCCGGACGCCGGCGACGAGTTCCGCGTCGTCGCGGACGAGCGCGTTGCACGCCAGCGTGCGCAGGAACGGCTCGCGAAACGCCGCGCCGCCGACCTCGTATCGCAGAAGCGCGTGACGCTCGAAGATCTCTTCGAGCAGATCAAAGAAGGAGAGGTCACCGACCTCAACGTGATCTTGAAGGCGGACGTACAGGGCTCATTGGAAGCAATCGCGGATGCGCTCGAAAAGATCGACGTCGGTGAAAAAGAGGTCCGCATTCAGATCTTGCACAAGGCCGCGGGGGCGATCACCGAAAACGACGTTTCGCTCGCGCAGGCCTCGGGCGCGATCATCATCGGGTTCAACGTGCGGCCGGATCCGAAGGCGCGCGACCTCGCCGAGAAGGAAAAGGTCGACATCCGCACGTACCAGATCATTTACAAGCTCGTGGAGGACATGGAAGCCGCCGTCAAGGGCATGCTCAAGCCGATCTTCGAGGAAAAGGTCACCGGCCGCGCCGTCGTTCGCCAGCCGTTCAAGGTTCCGAAAATCGGGATGATCGCCGGGTCCTACGTCGAGGACGGGACGATCACGCGCAACTCGAAAGTGCGCTTGTTGCGTGAGGGCGTCGTTCTGGCGGACACCGTCATCTCGTCGCTGCGTCGTTTCAAGGATGACGTTCGCGAAGTCGCATCGGGTTTCGAATGTGGTATCGGAATCGACAACTTCCAGGACATCAAGGAAGGCGACGCCCTGGAGACGTACGAAATCCGCGAGGTGCCGCGTACCTAAGTAGAGGCGGTCCTATGTTCGTCGGCGTCGCCCGCTTCGAGCTCCGGCTTCCCGACTGCGCGTCGCTCAAAGACAAGCGATCGGTCCTCCGCCGCCTCATCTCTCTGATCCGTCAGAAGTTCAACGTCTCCGCCGGAGAGGTCGACCATCTCGACTTGTGGCAACGGTCCACCGTCGCGGTGTCCCTGATCAGCGACACGCAGTTTCACGCCCGGCGCGTTCTGCAAGAGATCGAACGGCATGTCGAGACGCACCCCGGCGTCGAGCTGCTCGATACCGCAACGGATTTCATCTCGCCGGAATAGCCATGCCATTCGAGCCGGACGAAGACCTCATCGAGCGCAAAGAGCGTCGAGCGCAAGTTACCCTCGACCGGACGCTCGCTCGCGTTCGGACCGCGTTGCGAGCAGCGCGTGTGCCGGGCGGCCGAGGAGGCGTCGCGGCCGTGGCGCTCGCCGTGCTCGTGGCGGACCTCGCGGTGATCGGTGCTCGACGACCGGCGCCGCTAGCGCTTGTTCCCGCACGCGCTGCGCCTGCGTCGCCCGGTGCGCACGCATCGTTGCCGGCGGTCTCGCCGCTGAAAGGCAAAGGCCCGTTCGTCGTGTACGCGTTCGAGGACGGCGGCACCGATCACGTGCAGGTGTTTGCGACCGACCTCGGCGGCGAACAGGACCTCGGCACATACCCGACGCTTTTTCTCGGGCTTTTTCCGGGCTTCGTGACCGACTTCGCCGGAACGCAAGGACAAGCAGGCGGCACGGTCGTCCCTATCGGGACGGCACAAGAGACGGTCGATGCCACGCAGGCGACGCGGCTGTGGTTGTTGCGCAAAGGCGGATCCGCGCAACAGTTTCTGTCGACGTTCGATTTCGTGTCTGCATATGCATTGAACCGGGAGGGAAATGCCCTGGCACTTTCGCGGCGAAGCGTGATCAGCCCGGCTCGCGGCTCTTTCCTGTGGCTGTATCCACTGGAGCCGCGATCCGCACGTCGTATCGGCAGCTTGCGCCGCCCCGGCGGCAACGGTCCGAATGAGCAGTTGCGTCCGGTGGGGTGGGACGCCGCCAACAAAAGTATTTTTGCGGTTCCGTACTGCGATCAATGCGGTGAGGATTACCTGCGCGGGCTGTTCGTCGTCTCCGCGTTGGACGGATCGATCACACAAGTACCGGCCGCGGGCGACAAGAGCATCGGACAGCCGTCCTTGTCCGCCGACGGATCTCGCTTGGCGTACGAGGACTCGCCCGAGCGCAACGGTTGCATTCGTCACTGTGGCCCGCGGAGATTGATGGTCGTCGATACAACGCGCGGCACGGTGCGCGAGCTGGCACGGTCGTCGGACCTCGCGTTCGATTTCCCGGTGATTTCGGGAGACGGCAAGCTCGTCGCGTATGCCACCGGACGCAACCGAGAGATCGAATGGCGATCGGCGGAAACCGGCCGAGTGCTCGGGTCGATCGACCTTCTCCCGACGCAAGACGTCGCGCCGGTCGCGTGGCTGAACGACACCGAGCTCATCGTTACCGGCCAGTCTTCGAGCGCCCGTCCCGACGGTCCTTCGGAAGGGGACATCTTCCGCGTGACGCGCGTGCCGGGCCCATCCGGTGATTCCGCCCACCTGGAGCTGATCGCTTCGCAGCCGACGGCAGTCACATTCCTGGGTTGGCTGAGGTAGCGATCGTCGCCGCGGTTTGTGTCGTACCTGCGCTGTAGCGTCGGTGCCATGAAACCTCGTGACATCTATTGGCGACCGATGATGAACGCTCTGCACGAAGTCGCGCGAAGCGAATAACACATTCGCTTCGCGTCGTCATCCGGGCCTGGGACGACGGTTCCGCGGATGGGTGCAAACATTCCAAAGGGAGCGATCCGCGTTATCGATACTGATCTCGACGCGAGACCTCGAGACATCGTGCAGTCCCTTTCGTACGTGGTCGAGCTGAGCTGGGAAGAAGATGCGTGGATCGCATGCGCTCCCTCGGTTCCCGGTTGTCACAGTTACGGCCGCACGCTTGCGCAAGCACGTGAACGCATTCGCGATGCGCTCTCCCTCTGGGTGGACAAGGCGGCCGACGCGGTCTTGGACTTTCGAATATGTCTGCCGGATCACGTCGACGAAGAGATTGACAGACTTCGCAGCCTTCTGGCCGAAGTCGAGCGCTCCGAGCAGCTTGCCCATGAAGGACTTCAGATGGCGACCGCATCTTTGCAGATCGCCGGCATATCGCTGCGCGATTCGGCGCAGATACTTGGGTACTCTCATCAACGTCTTTCGGAGGCCGTCAGAAAGACTCGGCAGCGAACCATTCCCGTACGCCGGCCGGGTGTCGATTGTCGTCAGACGTTCGCCTCAGAAGACAACTCCTCGTTCCCTGGTACCCAGTCACATTTTGGCCGCTGAAACGGCCACTTAGTGGGGAAGCTTTTGGCTTCTCAAGCGGCCATTCGGTGACTGGGTACCCCGGGGTGAGGATACGTCCCCCGACTATGGTGATTCGCGCGGTACGGGGACGGCTCGAAGTGCGGGCGACGTGAATCGCGCGCGCGTCGCGTATCCCGTACGGTGCAAAGAGATGAGCCCGGCGAATTATCCCCGCGCGGAACGAGTCCGAAAGGCGATCAAAGAGGTGCTCGCAAGCGAGGTCGAGCGCCTCAAGGATCCCGGCCTCGGCTTCGTGACGATCACCGAGGTGACCCTTTCGCCCGATCTGCGGCAAGCGACCGCGTACTACACCGTTCTCGGCGAGGAAGTCGAGCGCGCCTCGAGCAAGGATGCCCTCGCGCGAGCAAGCAAACACCTCAGAAGCACCGTCGCCAAAGAGATTCGTCTGCGGTATGTACCACAGATAGAATTCAAGCAAGACCCCGTTCCCGAGCAATCGGCGCGCATCGACCAGCTCCTCGCAGAGCTGCACCGGAAGGAGGAACCCTGAGCATCCCCGAGGCATCCTGGCGCGACGCGGTCGAGACCATCGCCACCGCAAAAGAGGTCGCGCTCGCCTGTCACATGGGACCGGACGGCGATGCGCTCGGCTCCATGCTGGCGCTCGGCCTCGCGCTGAGAAAGAGGGGAATGACGGTAAACGCTTCGTGGGGGAGCGACCCGTTCAGCGTGCCGAAGCATTACACGTTTCTCCCCGGCCAGGAATTGCTGAAGCCGCCGCAGGATTTTCCGGCTGCGCCGCCGCTCATGATCACGTTCGACGCCGGGTCGATCGAGCGCCTCGGCACGCTCGAGCCGAACGCGCGCAAGGCCGAAACGCTCATCGTCGTCGACCACCACGTCTCGAACGACGAGTTCGGAACCCTCAACCTCATCGACCCGAAAGCGGCGGCAAGCGCCATCCTCGTTTTCGAGCTCATCAAGCGTCTCGGCATTGATCTCGACACTGAGATCGCGACCAACCTTTACACGGCGATCCTGACGGACACCGGCTCGTTCAAGTACCGAAACACGACCCCGCCGGTGCACGCGATCGCCGCCGAATTGCTCCAGTTCGACATCCATCACGACGACATCGCCCGAACGGTATTCGACACGCACCCGGTAGGTTTCTTGAAGCTTGCCGCCGTTGCCTTGGAACGGGCGCAATTACGCGACGACGCCAGCATGATCTGGACGTGGGTTGCCCAAGACGATCTGAAAAGGTTCGATCTCGAGCTCGAAGACACGGAATCGCTCATCGACATCTTGCGCACCGCCGACACGGCCGAGGTCGCCTGCGTCATGAAGCAGGGACTCGACGGGAAGTACAAAGCCTCCCTGCGATCGAAGGGGAACGCCAACGTCGGCGCCGTCGCACAACAACTGGGCGGAGGCGGACACGCCTTCGCCGCGGGCTTCACCGCGAACGGCGACCCGCATGCAGCGGTCGATGAAATCGCGCGGCGGCTTGCCACGGCGTGAACGGTTTCCTCATCGTGGACAAGCCGGCAGGCATGACCTCGCACGACGCGGTCGCCATCTGCCGCAAGCGATTGCAAACGAAGCGGATCGGGCACGCGGGTACGCTCGATCCCGATGCAACGGGCGTTCTCGTTATCGGCGTCGGCCGCGGCACCCGGCTCCTGCAGTTCTTGAGCGGCGACGACAAGGAATACCTCGCGACCGCCGTCTTCGGCATCGAAACCACGACACAGGACGCCTCCGGCGAGGTGATCCACGAAACGAGCGCACAGGACCTCGACAAGGAGACGCTCGAAGAAGCGCTGCACGACTTTACCGGCGTTATTCGGCAAATCCCGCCGATGGTGAGCGCGGTCAAAGTGGGTGGCGAACGGCTGTACCGAAAAGCGCTCCGCGGCGAGGAGGTCGAGCGCGAGCCGCGTGACGTCGAGATCAAGGAGCTATTCTGCGAGTCTTTCCTGCCTGGTGACCGTGCGGAGGCCCAACTGCGTGTCACGTGCACTAAGGGCACGTACATTCGCACCCTCGTCCACGACATCGGCAAGGCGCTGGGAATCGGCGCCCACGTCGGCACGCTCCGACGAACGAGGAGCGGTTCGTTCGCTCTCGATCAGGCAACGCCGATGGACGATGCCGGCGTCGACAGCGTGCAGCCGATGGAGGACGCCGTGGCTTCGTTTCCTTCTCGCGTCGCAAGCGACGAGGAAGTGCGCGGCCTGATTCAGGGGAAGCGAATCGCGGCCGCCGGCATCGAGGGTACGTACGCCGTTTTCGATGAACGCGGGTCGCTGGTCGCGATGGCGCACGACACGGAAAACGAAGCGCGCTCGATTTGCGTGGTAGCCGAGGTATGAAAGTCGCGCGGGGGCTCAAAGACCTGCCGAAGGACGTGAAGCCGAGCGTTTGCACGGTCGGTGTCTTCGACGGCGTACACAAGGGCCATCAAGCGCTCATGGGACAGGTGCTCAAAGAAGCGCAAACAAAGAAGGGGACGCCGGTCGTCGTCACGTTCGACCGTCATCCGCTCGAATTGATCGCGCCCGGCAAAGAACCGCCGATCATCACGACGCCGCGCCAGCGCGCCGAAGCGATGGAGTCGCTCGGTATCGAGGTCTTGCTCATCCTAAAGTTCGACGACGCGCTGCGACACCTCTCGCCGGAAGACTTCGTTCAGAAGGTCCTCATCGACGCGCTCGGCTGTGTGCACGTCGTCGTGGGGAAGAACTTTCGGTTCGGCCATCAGCACGCCGGCACGGTCGAGACGTTGCAAGAGCTCGGCAAGACCGACGGCTTCACCGTCGAGATCTTCGACCTGGTCGGCGACGACGAGGTGGTTTCCAGCACGCTCATCCGCCGCCAGATCGCGGAGGGCAACGTCGAGGTCGCCGCGCAAGAGCTCGGGCGACCGTTCCGCATCGAAGGTCACGTCGAGCACGGCGCGAAGCGCGGCAAGGGCCTCGGATTTCCGACCGCCAACCTCCGGGTCCCCGATAAGTTCATCTTGCCGAAGATCGGCGTCTATGCGGGGTGGCTTCGCTGGAAAGGACGGCGGTATCCGACGGTCGTCAACGTCGGCCTCAACCCGACTTTTGAGGACCGCACGAGCCCGATCGTGGAGGCCTACGTCCTCGACTTCGACCGGGATCTCTACGGCGAGGTCGTCGGCGTTGAGTTCACCCACCACTTGCGCGACGAGCTCAAATTCGACGACGTCGAAGACCTCAAGAAGGCCATCGGAAACGACGTGAAGCGCGCTCGCGAGCTGCTCGGCGTCTGACCGAATTTGCCCGGTTTTGCCGTTTCCGGGTCGATGGCCCCAACCGGCCTCCTCTGATAGCATGGCGCGCCGTATGGCTATTTCCACGCAAGACAAACAGCAGGTCATCGCCGAGTACCGCACGCACGACAAGGACAACGGCTCAGCCGAGGTTCAAATCGCGGTGCTGACGCGGCGTGTCAACGACCTAACCGAACACTTGAAGACGCACAAGAAAGATCACCACTCGCGCCGCGGCCTCCTCATGATGGTCGGAAAGCGCAGGCGGCTGCTCGAGTACGTGCGTCGCAACGACGTCGCCAAGTACCGCGCGCTCATCGAGCGTCTCGGCCTGAGGCGATAGCCCGGCGAGGCGCCGCCGATCGGCGCAACGGGGGTGAGAGGACAAGGGAAGAACGCACCAGCCGGACTGTGAGGCCGGGCGTCAGTCCTCGGTCGCGAATCTCAAGGGTGCACACTCTTGAGGTCCACCACTGAGAACTGTCGCCGCAAACCCCTTCCAACCGGCCGGGCAGATGGTGGGCGCACGCCCCCAGAAGGAGAATTCTGCTATGGCCATTCACAAGCTCGAACGCGACATCGGTGGCAAGACGCTGACTCTCGAGGCCGGCAAGTACGCGCCGCAGGCCGACGGAGCCGTCGTTGTGACCCTCGACGAGACGCAAGTGCTCGTCACCGCGGTCGCCGGTAAGCACCCGAAGGATCAACTCGACTTCTTCCCCCTCACAGTGGACGTCGAGGAGCGTATGTACTCGGTCGGAAAGATCCCGGGATCGTTCTTCCGCCGTGAAGGTCGCGCCAGCGAGCTCGCGATTCTCAACGCGCGGCTCATCGACCGTCCGTTGCGCCCATCGTTTCCGAAAGCATTTCGCAACGAAGTTCACGTCATCGTCATGGTTCTTTCGGCCGACCAGATGAACCCGCCGGACGTGCTCGGGATCACGGGTGCGTCTGCCGCAGTCATGCTCGGCGGCATGCCGTTCGAAGGGCCGATCGCGGGCCTTCGTGTTGGTCTGCGTCACGGGGAGTGGATCTTCAACCCGACGTTCGCCGAGGCGGAGGAGTGCACGTTCGACCTCGTGCTCGCCGGCAGCGTGAACGCTCAAGGCGGCGTCGACATCATGATGGTCGAAGCCGAAGCGACGGAGAATTCCTGGCGACTCATCAAGGAAGAGGACGGCACGATGCCGACCGAAGAGGTCGTTGCCGAGGGCTTGGAAGCGGCAAAGGTCTTCATCAAGCAGCTCTGCGAGATGCAGAGCGAATTCCTCAAGATGGCCGCGAAGCCGGTGCGCGAATTCCCGACGTTCCCCGACTACGGCGAGGACCTGTTCGCACGTGTCGAGGAACTCGTGAAGAACGATCTCGCCGAAACGCTGCAAATCGCGGACAAGGCGACCCGTGAGGAAAGCTCCGACGGCCTAAAGCAGAAGATGCTCGAGGCAATGGGTCTCGAAGAGCAATGGGTCGGACGCGAGAAGGAATTCTCCGCTGCTTTTCGCTCGCTAACGAAGAAGCTCGTGCGCCAGCGCATCGTGCGCGAGGGATTGCGCATCGACGGACGCAAGGCCGACGAGATCAGGCCGCTGTCCGCGGAAGTGGGCTTGTTGCCACGGGCGCACGGCTCCGGGCTGTTCCAACGGGGCGAGACGCAAGTACTGTCCATCGCCACACTCGGCATGGTCCGCATGGAGCAGATGATCGACACGATCGATCCTGAAGAGTCGAAGCGTTACATGCACCATTACAACTTCCCGCCGTTTTCGACGGGGGAGACCGGCTTCATGCGCGGGCCGAAGCGTCGCGAGATCGGCCACGGCGCGCTCGCCGAGCGCGCCCTGCTGCCGGTGATTCCCGGTGAGGACGAGTTCCCATACGCGCTCCGCATTGTGTCGGAGGCTTTGGCGAGCAACGGATCCACGTCGATGGCGAGTGTGTGTGGCTCGACGCTGTCGCTGCTGGATGCCGGCGTGCCGATCCGAGACTTCGTCGGCGGCATCGCGATGGGGCTCATTCACGACGAGGACGAATACGTCACGCTGACAGACATCCTCGGCGCGGAGGACGCCTACGGCGACATGGACTTCAAAGTCGCCGGAACGAAGGAGTTCGTGACGGCGCTGCAGCTCGACACGAAACTGACGGGGATTCCGTCCGACGTGCTGGTGCGCGCCTTGGACCAAGCGCGGCAGGCGCGTATGCAGGTGCTCGATGTGTTGCGGTCGGCCATCTCGGAACCGCGCAGCGAGCTCAGCCCGCACGCGCCGCACATCATCTCGGAGCTCATCCCGGTCGACAAGATCGGCGAAGTGATCGGCCCGAAGGGCAAGAACATCAAGGAGATCCAGGCCGAAACCGGTGCGGAGATCGACATCGAGGACGACGGACGCGTGTTCATCGCCTCCAAGGGCGGCGACGGTGCGGAGCGCGCGCTGGAAATGGTGCGCAACATCGTCTCGCCCGTCATGCCGGAGGAAAACGTCCGGTACACCGGCAAGGTCGTCGGCATCCAGCCGTTCGGTGCGTTCGTGAACGTGCTGGGTGGCAAGGACGGCTTGTTGCACATCTCGAAGCTCGGGCTCGGCAAGAAGCGCGTCGAGAGAGTCGAGGACGTGATCAACGTCGGCGATACGATCGAGGTGCTCGTTGCCTCGATCGACGCGCGCACCGGAAAGATCTCCCTCGATCCGATCGACCCGGAGACGAACGAGCCGTATCACGGTCCCGAGCGCGCGCCGCGCGAAGGTGGAGACCGCGACCGCGGACGCGGCGGTGACCGGGGACGCGGCGGACGTGACCGCGGCGAGCGCGGAGAGCGGCGTCCTCGCCGCGAAGACCGCGGCCCGCGCACCGGCGCGGCACCGTCGTCGGAGGCGCCAGCGCCCGGCGGCGAAGGTCCGGCCGACTAGTGGACGTACAAAGAACGGATCTCGACTCCGGTATCCGCATCCTCACGGAGACGATGCCGGAGGTCCGTTCCGTCACGCTCGGCGTCTGGGTGGGTGTCGGTTCGCGTGATGAGCCGAACGAGATCGCGGGCGTCACGCATTGGCTGGAGCACCTGCTGTTCAAAGGAACGGCGACGCGTAGCGCGCGCGACATCGCCGTCACGTTTGATCAAGTCGGCGGAGAGCTGAATGCGTTCACTGCGAAAGAGTTCACTTGCTTCTACGCCCGCACGCTCGACGCGGATGCCTCGATGGCGATCGAGCTGGTCGCCGACATGCTGCAACACTCGATAATTCGCGACGAGGATGTGATCAGCGAGCGGCAAGTCGTGCTGGAGGAGATCTCGATGCACGAGGACCAGCCCGACGACATCATCCACGACGTGTTCCTCGAGACGCTGTGGGGTGCGCATCCGCTCGGCCGTCGCGTTCTCGGTTCCACCGAAACGATTCAAGCTATGACGCGCGACCAAATCGACGCCTATTACCGGCTGCACTACCGGCCCGGCAACCTCGTGATCGCGGCGGCCGGATCCTTGCAGCACGACGCGATCGTCCAGGCCGTCGAAAAGGCCTTCCGCGACGCACCTCCCTCGCCGCAGCGCGGGGTGCGCGCCGGCGAGCAAGCGCCCGGCGTTCGCCCCGGCTTCATCTCGGTGCCCCGCAAGACGGAGCAGGCGCACATCGTGTACGGGACCGGCGGGATCGCGCGCAACGACGATCGCCGGTGGGCGCTCGGCGTGCTGAACATCGCGCTCGGTGGCGGAATGTCGTCCCGGCTGTTCCAGGAGGTACGCGAGAAGCGGGGATGGGTGTACTCGATCTATTCCATGCACTCGGCGTTCGCCGACACCGGGACGTTCGACATCTACGCCGGGACCGCGCCTGAGCGTGCGCGAGACGTGCTCGAGATCACGCGGGCCGAGCTGGACTCCGTGATCGCCGACGGGCTCACGGAGGAAGAGATCGATCGCGGCAAGGGACACCTCAAGGGCAATCTCGTTCTCGGCCTCGAAGACACGAGCGGTCGCATGAGCCGTCTCGGCAAAGGCGAGCTGTGTCACGGCGAGATCCTCACGCCGGACGAGATCGTCGCGAAGATCGACGGCGTCACTGCAGACGATGTCACATCGGTGGCGACCGATCTTCTCGGCCGCCAGCCGTGGGCGCTCGCCGTCATCGGTCCGGACCTCGAGGAGAACCTCGCGGACTTCGTTCGCCCAGGAGTGTAGGCTCGCGCCGTGATCAGGGTCGGGGTGATCGGGGCCGCGGGCAAGATGGGCCGAGAGGTGTGTCGCGCCGTGCTCGCCGATCCGGATCTCCACCTCGTCGCCGCTGTGGAAGTGCGCGACAACGGCACCGTCGGCGAGGTCGTCGGGTCGGACAATCTCGGTACGAAGATCAAGATGTCCGACGAGCTCGAGACGCTCACCGACGCCGAAGTGGACGTTGCGGTGGACTTCACCCATCCGTCGGCCGTCATGCAAAACATTCGCTGGTGTGTCCGGCATGCCGTCCATGCCGTCGTCGGAACGACGGGCATCACACAAGAGAACTTGGATGAGATCGCCGCGCTCATCGAAGAAGAGGGCGGCGAGTCGAGCGTCTTCATCGCGCCGAACTTCGCAACGGGCGCCGTTTTGATGATGAAGTTCGCGGCCACGGCGGCGCGCTACTTGCCGTCGGTTGAGATCATCGAGCTGCACCACGACCAGAAAGCCGATGCGCCGTCGGGGACCGCCGCCAAAAGCGCGCACGAGATCGCTGCGGCGCGCGCCGAGGCCGCCCCCGTCGCCGGCGGCGACGCGTCCTTCCGCGGAGGGGACGTCGAGGGCATCCGCATCCATTCCGTGCGCATCTCCGGCTTGGTCGCGCATCAAGAGGTTCTGCTCGGCTCACCCGGCCAGTTGCTGACGATTCGCCACGACTCCTTCGACCGCGCGTCGTTCATGCCCGGCGTTCTGCTGGCCATCAAGGAAGTCGCGAAACGCCCCGGCGTGACCTACGGCCTCGAGCATCTGCTGGATCTGTAGGGTTCTACGGCGCCGGCGGAGATGGGGCTTGAGCGATGAGAATCCGTGCTCGCTGTACGGCATCGGCCAGCGACAATGCCGATCCCTCCTGTCGAAGGCGCCGAAATCGCGCCTCGCCCAGCATCGATTCGAGAGCATGATCCAGTCGTCGGCGCGATGCGGGATTCCACGACCGCACCGCGTCACTAACTGTAAGAACCTGCTCGGATGCGCCCAGCAATACCGCCGCCGTCATGGCGTCGGATTCTCCTGCGACCATCGCGCAGAGCTCAAGGGCATGCGCGACCTGTTCGCGGTCGCGGAGCGACGATGCCAGGGTCAATGCCTCTTCGATCAGTGAACGCGCGGTCTCTCGTGAGCCCCGCGCGATTTGCGCTCGACCGAGGCCGATCAATGCCGCGGCGAGATTCGAATCCCGAATGCGGCGCGAGCGCTCCACAGACGATGTGAGATACGGAAGCGCTCGTGCGTAATCCCCGATGGCGGAGTAATGCTCCCCTAGTGAGTTATCGATAAGAGATAGCGCGAATTCATCGTCGGTTCCCAATGCGATCGTGCGTGCCTCGAGCAAGTACGGCTCAGCGGCGTCGTTCCTCTCTTGCAAGTGCTGCACTACCCCAAGAGCGTTGAGTGCCCGTGCGAGCGCAAAGCTGTCCCCGCCGCTCCGAGCTAGCTTCACTGCCTCTTGAAGCATCGCCTCGCTTTCGTCGAACCGACCCATCGTGGTTAAGTTCCACGAGCCATAAACGCGCGCAATGGCGCGCCGCGGCAACGGCGCGCCGTCCGCCGCCGCGATAGCTGCTGCGAATCGATCTGTCGCCTCCCGAAAGAGACCGCGGCCGAGCCAGTAGAACGCTGAGCCGATGCAGATCTCCAATGCCGCGGCCGGGTCGAGTAAAAGCGCGTAGTCCATAGCGGCTCGTACGTTGTCGATTTCCTCATCGGCTTCCGCCATCGGCTCCTCTGCACCGGTCGATCGGTAACGGCGGTCGAACGATGCGGTGAAGTCGACCGCCCAGCGAATGAGCGCGGCGAACGAGTCCCGTTCCTCGCTGGACGCCTCCAACCGTTCAAGGCCAAACTGACGGATGATCTCCAGCATGCGGTAGCGGGCTTTGATGGGATCATGCTGGACGAGGGAACGGCGCGTCAGCGACTCCATCAGCCCGAGATCGGACTCTTCCGGTAAGAGTTGTCGAGCCGTCCTGTCCGTGAAGCCGCCCGGAAGAACAGCAAGGCGACGAAGGATGACCCGTTCGCGGTCGTCGAGCATGGAGTAACTCCAGTGAACCGTCGCTTCCAGCGTCCTCTGACGGACTGGCCCGCCGCGACGAAAACCGGCACCGAGATCGATACGGCTTGCCAGCGCAATCGCGATCTCTCGGACGTCCAGCGAGGACACGCGCGCGGCGGCCAGCTCGAGCGCCAAAGGAATCCCTTCGAGTCGCTCGCAAATTTCGGTGATCGCAGTACGCGCATCGTCATCGATCACAAGATCTGAGCGCGCCATGCGGGCACGATCGACGAATAGCGTGACCGCTTCCGAATCGCTCGCTGCGTTCTGGGACGGCAACGACAGCGGAGAGATGGCCCAGACGCGCTCATCTTCAAGGAGGAGCGGCTCCCTGCTCGTCGTGAGCATGCCGACGCGCGCGCACCGACGGAGTAACGCATCCGCGACCTCGGCAGCGGCTTCGACGACGTGCTCGCAATTGTCGAGGAGAATGAGGAGGTCTAGCTCTGCGAGGTGTTCGACGATGATGTCGGTGAGTGACGCGCCCGGGCGTTCGCGGAGCCCGAAGACCGCGGCCAGCGCCCGAGGAAGATGAGCATCGTCGGTGATCCTCGAGAGGTCGACGAACCAAACGCCGTCGGGACGGGAGCCGATCAATCGGCGCGCGGTTTGGATTGCGAGGCGCGTCTTCCCTGCGCCGCCAGGACCAACGACCGTGACGAGTCGTGCGCGTGTGAGCAGTCGCGTGAGTTCGTCGATTTGCGCCGCGCGTCCGATGAAGCTGGTGCGGTCTTCGGTGAGGTTGGTTCGTACCGAAACCGGGGCGCGCGGGGGTGGGAAATCGCGGCGGAGCCCCGGTCCTGCTATCTGGAAAAGGCGAATCGGTTCGTCGAAGTTTTTTAGGAGATAGTCCCCCAAGTCGAGAAGAGTTATTTCGGGCAACCGTCCCTCTGTGAGCTCGGCCGTTGTTCCCGAGAGCAGAACTTGGCCGCCATGGGCCGCCGACGCAACGCGCGCCGCGCGGTGGACGGCGGCCGACACGTATCCGCCGTTCCGGTCGGGCATGGCCTCACCGGTGTGAATCCCCATTCGGACAGCCAACGAGATCGATTCGGGCCAAGATCGCGACGCCAACTCTTGCTGTGCGCCGACGCAGCCTTCGACGGCGTCGGTCCCTCCGGAAAAGACGGCAAACGATCCATCGCCTTCGGTCTCCAGAACGCGACCGCCGCAACGCTCAAAGGCGGCTTCGATAATCGAGCGATGCTCGTTGAGCACCTCGGCATATGTCCGCTCACCGAGCTTTTCCATCAAACGCGTCGAGCCTTCTATGTCAGTGAATACGAACGTGACTGTGCCGCTTGGGAGATTGACGACGTCGGTGCTTGGCGACGCGTCGAGCCACGCCCGCATCGCTTCCACGATCGTCGACGCCGTTCGCGGCCGTCGTGCGGGGTTCGTCGCGAGACCAGGTCGAATGGCGCGCTCGATTGCCTTGGCGACGGGTGCCTCAACGTCGTCCCACCGCACAGCCGGATTCGGAGGTTCGCCGGTGAGCAAAGTGAACGCCGTCGCCGCGAAACCGAAGATATCCGCAGCTGGTGTTATGACAGCGTATGTGAGCTCCGGAGGCGCATATCCACGAGACCCAGTGGGGGCACCTTCGCTTCCTTTCGCTTCTGCGATCCCGAAGTCCACAAGAACGATACGTCCTTCTGCGGTCAAGATGAGGTTGCCGGGCTTGACGTCGCGGTGAATGATCGGTGGATCCTGCGAATGCAGATGGTCAAGAGCGTCGGCAACCTGTGAAAGATATCGAACTACCGTTGTGAGTGGAAGCCCGGGGTCGCCTCGCTCTCGTAGGACGGAGCTCAGCGGCGTCCCATCGACCCAATCGCTGACGATGTAGTACGAGCGCCCGGAGAAGAAATCCTCACGGACGAGCGGAAGGCTGGGATGCGGGCGTACCGTCAGAAGGAGACGCGTTTCCTGCAACAGTGTTTCTCGATAGGCGGCCGACCCCGTAGGGCGTCTCTTGAGGGCCACCATGCGATCGTGCCGTCGGTCGAGCGCACGGGCAACCGAGCCCTGCCCTCCCTGCCCGACTATCTCGAGAATCTCGTAACGCCCCGCGACGACGGAGCTCATCGGAAAAGGGTCGTGGCTTCGTGTTGACGCGGCATCTCAGGATGGTAGCGCCTCACGCCATCTTCTCGACGATAAGGGCTCCCTGCTCGCCGGCGCAGGCGCTGACTGGGGTGATGTTTCCCTCCCCGTGAGGAATTTTCTGTTGGGAACACATGTGCTCGCGGCGAGAGCGTGTCCGTCCGGACCGGTAGGATTCGCCCGTGGCCCATCCCTACGTCGTCGAGGAGTTCTCGCTCGAGGAGCGAGCCGTTCTCGAACGGTATTTCACCGACGTCGAAGGCCCAGTGTTCGCGCTCACGAACCTGCCGGAGGTCGTGAAGGGTGCGCTGTTCGCGCGTTACTCGCGGACGCCGAAATCTCTCAGACGTCTCTTCCTCGACGAGTTCTACCGCGGCGAGCCGCTCCCCGAGGGCGCAGCCGCCGGTGCGGAAAAAGCCGCAGAGCTCTACGACCGGATCTTCATCGAGTACGGCGATGATTCGGTCGCGCAGCTCGGCGGCGCGCACATAGCAGTCGAGCAAGCGAGCAACCTCCTGACGAAAATCTTGGAGCGCGGCCGTCTCGCCGGCTACCTGGAACAGTCCACGCGCTACATCGCCTACGACGACAAGCCGGGTGGAAGGTGGCGTTATTACAAAGACCCCGACATCGCACGCAGCGAGCACGGAGAAGCGTACGAAGAAACGCTCGATTCCATCTTTTCCATTTACTCCTCATTAATCGCGCCCACATACGACTGGTTCGGCAAAGAATTTCCCCAAGACCCGAACGACCCGGATCGCGTGTACAAAGCGACGATCAAGGCGAAAGTACTCGACGCGCTTCGCGGGATGTTGCCGGCTGCGACCGTGAGCAACGTCGGCATCTACGCGAGTGGTCAGTCCTACGAGCAGATGCTCCTCAAGATGCAGTCCGACCCGTTGGCGGAAGCGCGCGAGACGGCGAGCAAGATGCTGGCCCAGCTACGAACGGTGATCCCCGCGTTCCTCGTGCGGGTCGACCAGCCCGACCGCGGCGGCGTCTGGTCGGAGTACTTCGCGAACACCAAAAACCGGATGCGGGATCTCAGCGAGGAGCTGCTCGGCGGCTTGGACGGCGACGAGAAGCCGGCCGGCGTCCCGACCGTTTCGCTCACCGACTGGGATCCGGACGCGGAGGAAAAGCTCGTCGCCGCGATGCTGTACGACAGCAGCGACCTGCCCGACGACCGGCTGCTGGAAATCGCAAAGAAAATGAGCGCCGAAGACCGCATGCGCGTCGTGCGCGCCTACGTGGGGGACAGGCAGAATCGCCGGCATCGTCCCGGGCGCGGCCTCGAGCGCATCGATTACCGCTTCGACGTCCTCAGCGACTATGCGGCTTTCCGCGACTTGCAGAGACACCGCATGCTCACCATTCAGTGGCAGGCTTTGTCGGCGAGACACGGATACGACCGGCCGCCGGAAGCGGACGAAGCCGGCTTTGGGAAAGCGTTCGACGAGGCGATGGCGCAATCGGCGCAGTTGTGGGATCGCTTATATCCAATCCTGCCGGATCAGTCACAATACGCGGTTTGCATGGCGTACAAAATCCGATACGTCATGCAAATGAATGCACGCGAGGCAATGCATTTGATCGAATTGCGCAGTAGTCCCCAAGGACACAGAAGCTATCGGGCAATTGCGCAAGAAATGCACAGGCTGATCGCGGACGTGGCAGGTCACAAAACGGTGGCGGGATTCATGCGGTACGTGGACTTTTCGAACGTGGATCTGGAACGACTAGAAGCTGAGCGGCGGGCGGAACGCAAACGCCAATCGGCGGGCGAACCGCGTTAGCTACTCCTGGACCGGCTCAGAAAGCTCGGGGCAAAGCCACATGACTTCGGCGTCGGAACCGACACGCTCTTCGAGCATTTCGAGCGCCCGCTTCACCGCTGAGGTGGGCTCTTCCATCAGTACCCAAGTGATCATTGTCATCTCCTCTCCTCGCCGCATCCAATTCGGTGCGAGAGCGCTTCCTCCTGTCGCTCCAACGTCTTTTTTCGCTGTCGACAAGGGATTCTCGGAGCAAAACGGCACAAAGCCATTTCACGACACCTCGTCCCGATCATCTTTCACAACGACGCGGCGCCGAACGTGAAACGCGCGCCGAAGAGTTGCCCGGCATCGTCCGGTCGGATTCGGACAAGGCGCTCTGGAGGGCAGGTGGGGTGTTTTTTTCGGTTTCACATGTTGAACACGAGCCTCACTGTGCCCCAGCAGCAACAATCCCTGGTAGCATGCCGTGCCAGGCGGTAGCGTGAACCGTCCTGGTGTTCTCGCGAGATCGGAGAAAACGATGACGTTCGGCAAGGTCATCACCGCGATGGCAACGCCGTTTCACGCCGACGGCTCGCTCGACCTCGAAGGTGCCGCCACACTCGCGCAGCACCTCGTGTCGCACGGCAGCGATTCACTCGTGATCTGCGGAACGACGGGCGAGTCGCCGACGCTCACGTTCGAAGAAAAGCGCGATCTGCTCGGCGCAGTCGTCGAATCGGTGCGCGGGCGCGCGCAAGTCATCGCCGGCACGGGAACGTATTCGACGAAAGAATCGATCGAGCTTTCGGAGATGGCCGCGGAAGCGGGCGCGCACGGCCTACTGCTCGTGACACCCTATTACTCCAAACCACCGCAATCCGGTCTACTAGAACATTTCACATCAATTGCGCAATCCGTCGAGTTGCCGGTGATCGTGTACGACATCCCCGGTCGCACGGCGAAGAAGATCGAACACGCAACGCTCGTCGCGCTCGCGCGCGTGCCGAACATCATCGGCGTGAAGGATGCGGCCGGCGATCCGGCCGGCACCGCGAAGCTCGCAGCCGAAGCGCCGTCGTTCACGATTTGGTCCGGCGACGACGCGCTGACGCTTCCGATGCTCGCCGTCGGCGCGCAAGGAGTGGTCAGCGTTGCGTCGCATCTCGTCGGTGATCGCATCGCCGAGATGATCGCCGCCCACGGCAAGGGCGACGTCGAGCACGCCGCTGCGATCGATCACGAGCTTCGGCCGCTGTTCGAGGTCCTGTTCATCACCGCAAGCCCGATTCCGCTCAAAGCCGCGCTCGAGATGGTCGGGCTTCCGGCCGGACCGCTCCGCTTGCCGCTCGTCGGCGCGACGAAGGAAGAGCGGGACCAAGTCGCAAGAGTTTTGAAGAAGCTCGGTTTGACGTAGGAACGAAGCACATCCCCGCACCCGGAGGGCACTCGTGGCCAAGCCGAAGCGGGGGCGTACATCGTCTGGGGGAAAGAAAGGCTCGATCGCGCACGGAGTTCGCTCCGCGCTGGGCCCGCATCTCGGCGATGCCTACGGCATCGGCCTCGCGCTGTTCGCGCTCGTGTGCGCGCTCGGCATTTGGTTTCACGCCGCGGGACCGCTCGGCCGCTTCCTCGACTTGGCGCTTCGCGGGCTGTTCGGGCGGGTGGGATTGCTCGCGCCGGCCGCGTTCGCGTACCTCGCCTATGCCATGTTCGTCATGCGCCCGGGACCGGACCGGCCGCGCACCGTCATCGGCCTGACGATCACGTCGCTGTCGGTCATCGGGCTGTGGCATCTGATGCTCGGCACGCCGGACGTGACCGGCGGCGCCGACAAGCTCCGCCGGGCCGGCGGCATCATCGGCGCGATGGTCGCGGGCCCCCTTCGCGGGCTGCTGTCTCCGTACGGCGCGTTCGTCACGCTCATCGCGCTCGGCATCATCGGACTGCTCGTGCTGACGAAGACACCCGTTCGTCGTGCGGGAGAGGCGCTGCGCGAGCGCTGGGCCGCCCTCGCGCAGCGCGCCCGCGCTTCGGCCGAAACCGCCGCACCGGAACGGCGCGCCGCGCTTCAGCCCGTCGAAGAAGACGCGAAGCCCAAACGTGCGCGCGCAACCCACGCCGTCGTCGATCACCCGACCGAGGAGATCGTGATCCTCCCGGCACCCGCGCCCGAGGTGCTCGATCTCACCGAGACAGAGACCGAAAACGAACAGGACGAGGAGGAGCCCGGCGGGGACTCCTTCGCGCCGGCGCCCCCTGTGCCGCGCACGCCGTACGTCGTGCCGCCGCTATCGGTCCTTCGCCCGGGCCACGGCCCGGCGGCGGCCGGCGGCAAGAGCACGAACGAAACGATCCGCGTGCTCGAGGCGACGCTTCGCGAGTTCGACGTCGAGGCGACCGTTGCCCGCGTCACGCGGGGTCCGACCGTCACGCGTTTCGAGGTCGAGCTCGCTCCCGGCGTGAAGGTGAACCGCGTCACGTCGCTCGGCAACGACATTCGCTACGCGCTCGCGACGCCGGACGTGCGCATCATCGCCCCGATCCCGGGGCGCTCGGCAGTCGGCATCGAGGTTCCCAACCGCGAACGCGAGCTCGTGACGCTTCGCGACATCCTCGAATCGCCGGAAGGAAAAGACGACGTCCATCCGATGGTCGTCGGGCTCGGCAAAGACATCTCCGGCAACGGCGTGCTCGTGAACCTGACGAAAATGCCGCACTTGCTGATCGCCGGCGCGACCGGCGCCGGCAAGTCGACGTGCATCAACACGATGCTGACGTCGATCCTCATGCGCGCGACGCCCGATCAAGTTCGCTTGCTTCTCGTCGACCCAAAGCGCGTCGAGCTGTCGCATTACAACGGAGCGCCGCATTTGCTCTCGCCGGTCATCACGCATCCGAAACGCGCGGCGGAAGCGCTCGGCTGGGTCGTGCGAGAGATGGAATCGCGCTACGAGGATCTCGCACGCGCGGGACAGCGGCAAATCGATTCGTACAACGCGGCCGTGCTAGGCGGAACCGTGAAGCACAACGGCATGGCGGTGACCGACACGATGCCGTACATCCTGTGCGTGATCGACGAGCTCGCCGACCTCATGATGGTTGCGCCGCGCGACGTCGAAGACGCGATCTGTCGCATCGCACAGATGGCGCGCGCCGTGGGTATCCACTTGCTCGTCGCGACGCAGCGCCCGTCGGTCGACGTCGTCACCGGACTCATCAAGGCCAACATTCCGAGCCGGATCGCGTTCGCAACGGCCAGCGCGGCCGACTCCCGCGTCGTGCTCGACCAAGGCGGCGCCGACAAGCTCATCGGATTCGGCGACATGCTCTTCCTTCCCGGCGGCATGTCGAAACCGCAACGCATCCAAGGCGCATACGTGACCGAGCCGGAGATCGAAAAAGTCGTCGGGTATTCCAAGACCCAGGCGGATCCGGACTTCATCGAGGGC
>JAIVGO010000041.1 GCA_020201525.1 Actinomycetota bacterium | reverse complement strand
GACGTCGCCGCCAGCGACGCCTCGGTCGTCTCACGCCGATAGAGTTCGAGACCGTCTACAGTTTGGCGGCTGCAGCATGAAGAGGTTCACAAGCTACGAGTCAACTGAACTGGTGGCAGTCCCAGATGATTAAAGATTGCCGTAGCATTTGCGAAATGCGACGCGGGTTAGGCGTGCGCGGCCCCCTCGAAATCTTCGAACTACATTGTTGCTTTGGCTGTGAACTATGAGTTTCGGGACCGGCCAAATTGACTGGTGTATCAACGATTCATAATCTCAACCAACTGAAAGGTTTGAATCAGATATCGGAGTGCGACAATGAGCCGCCTGCATCACTTGCTTGATCAGATCCCCGATTTGGATCTTCTGGAGGGAAATTGGGCCATTTTCGGCAGTGGTCCGCTCGCCGTTCGTGGATTACGGGACCCACGCGACTTGGACGTAATCGTCACCGAAGAGCTGTGGAGCCAGCTCACCAAGCGATACAATGCGCACCTGCACGAAAATGGTCTCTCCCGCATCCAGGTTGGCGATATCGAAATACTCAGTGGCTGGCATCCGCCGCTGTCTAAGTCCGTGTCTCAGTTGATTGAAGAAGCTGAGCTCATCGAAGGTATTCCCTACGTCAGATTGGATCAGGTATTGGAGTGGAAGCGGCTACGAGCATCGGACAAAGATATCGTTGACATTTCCCTCATTGAAGCGCATAAGTAAGTTGGAGGTCGCGTTCGCGTCGCAGGAAATACTCCCTCAAATAGGCGCGGATGCTTCTCTCAAGTGCGCGCGCGAGTTGTTCCAGCGAATCGAGAGTCCGCGAGCCGCAAAAATCACGACTTGGACTTGTTGAAATCCCGGATGTATCGTCACCGCGTCGAGGCTGACCTGCAAAGGATGGAGGCCGGCGTCTTGGATTGCTCGCTTTGAGAGTCTGAGCCGCCCGCATCGATGTAGTTGTGGGTCCGGCGCCCTGCGGATCGGGGCTTCCTTCCCCAGAAGGAGGGCATCGAATGGCGAAGATATTGAGCCTCTGGCAGAGGCGCAAACTGAGTTTTGAGTACGACGTGAGCATGGACCGCGTGTGGGCAGTTCTCTCACCCAGCCCTCTGGAACGCACGGCTGGAGTTCAAGTAGCTCCAGGGTTCACTGCGTACTTCAGTGATTCTGGAGTGCTGTCGCACTTTCTTATTCGTTCAGCGAAATCCGCGCTGAAAGACCATGGGGAAGTCCTTCGCAATCACATAGGATCGGACGTTATACGGTGCATCGAGGATGTCGTTGGTAACTCATCCCTCCTAAGTCGCGAAAGGCAGTGCTATGGTCAGTCTCGCGTTGGAGTTCCTGCCAAGACGAACTGACACAGGAGCGCCACCCAAGAGGTGGCGCTCCTTCATCTCAAATGGCGGAGCCTTTGCCGGCTTGATTCTCGCCACGCGTTTCTGAGTTGGGCGGCAACGATGGAAACTGCGGCGAGAAAGCTCCCGGCAAGCGGAGCGTGAGCATTTCGATAACCCGCTGTGTGTCGTATTGCCGCGTTACGCAAGGACAAGCTCCGCCGCGCACCTTATCGATCAATTCTTGCGGCGTTCTGACTCCATTAACCCTATGAGCGACGACAGGATTGTCTTCGTTCATTCGTTCGTACGTGTAAATTGGCACTCCCAGGGCGGAAGCCCAGCCGAGCTCGAAAGTCGTGTCCTGCCCGAAGTAGCGGTTAGCGTTTGCCAGGTACACGAAGCAAGCAACCGCAATACCTTCTTCAAGGACACGCTGTTCCAATTGCTTTTCGCTAGTATCCTTCGGGTCGGATCGATCTCTCGGGAATCCCGCCATTGGATCCTCAAACTCTGGAGCCTGTTCCCAGAGCGGCCACTTGACGTCTATCCCGCCTTGTCGGAAGTTCTCCGCGATGGCATGAATTCTCTTTGCATTTCTGCGAAACGATCCCACGATTACAGCTGAGTGCAGCTCTCGAGGCCTTTCAAATTGTTCTGTGGCGGGGAAGGACATGCTTCTCCTTTCGCGATGCCTGTTTTGATTCAGTATGCAGTGAAACAGACGAATCGGCTAGAATGGGAAAAACGAACGCCTGACGGCACTGTAATTACATCGCTATCATTTAGTGAGGGTGCCGGTCCGAACACAGAGATCAGGCGTTCAGATGTGCTGGGACGGTCCCGGAGGGATATTCGCGCCAAACTCGAAACCCGGTCAGCCTTCCAACAGTCGCGCTATCTGGACTGCTACTTCTGGGTTCGAAAGCGTTTGGATTAGGGGCACCAAAACGCGTCAGCGAGCCGGCCGGGCGCGATCTCCACGAGGTGCTCGCCCGGAACGGGTTATTGCCTACCCGGTAGGCTGGCATAGCGATGGCGAAACGCTCGCAGGTTCCACAGAAAGCGACCGCCGCTCCTCCGCATGCGTCCGGCACGCGCCTCTCCGAGCTCGTCGCGGCGATTTCACTGTCGTCCGACCTCGCGCTCGGTCAGCCGATGGAGCACGTGTTGCGAGCGACGTTGATCGCGATCCGCATGGCACAGCGCCTCGACCTCGACGAGGATGCGCGCGCAGAGACGTATTGGGTCACCTTACTCGCAACCGTGTGCACCGGAGAGTCCTTCGAGCTCATGGAGATATTCGGGGACGACATCGCTTTTCGCTCAGGAGCGTTCCACGTCGGCCCGTCGCAGCTGTCGCAGATGTTCTACATGCTGGGACGCGCGGGAAGCGGCCGTCCGCCGCCTGCACGCTTGCGCGCTGCGGCGGGAATCGTGATGAGCGCAGGCAAGAACGTCGAAGCGTCGTTCGTTGCCCATTGCGCGGTGACGACCGAAATATCGCGGCGGATCGGTCTTCCACCCGGCGTCGGAGAAGCGCTCCCGTACACGTTCGCGCGTTGGGACGGCAAAGGTATTCCGCGCGGCGTCGCCTCGGATGCGATCCCCATGTCCGCTCGCCTCATGCAGTTGGCCGATTACATCGAGGTCTCGCACCGGATTCACGGTGTCGACGGGGCGATCTCGCGGGCGGAAGAGATCTCGGGAACGATGCTCTCGCCTGCAATCGTCAAAGTTTTTTCGCAACACGCGCATGAGATTCTCGGCAACCTCGAAGAGTCCACATGGGATCAGGTCGTCGCCGCCGAACCGCGTCCGCGCCCGCCGCTCACCGAAGACGAATTCGACGCCGTGCTCGAAGTGATGGCCGACATCTCCGATCTGAAGTCGCCGTGGTTTTCCGGTCATTCCCGCGGCGTCGCAGATCTCGCCGCGCGCGCGGTGAAGGCGGCAGGCATGCCGGAGCGCGACGTCGTCACGACGCGCCGAGCCGGACTCGTCCACGATCTTGGGCGGACGGCCGTCTCGAACTCGGTTTGGGACAAGCGCGAAGCGCTCACCCAGGGAGAACGTGAACGCGTCCGCCTCCACGCCTACTACACGGAGCGCATGCTGCGCCGCCCCGGCGCGCTCGCCGGTCTTGCGGCGGTCGCTTCGTCGGATCACGAACGGCTGGACGGGTCCGGCTACCATCGCGCGATCCGCGGTTCGGACATTCCGTTGCTGGGCCGTTACCTCGCGGCGGCCGACGTCTATCACGCGATGCTGGAGGATCGGCCGTACCGGCCGGCGCTGAAGGCCGGCGACGCGGCCGCCCAACTGCGAGCGGAAGCGCGCCGCGGTGCGCTGGATGCCGCCGCAGTCGACATCGTGCTCGGCGTGGCCGGCCATAAGACGTCCGGCCCGCCCTCTGCTCCTGCGGGACTCACCCCGAGAGAAGTCGAGGTGCTCATTCTCATTGCACGCGGCGCAACGACGCGTCACGTCGCGAGCGTGCTCGGAATCAAGCCAAAAACCGCCGGCAACCATGTGGAGCGGATTTACACAAAGATCGGCGCCACGAGCCGCTCGACCGCGACACTCTTCGCCATGCAGCACGGAATGCTGGCGACACTCGAACCCGTACAGCACTGAGGAAAAGTCCTCATGACGTGACGGCCGGACCTCCCTAGAGTTGGCGTGCACAACGACGAAGGGAGGAAGGATGGCTGTTTTCGCAAAAAGCTTTGGGGTGCCGGACGCGACGGCGACGTTTCCGAATGGCTCCGAGCAGATAGTGAAGGTCGAAGGTGTTCCGATAGGGCTCGCGACATTCCAGCCCGGGTGGCGCTGGTCGAACGATGTCCGCCCGCTCGTTGGGACGGATCGGTGCCAGATGCATCACGTCGGTTACATGCTTGCGGGCCGGTTGCACGTTGAATCCGACGACGGCTCGACCGTCGAGATCGGACCGGGAGATGCTCTGTCGATCCGGCCCGGCCACGACGCCTGGGTTGTCGGCGACGAGCCGTGCGTGATGCTCGACTGGGGCGGCAAGGCCAACAAATACTCGAAACCACGAGCGAAGAAAAAAGGAGGAAGGCGATGAAAAACACGCAGCCGATCATCACGTTCAGCGCCTCGGTGCCGGCGAAGGCCTCGCACGATGCGGTCTACGACGTCCTCTCCGATTTGGAGACACATTTGACCTGGGCAGGCGAGCAGGCGCCGAACAAGAAGTTTCGCCTTCTCACGATGGACGCGCCCGGGGGACGACTCGGCGTCGGCGCGCAATTTTCTTCGACCGGCGCCAATGGCTCCATGACGTTTCAGGACCGCCTTACGGTGGTCGTGGCGGATCCGGGACGCGCGTTCGGTTTCGATTCGGACTCGAAGCTTCTGCGGAAGCACGGCAAGACGCTGCTGTCTCGTTTCGCACACCGCTACAGCATCCGGCAAGACGGCACGATCTCGTACACCTGCGACGTCTGGCCGCAAAACTACACGCCGTACTGGTTGACGCCGTGGTTCAGGCCGATGACCAAGCTCATGATCAACCGCTCGATACGAAAGAACATGCAGAACCTTGCCCGGATGGCCGAAGAGCGCGACCGATCCGGGGCAAGCGCGTAGGACGCCAAGAGCAGGCTCCTCACGCGTTGACGAGACGATCGATGATCTTCGCTACTTCGTCCGGAGCGAAGGTCATCGTCGCGTCACCCGTCGTGAGCTCCACGATCCGAATCGACGGCGTCGTGGAGGCCGCCGAGTCGGGCCACGTCCAAATGCCTTCCTCCTTGGCCAGGCGGAGCATGGCGTCGTGCAGCTTCGTCTCATCGCATCGAATGTGAAGGTGCATCATCGGTGTCTGGGGCGGGTCCCGTACGATCTCGACGTTCGGAATGTCGCGGAGCGCGGCCGCGATCGCGCGGCAGTGTTCGTAGTAACGCGGCATCAACGGCAGCCGTTTGCGCAACGCGGCGAGTCCCGAAGCCGCATACGGCCACAGCGCCCACAAGGTCCCGCCGTGCCGCCGGCGCCACACGCGCGCTTGGTCGATGACGTCTTCCGGGCCGGCGAGGCAGCAGCCGCCGAGACCTCCGAGGCCCTTGTACAAGGACACGTACACGGTGTCGAACAACGCTGCGATCTCGGCCGGCGACTTGCCGTAGTACGGCGTGCATTCCCACAGGCGCGCACCGTCCACATGCACGGCGGCTCCGCGGTCGCGAACCAGCGCGACTTGCTCCTCGAGTTCGTTCCAGGCCGGAAGCAGTCCACCGATTTCGCGCTGCGGCAGCTCGAACAAAAACGCGGCCAGCGGCTCTGCGATCGACGACAGATCCGCGAGGGTCAGCAAACGATCCACTTCGCCGGCCGGCACGCCGTGGAGTCGGTGCATACGTTCGTACGCCTTCTCCTCGTGCAACTCGAGGTGCGACGTGGGGTGAAAAGCAAAGGCTGTGCGCCCGCGCCGGTCGGCGTGAATCCGAAGTGCGATCTGCTGGGCCATGGTTCCGCTCGGCATGAACACTGCCGCAGGCTTGTCGAGGACGGTGCGTATTTCCTCCTCGAGCGCTTCAACTGCGCCACCCGCGCCGTACCGGTCGATGCCCAAATCGGTGGGGATTTCCGAAAGATACTCGGCGACGGTTCGATTACCGTGCCAATTCAAAGCCCGGTTGCAACTCGCCCGCAAAGCCTCCAGATCCGCGCTCATCGGCGCCCCTTATTTCATGTGCGGCCGTGCTCGAGCGCGACGGTTTCGTCTGCGGGCAGCCGTTTGAGATCCTTTGTCGCGGGACCGTCGATCACGCGGCCGTCGGTCCCGAACCGTGATCCGTGACAAGGACAGTCCCATGTTCGTTCCGCCTTGTTGAAATGAACAATGCATCCGAGGTGCGTGCAGCGAGCGCTCACCGCCGACAGCCGACCCTCGTCGTCGCGAAACACCGCAATGGACTGTCCGCCGTTTCGGACGACGGCGCCGTTGCCGGCCTCGAGTGACTCAACTTCGCGAGACGAAAGCATCGTCAGCCGGTCGCCGACCCAGGACCTCGCCGTTTCCAACCCTTGCGACATCACAATGCGGGCGGACTTCGCTGCGTCGATACGAGTCGAATCGAACGCGTCCCGCCAAGAGTTCTCACGACCCGCGATCGCATCCGTGATCAACATGCCTGCGACAGTGCCGTTCGTCATTCCCCACTTGGCGAATCCGGTGGCAACGAAGATGCGCTTCGATCCGGACGTAATACGACCGATGAAAGGCGCGCCGTCTGCAGCGATGAAATCCTGCGCGGACCATCGCCACTCAGGCGCCATGCCGAACCGATCCGCTGCCCACCGGTCGAGATCTGCGTATTCGCCCTCGGTGTCTTCACGCCGTCCCGTCGGATGCCCGCCGCCCCCGACGATCAGAATCGTGCGGTCGGAGCCGAAATGCGGCCGTACCGACCTCGTCGGCTGCTCGGCACTGATATACATGCCGTCGGGCGGATCGTCCCACGGCGCGGCTATGGCATACGACCGAACCGGTTTCATTCGCGCGAAGAACACGCCGCGATCCAGGAATGGCGCTTGCGTGGCAACAACGACGAAGTCTCCGTGAATGTCACCGCGCGTCGTTTTCACGACGCAATCGTCGCCCTGACGGACATCTACCGCGCGGGTTTCTTCGGCGATCGAGCCTCCGCGGCGCACGATCGCGGCGGCCAGCCCCAGGCAGTATTTCCGAGGATGAAAGAGAAGCTGGTTATCGAAACGCAGCGCGGCGGTCACGTTCCACGGCAAGCCGATGTCACCCTCGACTATCGCGGCCGGAAGGCCGAAATGGTGCGCTGCCTCCAGCTCGGCCTCCAAGTCGCGCACGCGCGCCGGCTCGTCGGTATACACGAACGAAGGCGCGCGGCGAACATCGCAATCGATCTCCTCTTTTTCTGCGATCGCGGCGATGCGCTCGATCGCCGCTTGCTGCGCGTCGGCGTATGCGGCTGCGCGATCGACGCCGTTTCGTCGCACCATCTTTGCGTAGATGAGGTGATGCTGGCTGGTCACCTTCCCGGTGGTGAATCCGGTCGCGCCGGCGCACACGCGCCCGGCCTCGACGACGACGACTCTCAAGCCGTCGCATGCGAGAAGGTACGCCGCGGTCAAGCCGGTTATCCCGGCACCGACCACGACGACGTCCGCGCGGGTCTGCTGCAAAGAGGGGTAGGACGTCTGCTCAGTCGAGTCGATCCAGTAGGACACGTTTTGCGCGGCGGTTGTTCCCATGCGGGCTTATCTACCCCCTGTGCGCCGTTCTAGTGCTCGTGAGCCCGACCGGGCTCGGGAGCGCCCTTTCAACACCCGGGTTCGCCGGGGTGATCGCAACACCCTTTCACGAGCGATTTGAGCGTGAGGCGGTTTCGGAGCGAGAGCCTGACCTTCTCGCCGAACGATGCGTCGTAGGAACGCCAATTCTTGAAGAAGCTGCTCGGCGTTTTGTTGGAGCTATCCTTGGCCACGGCCGCACTCTAACTTACGGCTGCCGACGAATGACGAAAGCCTTGACTTCGCCTTCGAACCCCTTCAATGACAGGAGCACCGACTCGCACGTCATCGCGCTCGAGTCGATCCATGTGCGCACCCGGCGGAACGCTTCTTCACTGAGCAAGATCTCGCCGGCTTGCGCTTGAGCTTGCAAGCGCGCAGCCAAATTCGTGGCCTCTCCAAGAACGCTGACGTTGGCCCCCTCGGTCAGGCGGCCGACGATCGCCGGTCCGACCGCAATGCCGACGCCGACGGGTAGCTTCGCCGCCACCGCCTTGTCTTGCAGCATCACGGCAGCCTGCACCGCATGCAGCGCGTGATCGAGGCTTCGTCCAGAGACGTTGAACGTCGCCATGACGGCATCGCCGGCGAACTTGTCGACGAGCCCGTGCCGGCGCTCGATTTCGCGTTGGGCCCACCGGTGAAAAGCGCCGACCTTCTCGGCCAGCTCGTGTGGTGCGGTTTGCGTCGTCATCGCCGTGTAGCCGCGTACGTCCGCGAACATCACCGTAACGAGACGCTCGGTGGCATCTTTCAAATCCCGCGCGTCCACCGCAGGCTGAATGCTTTGGTCGTTCTGGGGCTCGGTGAGCTCGACGGCGAGTTCGGCCGCCGCAGCGCGTACTTGCCGCTCCATCAGCGTGCTTCCGCTCTTTCGAGCAAGTGAAAGCACATTTTCGAGCTCGGAGACGGCTGCATCTCGCTCGCCCACCTCGGCGAGCACCCGCCCGAGGTCGAGACGTGCCCGCTGCTCGTCGAGGAGGTAGCGCGCCGCCGTGAAACCGTCGGCTGCGTTCTCCAGGTGCTGGCGAGCCCTCTCGGCATCCCCTCGCGCAAGAGCCACGCGTCCGCGGGCGAGCTCCATGTAGGGACGTTCCCGGTCGGGCTCGTTGCCGCACGCGTCGGTAAAGGAAGATGCGGCGTCGATATTTCCCGAGGCGATAAAAGCGGCGGCCGCCTCCGGCACGAGTGCGCGAAAACCGTTGATGAACCGTCCGTTGTCGCACACGCTGAATGCCACACTCGCTGCCTTATCGGCGTCGCCGGCGCCCATGTACACGCGAATCCCATTCGTTGCGAACCACAAAAGCTCGTGCCGGTGACGCGCATCCGACGTAGCCGGTAACACTTCCATCGCGCGATCAAACTCTTCGCGTTCAGCGTACGCCTGCGCCATTACGCCGCGACACCACGGCTCCATGAACGACGTTTGATGAAGAAGCGCTTCCTGCGACTCGAGGAGGCGCATGATGGCGCCGTCCAGGTCACCCATCGCGTAAAGCATCGACCCTTCGACGTATTCCATGAACCCGGTGTACACGATGCCCCATGGGCGATTGCTAAACATCTTCATGAGGTCGCCGACTTCGGACGCACGCAATACGGGGACGCGTAATAAGACGGCATTCGCTGCAGCGTTCGCGGATACCCAGTCGAGGTTGAGCTCGGTCGCGCGGCGCTCGCTCGCATCGATCACTGCAAGGCCGCCGTCGATGTTCCCTTCCCAGATCATTCCCATTCCGTCGAAGAGGCTCGCGAACAGAAGCGCGACGTCAGACCCAATCATCGTTCCGATGTCCTTTGCGAGACCTGCGAGGCGTCGCGCCTCCTTGCTCTCGAGATCAAACGCGTGCAATCCCGCGAGGCGGATGTACGCAACGGCAAGGTCTTCACTCGGTCCCGCCGCTTCGAGAACCGGAAGGGCGGATTCATATTCATTTCGCGCCGCGTCCGGATCTCCGCGTTCCCAATAGACTCGCCCGAGCACCAATCGGTACCGCGCGATATCGACGTCGGCACCGGCTCCCTCAAGGACGGCGATGCCTTCCTGCAAGTAGCGCTCGGACGTCGGTTTCGTCGTGCGCCACAAGGTTTTGCCAATCTCGCAAAGCAACTTTCCGCGCCCGAGGTCGTCGAGGATGCCGGGGAGCGCGCGTTCGTAGAGCTCGATTGCTTCATCGAACGCAAATCGCGCGAGCGCGTCCTCTGCGGCTCGGATGCAGTGCGGCGCCGCATCGACCACACGGCCGGCTGCCAGCAGGTGCCGCGCAAGCTCGGCCGGGGGCGTTGCCGGTTCGGCGGCAAGCACCTCGGCGGCACGCGCGTGCAGCGACCGCCGGTCGGGCTGGATCAAATCTTCGTAAATGGATTCACGCGTTAGGGCGTGCCGAAAGCGATACCGGCCCGGAATAGAGGGGTCTTCGACGATCAGCTGTTGCGCGATGCACTCACGCAAAGCATCCTTCACGACGAGCTCGTCGGAGCCGGAAAGCGCAAGAAGTGTCGGATAATCAAACATGGCGCCGAGAACCGACGCGGCCCGGAGGACCTCCGCGTGGTCCGGATTGAGCCGCTCTACGCGAAGCAGGATGCTGTCTGCAACGCTCTGCGGGATTCGCAGATCTGCAACCTCCTTGCTCTCCCACCCCGTGGCCGTGCGAAACATGTCGCCCCGGTCGATGGCTTCCTTCAGCATCTCCTCGAGGACGAACGGGTTCCCTTCGGACCGCTCGTAGAGGAGGTCCCGGAAGTCCGGCGTCACGAGATCCAAGTCGAAAATTGCGCGAATCATGTCGGCCACCTGGGTCGACGGCAACGGTTCGATTTCGACGACTTGCGCGATGCCCGACCGGCGCCAGCCTTGCAACACCGGAAGGAACGGATGCTTCCGGTGGAGCTCGTCGCGACGGTACGTTCCCAGCAGCATGATGCGCGCGCCGCGGAGCCGCCGTGTCAGGTAATCGAGCACCTCGCGCGTAGACGGATCCGCCCAATGCAAGTCTTCGATCGTCAGCAGCACGGCACGCTCTTCTGCGAGGACGCGCAGCAGCGTGAAAAGGCCCTCGTACAGACGAACCTTGGCTTGGGTAGAGTCGCGGTCGCCGCCCGCGTCGCCGTCGAGCGCGAACTGGGGGAACAGTTGAGCGAGATCGCGAACCGCCGAGCCGAGCCGCTCGCGGAGCGCCACCAGATCCGCGCCGGCCAGGTAGTTCCCGATTGCTTCGAGGAGCGGCAGGTACGGAAGCGCCAGTTCGGCTTCCGAACATCCTCCGATGAGCACGGTGCATCCGAGTGACTCGCCCCGGCGCATGAGCTCGGTCGCCATGCGCGTCTTGCCCAGACCTGCCTCACCGCCGAGAAGCACAACCTGTCCCTCGCCGCGCGTGGCGGCGAGCAGCGCGTCTTCGAGCGTGCTGAGCTCTTCTTCGCGCCCGATAAGAACAGGGCACAACGCCCGATCGATGACGACCATGCAATCCCCCGAGTTCAGCGGTGTTGCGCAGTACTGTAACTCGCCTCTTTCGTTACGCGGGCCGCCCCTGCATAGGATGGCCCGATGACAAACGGCAAAAGCACGCTAATCGCCCAAGCGCGATCGGTTGCACGTGGACAACAGTCACCCGTGGACCTCCTCGAGGAGACCTGTGAAACTATCACGCGCATCCAGGCGCGTCTGAACGCTTTCACCCACATCTTCGAAGACGAGGCCTTCGTGCGCGCAAAAGAGCTTGCTTCGTCTGCCCCGGCCGGACCGCTTCGCGGCGTTCCGATCGCAATCAAGGAGCTGTACGACGTCGCCGGCGCGCCGACGACCGGATGCTGCGGCGCCTACATGGGCCGCGTCGCAACCGACGATGCCGCCGTCGTCCGGCGGCTACGCGAAGCGGGGGCGATCATCGTCGCCAAAACGAACCAGCACGAGCTCGCGTGTGGCGGCACCGGCCTTGTTTCCTCGTTCGGGCCGGTGCGCAACCCGTGGGGTGACGGCAGAATGCCGGGCGGCTCCTCGAGCGGATCCGGCGCAGCGGTCGGCGGCGGAGCGGTCTCTTTCGCGATGGGATCGGACTCACTCGGCTCGATCCGTCATCCGTCGTCGTGGTGCGGCACGACTGGGCTGAAGACGACCTACGCGGCCGTGAGCATGCAAGGAGCGATGCCGTTCATCAGATCGACCGACAGCGCCGGTCCCATCGCGGTGTCGGCCGAAGACTGCGGGCTTGTCCACCGGGTCATCGCCGATCGGGCGCCGCCGCCGCCGCGCCCGTTGCATGATCTACGAGTCGGAATTCCCGACAGCTTCTTTACTTTGTGCCATCCCGACGTGCGCGCGCGAGTGGAGGATTCAATTGCCGTCTTCCGGGATCTCGGCGTGAACGTGCAACGCGTTGCCGGGCCGAGCATCGATCTTTCGTGGGCGGCCGTTGTGATGCTCCTGGCGGAATTCGGCGAGGAGTACCAGGATCTCGTCGGTGACGATCGGGTCGATCCCGAAACTGCCTTTCTGTTCGGCCTTCCACGCGCACCGCTCGAAGATCGTCGCGGCACGGTGGACGCCGCGCGGGCCGATTGGAGCCGCGTGATGGATGAAGCAGACGTCTTGCTCGCCCCGGCGACGCCCTACGCCGCCCCGCGGGTCGACGCGACTTCGATCGAGGTCGAAGGCGGCGAGCTCGACGCACGCGCAGGAATGGCGCGATATTCCGCGCCGGTCAACATCGCCGGTTTTCCCGCGCTGGCATTTCCCGTCGGGTTCACCCCCGAAGGCATGCCGGTCGGCGCGCAGCTGATCGGTACCGCACACTCGGAAGAGACGCTCGTTGCTCTCGGAAGCGCGTATCAACGGGAAACCGACTGGCACCTTCGCCTGCCGCAGTGAGTTCCCACCGGACGTGCCGTTTGTCAACGAGAAGGTGCTCTTATTCCTCAGCCGGCGCCGAGGCAGCGAGTGTGCGGATCTGGTCGACAACGTCCGCATTCGCAAGTGTAGTGACGTCGCCGAGGGTGCGTCCGTTGGCCACGTCGCGCAAGAGCCTTCGCATGATCTTTCCCGAACGAGTCTTCGGCAGATCGTCGGTGAGGATGATGCCGTGCGGTCGCGCGATCTTGCCGATCTTCTCTGCGACGTGTTCGCGCAGATCCGCAATGAGTGCCTCGTCGCCGTGCTCCGACGCCTTCAACGTGACGTAAGCGACGATCGCTTCTCCAACTGTTTCGTCGGCCCGCGACACAACGGCGGCTTCTGCCACCGCAGGATGGTCGACCAAAGCCGATTCGATTTCGAACGTCGACAGACGGTGTCCTGCCACGTTCATGACGTCGTCGATGCGGCCGAGCAGCCAGAAGTACCCGTCGTCGTCCCGCTTCGCCCCGTCGCCGGTCAGATAGACGCTCGGTCCGAATCTCGAAAAGTATTGCTGAACGTACCGATCCCGATCGCCCCAGATCGTGCGTGACATCGCCGGCCACGGCCGCTTCAGCACGAGCGAGCCGCCGGTGTTCGGCCCGACGGACTTTCCATTCTCGTCGAAGATGTCGGCGACGACTCCCGGAAAAGGCTTCGTACCGGATCCCGGCTTCAATCGGGTGATACCCGGCAGCGGGGTGATAAGAATCATGCCGGTTTCCGTTTGCCACCACGTGTCGACGACCGGACAAAGCTCACCGCCGATGAACTCCCAGTACCACATCCATGCTTCGGGATTGATCGGCTCGCCCACAGTGCCGAGCAATCGCAAGGACGACAGATCGTGTTTCGCAGGATACTCGGTGCCCCACTTCATGAACGAGCGAATCGCCGTCGGCGCCGTGTACAGAATCGTCGCGCGATAGCGCTCGATCATCGACCACCAGCGATCCTTGTCGGGAAAGTCCGGCGCGCCTTCGTACAGAACGCTCGTCGTTCCGTTCGCGAGCGGTCCGTAGACGATGTAGGAGTGCCCGGTGACCCATCCGATGTCGGCCGCGCACCAATACACGTCACTTTCGGGATGGATGTCGAAGATCAAGCGGTGCGTCGTGGCGACGCCGACGAGATAGCCGCCGGTCGTGTGCAAGATTCCTTTCGGCTTTCCCGTCGTTCCGGAGGTGTAAAGAATGTACAGCGGATCTTCCGCGTCCATCTCCTCGGGGTCGCAGGCATCGGGCTGCGCGGCGACCAGGTCGTGGTACCACGCGTCGCGACCCTCGACCCAGCCGACGTCTTGTCCCGTGCGCCGCACGACGACCACGCTCTTGACCGACGGCGCGCCTTCGAGGGCACGGTCGATGTTGTCCTTGAGCGGAACCTGTGCGCCGCGCCGCCAGCCGCCGTCTTGGGTGACGAGAACTTTCGCTTCCGCGTCGATCATCCGGTCGCGCACCGCATCGGCAGAGAAGCCCCCGAAGATGACCGAATGCACTGCGCCGAGCCGTGCGCACGCCAGCATCGCGACCGGCAGCTCTGGAACCATCCCCATGTAGATTCCGACGCGATCGCCCTTCGAGACGCCGAGCGCTCGCAACGCGTTCGCGAACCGGCAGACGTCCCTGTACAGATCTTGGTACGTGATCGCCCGTTGCTCGCCGGGCTCACCCTCCCAGTAGTACGCAATGCGATCCGCGTTCGCGACGAGATGACGGTCTAGACAGTTCACGGAAATATTCAGGCGCCCGCCGGCGAACCACTTCACCCACGGCGGCGTCCATTCGAGAACCGATTCCCAAGGCCGCGACCACGTCAGCCGCTGTGCCTGCGAAGCCCAAAACGCTTCGAAGTCGGCGTCGGCGTCGCGGTACACGGAGTCATCTTGGATCAGCGCGTTCGCCGTGAAACCCTCCGGCGGGTCGACGACGCGGTTTTCCTCGAGCAGCGCATCGATGTCGAGATTCTCGTCGGCCATGGGTCCCAGGGTAACGCTCGAGGCGAGTTCTCTACCACGTCACTTCTTCTTGACCTCAGCCGGCGCGAAGGCTTCGTTGGAATAGCTGTTGATGCCCTTGAGGAGATTCGTCAGCTCCAGCGGCACGACAAACTTTGTCGACGGTGATGCACCGATCGCCTTCAAAGCTTCGAGATACTGAATTCCCATCGTCTTGGCATCGACTTGGCTGGCGGCTTCAAAGACGGTTTTCAGCGCCAAGGAGAAGCCCTCGGCGCGCAAGATCGCAGCTTGCCGCTCGCCTTCGGCCTGCAAGATGTTCGATTGCTTGTCGCCCTCGGCGACGGTAACTGCGGCTTGCTTGGTGCCGTCGGCTTCTGTGACGACGGCGCGGCGAGAGCGTTCCGCGGACATCTGGCGGGTCATCGCCTCTTGCACGGCCGGCGGCGGAATGATCTCGCGAATTTCCACGTTGGTCACCTTGACACCCCACCGCTCTGTAATCTCGTCAAGCTTCGCGCGAAGTACTTGGTTGATCTCCCCACGCTTCGCGAGGACGTCGTCCAACGAAATGTCCCCGACGACCGACCGCAAGGTCGTCGCCGCAACATTTTGCGCGGCACCGGCGAAGTCCTGAACTTGAAC
>JAIVGO010000040.1 GCA_020201525.1 Actinomycetota bacterium | reverse complement strand
CAGCAAACCCTGCCCAAGCGAAGTACACGACGAAGGTGGAGATCTCCTTCCTCGCGAGAGCAAACGCAAGCAAAGTTTCGCGTTGAAGGGCGGCGAGCACAAGCAGGATGCGGCCCTTGCGGCGAAAACCCCAGATGGCGAGACCGAGCCCCAGCGGCTCGAAGCCCAGCCACTGAAGACTCGAAAGGACTCCTGGAAACAAAACTACAGCCAGAGCAATCCAGCTTTGAGAGGTGTACTCGGATAGCCAGTCGGCCACGGCCAAAACGAGAACGCCACACCCAAGTATCGCGAGACAGAACATTGCGTAGGGGATCCAATTGGCGTTTCCAAGCCCTGCGACTTTCGAGAGCACGATCGGCAGCGGCCGGCTCCACCGATAGCCATTCGTGTAGTTATCGCCGCCTGCGGCGATGAAGTAGATGACTTGACCGTCGCCCGCCGACAGGAGTCGCGTCACCTGATCGTGAACCCGAAAACCGGGGACGAAAATCCGCGGGTGGCGTAATGGATGAGCCAACCACCAGGCAATGACATCGAAGCCGAGTTCGGAGCCGAGAAAAAAGAGAAGGCGACGCGACAACTTCATGGGGTCGGGCTCGCTATCCGAAACGGATTCGTTCCGTATTCCACTCCAACAAGCCTGAGTCCTTTCGCGGGTGCCACCGGCGCCGCTTCGGCACGTTCTCGCGCCTCGAGCACACGGCCTATGTCCGTCGCCGCGCGCATTCCCCGACCGACTTCCAGCAAAGTGCCGACAATGCTGCGCACCATCTGCTGGCAAAACGAATCCGCGACAACTCGAATAACCAACCGCTCATCGCGCCGCACAAACGAGACGGACCTCAACCGCCGCGTCGTGCTCCCCTCACCTGAACGACAGAACGACGCAAAGTCGTGTTCCCCAATCAAAGCCCGAGCTGCCCAGCGCATCGCACGCACATCGAGCTTCTCACTCACATGCACTGCAAATCGTTCCAAGAACGGATTCACGACATCGGCCTCGTACACCGCGTACTCATACATTCGACGCCGCGCACTGAAGCGCGCGTCAAACGACTCTCCAGCAAACACGGCCGCCCGCACAACAACGTCCGGCGCCAGCCACCGGTTCAGCCTCGTCTTCACCCACTCCGGCTCCGCCGCCACCGGCGCCTCAAACGAAACAACCTGCCCCCACGCGTGCACCCCCGCATCCGTCCGCCCAGCCCCAGTCGTGACCACGTCGCGTCGAAGTAGGTGCGAAAGCCGCTCCTCCAAGACGCCCTGCACCGTCCGCACCTTGGTGTTGCGCTGCCGCGCAAACCCCCGAAACCCCGTCCCGTCATAAGCAACAAGAAGAGCGATTTTCATGAGCTCACTCTAAGGAATCGAAGCCGCTCATCGCCCAACCGTGGTGCGAAAGCAGCCAATCTCTACGGGAGGTGCGATGCAGGCCCAGAGCGGACTGTTGAATTGGACGCCGCTCCGCGGCGTCCAAGAGCAGGCCAAGGCCAACAGGATCTTTTGCTACGTGGTGACGATGCCGCGGCCGCCACTCGGCGCCGGGTCTGTATCGCACCGACCAAACAGCGGCGCCCTACTCTTCCTCCGCACCCTCAACAAGTGAGATGATCGCCATCGGCGCCGCATCCCCTTTGCGCGGCCCGATCTTGACGATGCGCGTGTATCCGCCCGGCCGTTCCGCGAATCCCGGAGCGATCTCGGTGAAGAGCTTGTGCACGGTATCGCGGTCCCGCACGGTCTGAAGCACTTGCCGCCGTGCAGCCACGTCGCCGCGCTTCGCGAACGTGATCATCCGCTCCGCGAGCGGACGCACGGCCTTTGCTTTGGCTTCGGTCGTGCGGACCTTCCCCTGCTCGAACAAAGAACGGCACAAGTTCGACAGGATCGCCTTTTGATGCGCGGGTCCCGAACCGAGACGTGGCCCCTTCTTCGGCGTCGGCATCCTTAGCCTTCCCGAAGACCGAGGCCCATAGCGGCGAGCTTCATCTTGACCTCGTCGATGGACTTCTGACCGAAGTTGCGGATGTCCAGCAGATCTTGCTCGGTGCGCTGAATCAAATCGCCGACGGTGCCGACACCTTCGCGCTTCAAGCAGTTGTACGAACGCACAGAGAAATCCATCTCTTCGATAGGAAGCGCCATGTCCGACGCGCGCGCTGCTTCTTCGGGCGCCGGTCCGAGCGCAGGTGCGGACGCGCCTTCGGCGAGCTCCGCGACGAGGCCGAGGAGCTGCACCAGTGTCGTTCCTGCAGCGGCCAATGCTTCCTTCGGCGCCACGGCGCCGTTCGTCTCGATGTCGAGCACGAGCTTGTCAAAGTTCGTCATCTGCTCGACGCGTGTGTGCTCGACGGAATACGCAACCCGGCGTACCGGCGAGAAAATCGAATCGATCGGGATCTCACCGATCACGTCCTCTTCCGGCTTGTTGCGCTCGGCCGAGACGTACCCACGTCCGCGACCGACGATGAGCTCCATGTCGAGTCGCGCCTTCTTGTTGATCGATGCGATGTGCAAGTCGGTATTGAGAACCTCGACGCCGGTCGGCGTCGTGATGTCCCCGGCGGTGACTTCAGCCGGACCTTGCACGCGCAACTGAATGACCTGGTCTTCGTCGGAGTCACTTCGAAGGACGAGATCCTTCAAGTTGAGGACGATGTCGGTCACATCTTCCTTGACGCCGTCGATCATCGAAAACTCGTGCAACACGGTGTCGATCCGAATTCTCTTGACCGCCGTGCCGGGAATCGATGAGAGCAGCGCGCGGCGCAGCGAGTTCCCGAGCGTGTAACCGAAGCCCGGCTCGAGCGGCTCGATCGAAAAACGCCACCGTGTTTCGGTGATCGGCTCTTCGACGATCTGCGGCCTTTGGACGATAAGCAATGTTCCTCCCTCGGATCGATACGAAAACCGTTACTTGGAGTAAAGCTCGACGATGAGCGACTCCTGAACGGGAATGTCGATGTCGCTGCGGTCCGGCGCGCGGACGACCGTCGCCGATAGTGCCTCGCGGTCCACGGACAGCCACTCGACGGGCGAGCGGTTTTCGTTCACCGCGACCGAGTGCAGAACCGGCTGCAAACGCTTGCTCTTTTCGATGATGGCAACGCGATCGCCGATGCGCACATTCCCGCTCGGGATCGACAGGCGCTTGCCGTTCACCTCGACATGCCCGTGACGAACCAGCTGCCTCGCCTGGTCTCGCGACAGCGCAAATCCTGCGCGATAGACAACGTTGTCGAGACGAAACTCGAGCAGCGAGAGAAGGTTAACACCGGTGATGCCCTTCATGCGGGTCGCTTGCTCGTAATAGTTGCGGAACTGACGCTCGAGAACACCGTAAATGCGGCGGGCCTTCTGTTTCTCACGGAGCTGAAGCAAGTACTCAGTTTCCTTCGTACGCGCGCGCCCGTGCTGGCCCGGTGGGAAAGGACGCTTCTCGACGGGGCACTTCGGGGTCTCGCACTTCGTGCCCTTCAGAAAGAGCTTTATCTTGTCGCGGCGGCAAAGTTTGCAGTCCGCGTCGGTATATCTCGCCACTTACACTCTCCTCCGCCGCGGTGGCCGGCAGCCGTTGTGCGGCACCGGCGTCACATCGTTGATCGCTTGCACTTCCAAACCAGTTGCCGCCAACGAACGAATCGCAGTCTCGCGTCCGGACCCGGGACCTTTTACGAAAACGTCAACGCGTTTGACGCCGTGCTCCATCGCGCGACGAGCGGCCGCCTCTGCGGCAAGCTGCGCGGCAAACGGCGTGGACTTGCGGGAGCCCTTGAAGCCGACGTTTCCGCTCGACGCCCACGAGATAACGTTGCCGTCGGGATCGGAAATCGAAACGATGGTGTTGTTGAACGTCGACTTGATGTGCGCATGCGCGTGCGGAATGTTCTTCTTTTCCTTCCGCTTCGCTTTCTTGGGCTTCGCCACTCATCCCCCTCTATTTACTTCTTGGCTTTGACCTTCTTCGAGCCTGCAACCGTCTTCTTCGGACCTTTACGGGTGCGCGCGTTCGTGTGTGTGCGTTGCCCGCGAACCGGAAGGCCGCGACGATGACGAACACCTTGATACGAGCCGATCTCGATCTTGCGCTTGATGTCTTGCTGCACGGCGCGGCGCAAGTCGCCCTCCACTTTTACGTTCGCGTCGATCCATTCACGCAGACGAACGATCTCTTCGTCGGTGAGCTCCGAGACGCGCGTCGCCGCATCCACGCGCGTCGCGTCTAGCGTCTTGCGCGCGAGCGTCGGGCCGACACCGTAGATGTACGTGAGCGCAACTTCGACGCGCTTCTGGCGCGGAAGGTCGACCCCTGCAATGCGTGCCATATGCGGACTACCCCTGCCGCTGCTTGTGCCGAGGGTTCGAGCAAATGATCATGATCCGCCCGTTGCGACGGATGATCTTGCACTTCTCGCACATCTTGCGGACGCTCGGACGAACCTTCACTCTCGGACTCCTGTATGGACGACGCTTGCCCGGCCCAAGGCACGAGTCGAACCATCGCACCTGGTCGGGAGCCAAACGGGCAGTCTACCAGCAATTCCTCGGGCAATCATCCCTGCCTCAATGGGCCGCCGGAGCCGTTAGCACCTCGGGGCCCTCCGGGGTGACGGCGACGGTGTGCTCGAAGTGCGCCGAATGGGATCCGTCCTCGGTCACGACGGTCCAGCCGTCCTCCAGGAGCACGGTCTCCTTGCCCCCGACGTTGACCATCGGCTCGATAGCGATGACGAGGCCCGGCTCGAGCCGGATCCCCCGGCTGGGGTCGCCGTAATTGGGGACCGGCGGCTCCTCGTGCAGCGCCCGGCCCACCCCGTGGCCGACGTACTCGCGCACCACGGAGAACCCGGCGCCTTCCGCCACGGTCTGGACGGCATGTCCGATGTCGCCGAGGCGGTTGCCGACCCGGACCTCCTCTATGCCGGCCCACAGCGCCCGCTCGGTCGTCTCGATGAGCTTACTCAGCTCCGGAGCAACCTCCCCGACGGGAATAGTGACCGCGGAGTCGGCATGGAAGCCCTCGACGATCGCGCCGCAGTCGAGCTTGAACAAGTCCCCCTCGCTCAAAACCTTGCGGCCGGGGATCCCGTGAACGATCTCGTGATTGATGCTCGTGCAGATCGTGGCCGGAAACCCCCGATACCCGAGGAACGACGGCACCGCGCCGCGCGACCGGATCTCGTGCTCCGCGATCGTGTCGAGCTCGCCGGTCGTGATGCCCGGGCGGACGGCGGCAGCGACGGCGGCGATCGTCTCTGCGACGACGCGGCCGGCGCGGCGCATCTTCGCCAGCTCGTCTGGGTTCTTGCGAGTGATCATCCGCTCCCGCTTACGCGACCGGCAGTGAAGCGACCATGCGATCGAGCACTTCTTCCAGCCCGCCGACACCGTTGACGTGCGTCAGCAAACCGCGGTCTTCGTAGTATGCGATGAGAGGCTCTGTTTCTTTGCGGTAGACCTGTAGCCGGTGCTGAATCACCGCGGGGTTGTCGTCGCGACGGCGGACCAGCTCCGTCCCGTCGGCGTTGCAGCGCCCCGGCTCTTTCGGAGGCGCGCTGGGGCTGTAGACGCGGCCGCACTTGATGCATGTGAGACGCGAAGACAACCGCTCGACGATGACGGCGTCGGGGACATCGAGCGCGATCACCGCATCGAGCTTCTGGCCGATTTCCTCGAGGATCTCGTCGAGCGCCTTGGCTTGCGCTGCGTTGCGAGGAAATCCGTCGAGCACGAAACCATCCGACGCATCCGGTTCCGCCAGGCGCAACTTCAAAATTTCCAGTACGACCTCGTCCGGGACGAGCTCGCCCGCATCCATGTATTCGGACGCGCGTGCTCCGATCTCGGTTTCGGCCGCGCGCGCGGCGCGCAATAGCTCACCGGTCGCGACGTGAGGCGCGCCGACACGTGCCGCAAGCCGAAACGCTTGCGTCCCTTTGCCGGCACCCGGAGGGCCGAGAAGAATCAGTCGCACGAGGCTCCTATTCGACCGAGGCGGACGGGTTCCCTACTTCAAGAACCCTTCGTAGTGGCGCATGAGCAGCTGGGATTCCAGCTGCTTCATTGTTTCCAACCCCACACCCACCACGATGAGGATGGCCGTTCCGCCGAAGGGAAAGGCCGTAATACCCCAGGCGCCTTGAACGACGAACGGCAAGATCGCGATGGACGCGAGAAACATCGATCCGGGCAGCGTAATGCGCGTCAGGATGTGATCGAGGTACTCCGCGGTCGGGCGTCCGGGACGAATTCCGGGGATGAAACCTCCGTACTTCTTCATGTTGTCGGCGACGTCGAGCGGATTGAACGAGATCGCCGTGTAGAAATACGTAAAGAAAATGATGAGCAGGAAGTAGCCCCCGACGTAGTAGGGGCTGGTTCCTCGAACGAGATGGTTGTTCACGAACTTCTGAAAAGTTTGGTTCTGCAAGATCGTCGCAGCGAGTACCGGCAGATACAGCAGCGACGACGCGAAGATAATCGGAATAACGCCGGCTTGATTGACTTTCAACGGAATGTACGTCGATGAGCCCCCGTACAGCTTTCGGCCGACCACGCGTTTCGCATACTGCACCGGTATTCGTCTTTGGGCCTGTTCGACGAGCACCACCGCCACGATGATCGCGACGCCGAGTGCCAGCAGGACGGCGAACTTCAGCTTTCCGGCGGCGTAGATGTTGGCGCCTTCGAACGGCAGACGGCTGATGATCGACGAGAAGATCAGGATCGACATGCCGTTTCCGATGCCGCGCTGTGTGATGAGCTCGCCGAGCCACATGATCATTGCGGTTCCCGCGGTGAGCGACACGACCGCGATGAAGATCTTGCCGGTCGTCAAGTTCGTGCCGAAGAGGTCGCGGATGGGACGTCCGCCGGCGGAGAACAACCGTCCGGAGTTCGCCGTCACCACGATACCGAGCGACTGCAGCAGTGCGAGCACGACCGTCATGTAGCGCGTGTATTGCGTGATCTTCTTCTGCCCGACTTCGCCTTCCTTCGACAAGGTCTCGAGGCGCGGGATGACGACCGTGAGCAGCTGCATGATGATCGAAGACGTGATGTACGGCATGATCCCGAGTGCGAAGATCGCAAAGCTCGTCAGCGCGCCGCCCGAGAACAAGTTGATCAGCGCGTAGATGCCGCCCTCTTTGGAGGCAGCTTCGATTTCTTTGATCTTGTCGAAGTCGATGCCCGGTACCGGAATATGCGATCCGAACCGGTACACGGCGATGATGAAAATCGAGAAGAGGATCTTCTTGCGAAGATCCGGGATCTTGATCGTGTTTCTGAATGCGCTCAGCATGTCGCGCTTCCTTCTAGAGAAGTTCCACTCTGCCGCCGGCTGCCTCGATCTTACGCCTTGCCGATTCGCTCACCGCGTGGGCTTTCACGGTCAGTGCCACGGTGACGTCACCACGACCGAGGATTTTCACCGGACCCTTGCCTTTGCGAACGAGGCCTTTCGAGCGAAGAGTCTCGGGGTCAACCGTGGATTGTGCCGGAAAACCCGCCAGCCGCTCGACGTTCACGGACGCATACTCGACCCGGTTGGGATTGCTGAAGCCCCCCAGCTTCGGGAGGCGGCGCTGCAACGGCATCTGGCCGCCTTCGAACCAGGGGTGGATCGTATTGCGAGCTCCGGTTCCTTTGGTTCCCCGCCCGGATGTCTTGCCTTTCCCCGACCCGTGACCGCGACCGACACGCTTCGAACGCTTGTGGGCTCCCGGAGCGGGACGCAGGTGATGAAGCTTCACTTCGATACCTCCTCGACCCGAACCAGGTGAGCCACCTTATCGACGAGTCCACGCACTTCCGGCCGGTCGTCACGAACGACCTCGTCACGGATGCGACGGAGGCCGAGCGTGCGAACGCTCGCGCGCTGGTCGTCGGTGCAACCGATGACGCTACGAATGAGTGTGATCTTCAAAGCCATTCGTTACTCCTCCGCCGCCACAGGCGTTTCGCTTTCGGAGCTCTTGAGCTCCGGGGCCGCAGCTCCATTTCCTTCTTCGGCGAGCCCGGCCGCGACGAGCAGCGGATGCGGGGCGACCTGGTGAACGTTGAGGTCGCGCATGCGCGCCACATCTTCAGGGCGGCGCAATGAACGGAGCCCCGAAATCGTTGCGTGCACCATGTTGATCGGGTTGGCGCTTCCGAGGGACTTCGACAGGATGTCGCCGATCCCGGCGCATTCCATGACGGCGCGCACGGGACCACCGGCGATGACGCCGGTTCCCGGCGCAGCACGCTTGAGAAGCACGCGGCCGGCGCCGTCTTGGCCCATCACCTCGTGCGGGATCGACGAGCCGACCATCGGAACCTGGAACATCGATTTCTTCGCGATATCCACGCCCTTTTGGATTGCCGCAGGCACTTCTTTCGCTTTTCCGTAACCGACGCCGACACGCCCGGCCTTGTCGCCGACGACGACGAGCGCCGTGAACGAGAATCGGCGCCCGCCTTTGACGACTTTCGCGACACGGTTGATCGAGACAACGCGCTCTTCGAGCGCCGACTTGATCTCCTCCGCGCTGCCACCGGCCCTTCTGCGTTCGACCAAAATTCCTCCTTAGAACTTCAAGCCTGTTTCGCGTGCGGCTTCGGCGAGTGACTGCACGCGGCCTTGATACAAGCGGCCGCCTCGATCAAAGACGATACTCGTGATGCCGCGCTCCTTCGCGCGCTCGCCGAGCACCTTGCCGACACGGCCGGCAACCGATTTTTTGTCGCCGTCCTTCGCAATTTCGCCCTCGACGCTCGATGCCGCGACGAGCGTCCGTCCGGCGAGATCGTCGATCAGCTGTGCGTAGATGTGCTTGTTCGAGCGGAACACCGCCAGGCGCGGCCGCTCGGCCGTTCCGGTGATCTTCTTGCGGACGCGGCGGTGACGGCGAACTCTGGAGCGAACTTTGGTATCCATCACTTCGCCGCCTTTCCGGCCTTCTTGCGAATGTACTCGCCGGCGTACCGAATTCCCTTGCCTTTGTACGGATCGGTTTTGCGCAATCCGTGAATGTCGGCTGCGATCTTCCCGACGAGCTGCTTGTCGGCGCCCTTAACGACGATGCGCGTCGGCTGCGGCACCTCGAATGTGATACCGGGCGGCGCGGCGATCGACACCGGGTGCGAGAAGCCGAGCGCGATCTCCAGATCGTTTCCCTTGAGCGCAGCGCGGTAGCCGACGCCGACGATCTCCAGGTTCTTCGTGTAGCCGTTCGTCACACCCTCGACCATGTTCGCGATGAGCGTGCGAGTCAGGCCGTGCAGCGCGCGATGCTGACGCTGATCGGTCGGACGCTCGACGAGTATTTCGCCTTCGGCGACCTTGACGGCCATGTCGGGATGCGCGCGAAGCGCGAGCGTGCCGTTCGGCCCCTTCACGCTCACGGTAAAACCGTCGATCGCAACGTCGACCCCTTTGGGGATCGCGATCGGCTTCCGTCCAATACGACTCATCTCAACCTCACCACACGAATGCGAGCACTTCGCCGCCGACGCCTTGCTTCTTCGCCTGCCGGTCCGTCACCAAGCCACCCGACGTCGACATAATCGCGATGCCGAGACCGCCCAGCACACGCGGGATACCGTCTCGCTGGGCGTAGACGCGCAACCCCGGCTTCGAGATGCGCTTCAAGCCCATGATCGTCTTCTCGCGATTCGGACCGTACTTCAAATCGATGCGGAGCACGGCGCCTTTTTCTCCCCGCTCGACTTCCCAATCGCGGATGTAGCCTTCGCGCTTCAGGATGTCGGCGATTCCCGCTTTCACTTTCGATGACGGCATGGTGACCGTGTCCTGCTGCGCGGTCGTCGCATTACGGATGCGCGCGAGCATGTCGGCGATCGGATCGGTCATCGTCATGACTTACCAGCTCGCCTTCGTGACGCCCGGAATCTCACCCGCGTGCACGAGCTGACGCAGGCAGATCCTGCACAGCCCGAACTTGCGGTAATACGCGCGCTGACGGCCGCATCGTTGGCAGCGGTTGTAGCCGCGCACTTTGAACTTCGGCGTTCTCTTCGACTTTTCGATCAAGCAAGTCTTTGCCATATCACTGCTCCCGGAAAGGGAATCCGAACGCTCGCAGGAGCGCACGTGCTTCGTCGTCTGTTTGTGCCGTGGTGACGATCGTGATGTCCATGCCGCGGACCCGGTACACCTGGTCGTAGTCGACCTCCGGGAAAATCAACTGCTCGGTTACGCCAAACGTGTAGTTGCCCTGGCCGTCCATCTTGGACGGCAGGCCGCGAAAGTCACGAATACGCGGAAGCGCCACGGTGAGAAGCCGATCGAGGAACTCCCACATCCGGTCACCGCGAAGCGTGACCTTCGCGCCGATCGACTGTCCTTCGCGAAGCTTGAAGCCGGCGATGGACTTCCGTGCTTTCGTCACGAGCGGCTTCTGTCCGGTGATCGTTGCGAGATCCTTCTGCGCACCTTCAAGGAGCTTGCCGTCCTTGATCGCTTCGCCGACGCCCATGTTCAGAACGATCTTTTCGAGCCGCGGTACGCGCATCACGTTGTCGTACCCGCCTTGCTCGCGCAGCTGGGGCACGATTTCTTCGCGATAGCGCTTCTTCAAGCGCGGTAGCGGTCGCATTTCGGTTGCAGCTTGCGCCATCAGATCCTCTTCCCGCACGTCCGGCAGACGCGGTGCTTGCCTTCATCGTCGATCTCGAAGCCGATGCGCCGCGGCTTGTCACAGTCGTCGCACACCAAGCCGACGTTGGAGATGTGCACCGGCATCTCTTTCGTGATGATTCCGCCTTGCGTCCCCGCGCGGCCCGTCGCGGCGCGCACTTTCTCGTGACGCTTCACGAAATTGACGCCCTCGACCATGATCTTGTCGTCTTTCGGCCAAACGCGGACCACGCGTCCGCGCTTGCCGCGATCCTTTCCGCTGAGGACCTCGACGTGGTCACCCTTCTTCAAATTCAGTCCCGGCACGGCTAGAGCACCTCCGGGGCGAGCGAGATGATCTTCATGAACTTCTTCTCCCGCAGCTCGCGTGCGACGGGTCCGAAGATGCGAGTCCCACGTGGGTTCTGCTGCTCATTGATCAGCACGGCTGCGTTGTCGTCGAACTTGATGTACGAGCCGTCCGGGCGGCGGCGCTCCTTTGCGGTGCGCACCACAACGGCTTTGACGACTTCACCTTTCTTGACGCTCGCGCTCGGCAACGCGTCCTTCACCGAGGCGACGATGATGTCCCCGATCCCGGCGTACCGGCGGCCTGAGCCACCGAGAACACGGATGCAGAGGATCTCCTTCGCGCCGGTGTTGTCGGCGACCTTGAGCCTCGACTCCTGCTGAATCACTTTGCCTTCTCCAAGATCTTGGCGACACGCCAGCGCTTCGTCTTCGACAGCGGCCGCGTCTCGTGAATCTCGACACGGTCGCCGATTCCGCACGAGTTTTGCTCGTCGTGCGCCTTCACCTTCGTGATCCGCCGCTGAATCTTTCCGTACAGCGAGTGCCGGACGGTGCTCCGCAGAGCGACGACAACCGTCTTGTCCATCTTGTCGCTCACGACTACTCCGACACGCGTCTTGCGGCGGTTACGCTCTTCCATCACGCCTCCTCCGCCACAGCGGCCGTGCCGGCCGTCTCGTGATACTCGATCTCGCGTTCGCGGATGACGGTCATGATTCGAGCAACTTCGCGCCGCATGACTTTGAGCCGCATCGGGTTGTCGAGTTGTCCGGATTGCCCTTGCCGGAGCCCATCCGCGTCTCCGCCGGCTTCTTCGTAAACGGCTTGTCGGGGAAGATGTTGACCCAAACTTTCCCACCGCGCTTGATGTGGCGAGTCATCGCAACACGTGCCGCTTCAATTTGGCGCGCGGTAATCCACGACGGCTCAACCGCTTGCAACCCGTAGTCGCCGAAGGACACTTTCGTGCCGCCTTTGGCCTTTCCGCGCATGTGACCGCGGTGATGCTTGCGGTGAGCGACTTTCTTCGGCGACAGCATTTACTCCGTCCCCTCGGTGGTGTCTGTCGTTGTCTCTGATGCCGTTGTCTCTGGAGCCGCTGTCTCCGGTGCCGTTGTCTCTGGAGCCTCGACGGGTGCTGCGGGTGCCGGCGCCTCGGGTGCTTTTGCCGCGCTTGCCTGCAATGTTTCCGCTGCGCCGGCCTCAGGCGCCGCTTTCTTCGGGCCGCGCGCGGCTGCCGTCGTGTCCTTGCGGCGACCGGCCGGCCCACCGGACGGTCCCTTGCCCGGCGTCGCTGCTTCGCCGCGCGTGCCGCGCGAGCGCGGGCCCGCTGCGGGAATGATGTCCCCGGCTGCCGTCGCCCGTGCACGGGCGCGAGCCAGCTCTGCTTCCTTCTCTTCGCGCGTCGGCATGATGTCGCCGCGATAGATCCACACCTTGACGCCGATCTGACCAAACGTCGTCTTCGCCTCGTGGAATCCGTAATCGATGTCGGCCCGCAGCGTGTGCAGCGGGACACGGCCTTCGCGGTACCACTCAGAGCGGCTCATCTCCGCGCCGCCGAGGCGGCCGCCGACCGCAACGCGAATGCCTTTCGCGCCGCCCCGCATCGCACTCTGCACGCCGCGCCGCATGGCCCGGCGGAACGACACACGGCTGCCGAGCTGTTCGGCGATTCCCTGCGCCACCAAGTTCGCCTCTGCTTCGGGATTCTTGATTTCGATGACGTTCAGCTGGATGTTGTCCTTGCCGGTGATGTTCTTCAGCTCGTCGCGAATACGATCGACTTCGACGCCGCGACGGCCGATAACGATTCCCGGTCGCGCCGTGTGAATGTCGACTTGCAAACGGTCGCCTTTACGCTCGATCTCGATACGCGCGATGCCGGCGTGCGCCAAGTTGCTCTTCACGAACTTGCGGATGCGCAGGTCCTCCTGGAGCCAAGCGCGATACGGCTTGTCGGCATACCAGCGAGACTTCCACTCCGTCGTGATACCGAGCCGGAAGCCGTTTGGATTGACTTTCTGTCCCACTGCTTACTCCCTCGGCTCGACCGTCAAGTGGATGTGGCATGTGCGCTTGCGGATCTGCGTCGCACGACCCTGTGCGCGCGGCATGAACCGCTTCAGCGTCGGACCGCCGTCCGCGTAGGCGCCGGTGACGAACAACGTGTCCGCCGGAACACGCAAGGAGTGCTCGGCATTCGCCACGGCGGCGTCGAGCACCTTCGCGATGTCGGTGGCTGCGGCTTTCGGCGTGAACTTCAGAATTCGCCGCGCCTCCTCGACGTGCTTCCCGCGAATCAAGTCGAGAACGAGCCGCACCTTCCGCGGCGACATCCGAACATATTTGACGCTTGCGCGTGCCTGTTTCGTTTTGCCGTTCGCCATTACTTGGGCCCCGTGCTTTTCTCGGTGTGGTGTCCGTGCGTGCGGAACGTTCGCGTCGGCGCGAACTCGCCGAGCTTGTGACCGACCATCGACTCAGAGATGTAGATCGGAACGTGCTTGCGCCCGTCGTGGACGGCGATCGTCAGCCCGACCATGTCCGGGATGATCGTCGAGCGCCGCGACCACGTCTTGATGACGCGCTTATCGTTGCGCTTGCTCGCAACCTCCACCTTTTCCATCAGATGGTCGTCGACGAACGGTCCCTTTTTCAGGCTTCGCGCCACGTCCTATCCTCTCTTCTTCGTCTTGCGACGGCGCTGGATGAGCTTGTTCGATGCCTTGTTCTTCTTGCGTGTGCGGCCTTCTTTCTTGCCCCATGGGCTCGTCGGGTGACGGCCGCCCGACGACTTCCCCTCGCCGCCGCCGAGCGGGTGGTCGACCGGGTTCATGACGACACCGCGCACGCTCGGCCGAATGCCCTTGTAGCGCGTGCGCCCGGCCTTACCCCAGTTGATGAGCTCCCACTCCGCGTTGCCCACCTCGCCGACGGTCGCCCGGCACGACGATTCGACGAGACGAATTTCACCGCTCGGCATGCGAAGGTGCGCCATGTTCCCTTCCTTCGCGAGCAGCTGCACGCTCGTGCCGGCGCTGCGCGCGATCTTCGCGCCGCCGCCGGGCCGCATCTCGACAGCGTGGACGACCGTACCCACCGGGATGTTCTTCAGTGGAAGCGCATTCCCCGGCTTGATGTCGGCATCCACGCCGGAAACGATGCGGTCCCCGACGTTCATCTTGTTCGGCGCGATGATGTAGCGCTTCTCGCCGTCGAGATAATGCAGCAGCGCGATCCGGGCGTTGCGGTTCGGGTCGTACTCGATCGCCGCGACGCGAGCGGGAACGCCATCCTTGTTCCGGCGGAAGTCGACGATGCGGTAACGGCGCTTGTTTCCACCGCCGCGATGCCGCGTCGTGATCCGGCCGTACGAGTTGCGTCCGGCGGTCGACGGCCGCGGTCGTGTGAGCGACTTTTCCGGCTTCGACTTGGTGACTTCGGCGTAGTCGGACGCGCTCGCACCACGGCGCCCTGGCGTCGTCGGCTTATATCTGCGTACACCCATCGTCTACCTCGGTTGGAAGATCTCGATCTTGTCGCCTTCGGCGAGCGTGACAATGGCTCGCTTCTGGCTGGAACGACGGCCGACCGTGTACCGCGTGCGCTTTTCTTTGCCTTGGCGCCACAGCGTGTTCACGCTCAGAACCTTCACGTCGAAGATGGCTTCGACGGCTTGTTTGATCTCGGTCTTGTTCGTTTTCGGTGCCACGATGAACGTGTAGACGTTGTGGTCGATCGCGGAATAGCTCTTCTCGCTCACAACGGGGGCGAGGATCACATCGCGCGGGTTTTTCATGCCTCGCTTCCTTCTTCTTCAGAAGGCTGCGCACTTTCAATAGTTTCCGACGCGACCGGAGTGACGGATGGCATCTCGTCGGTGGTGGCGGATGAAATTTGTTCCGTCGGCGTGGATGCTTCGTCCGTCGCCGTGCCTGTTACGTTCGACGTGGTTTCGCGAGACGCGGTCTCGCGAGACTTGCGAGGCTTCAAATCTGCCAAGCGGGACAGTGAGTCGAGGGCGGCGCGCGTGAACAACACAGCGTCGCTGTCGAGCACGTCGTAGGTGTTGAGCTGCGAGACGATAGTGATGTGTACGTCTGACAAGTTACGGAATGACTTGCCGACCGCCATGTCCGGCGTGTCGAGAACGAGGAGAACGTTTCCTTTGATCTCGAAGCTTTCGAGCACCTTCACAGCGTCGGCCGTCTTCGGAACCTCGAACGCCAGCGACTCAACGACGTGCACGGCTCCGCCCTTCGCGCGATCCGACAACGCGGAGCGCAGCGAGTTCGCGCGCATCTTCTTCGGCACCTTCATCGAGTGATCCCGTGGCTTCGGGCCGAATGCGACGCCGCCGCCCAACCAGTGCGGCGCACGGGTCGATCCCTGCCGCGCCCTGCCGGTGCCTTTTTGGCGCCACGGCTTCTTGCCGCCTCCGGACACATCTGCACGCGTTTTCGTCGAGTGCGTCCCGGCGCGCGCCGCGGCGAGCTGCGCACGAACAACTTGGTGCATAAGCGGCACATTCACCTGCGCGCCGAAGACGCGCTCGTCGAGATCGACCTGACCGACCACGTCTCCCGATTGCGAGCGCACTTGAATGCTCATGCGTGCGCCCCCTTCTTCACAGCCGAGCGCACCATCACGAGCGTTCCGTTGTGGCCGGGGACGGCGCCGCGGACCAGCAGAAGGTTCTGCTCCGGATCCGCCTCGACGACTCGCAAATTCAGGACCGTCACGCGCTCGTGCCCGAGATGACCGGGCATCTTCTTTCCTTTGAACACGCGACCGGGCGTCGTCCCGGCGCCAACGGAGCCGGATTGGCGGTGCTTCTTCTCGGTTCCGTGCGTCTTCGGCATGCCGGCGAAATTCCAGCGCTTCATGTTGCCGGCAAAGCCCTTGCCTTTCGACACGCCGATAACGTCGACGAAATCGCCGGGTGCAAAGACGTCCGCCTTCAGCTCTTGACCGAGCGTGTACGAGGCGCCGTCGTCGGTCCGCAGCTCGACGAGATGCTTCGACGGCGGCGCGCCGGCCTTGTCGAATTGCCCCTTGGCCGGCTTGCGGACTTTCCGCGCGGCGATGTCGCCGAACGAAAGCTGCACGGCGACGTAGCCGTCCTTTTCCGGCGTGCGCACTTGCGTGACGACACACGGCCCGGCTTTGAGGACCGTCACCGGAACGGCGCGGCCGTCTTCGGAGAAGATCTGAGTCATGCCCAGCTTCTCACCGAGAATCGCTTTGACGTTTGCCATGTCAGATGATCTTCAGCTCGATGTCCACGCCGGCCGGAAGGTCGAGGCGTTGTAACGAATCCACCGTCTTCGCCGACGAATCCAGAATGTCGATGAGGCGCTTGTGCGTGCGCATCTCGAAGTGCTCCCGCGAGTCCTTGTCTTTGTGCGGGCTTCGAATCACGCAGTAGACGTTGCGCTCGGTGGGCAGCGGAACGGGACCCGACACGCGGGCGCCGGAACGCGTAACCGTGTCGACGATCTTGCGCGCCGTCTGGTCGATCACCTCGTGGTCGTATGCCTTGAGGCGGATCCTGATCTTCTGCTGCGCCACCAAATGCTCCTAACGTCGATTACTTGATGATCTTCGTGACTCGACCGGCACCGACGGTGCGGCCACCTTCGCGAATCGCGAAACGGAGACCTTCCTCCATAGCGATCGGCTTGATGAGCTCGACCTTCATTGTCGTGTTGTCGCCCGGCATGACCATCTCGACGCCTTCCGGCAGCTGGGCCGAGCCGGTCACATCCGTCGTGCGGAAGTAGAACTGCGGACGATAGTTGTTGAAGAACGGCGTGTGCCGTCCGCCTTCTTCCTTCGACAAAACGTAGACCTGTGCGTCGAACTCCGTGTGGGGAGTGATCGTGCCGGGCTTGGCCAGAACCTGACCGCGCTCGACGTCATCCTTGCCGGTACCACGGAGTAGACAGCCGACGTTGTCGCCCGCCTGGCCCTCGTCGAGCAGCTTGCGGAACATCTCGACGCCGGTGACGACGGTCTTCTGCGTGTCACGCAGCCCGACGATCTCGATTTCCTCGCCGACCTTGACCTTGCCACGCTCGATACGGCCGGTCACAACGGTTCCACGACCGGTGATCGAGAACACGTCCTCGATCGACATGATGAACGGCTTGTCGATGTCGCGCTCAGGTTCGGGAATGTTCGAGTCACACGCAGCCATCAGATCGAGGATGCCCTGCTCGTAGTTCTCATCGCCTTCGAGTGCCTTCAATGCCGACACGCGAATGACGGGAACGTCGTCGCCGGGAAACTCGTAGCTGCTGAGCAGCTCGCGAACCTCGAGCTCGACGAGCTCGAGGAGCTCGGGGTCGTCGACCATGTCGACCTTGTTGAGAGCGACCACGATGTACGGCACACCGACCTGACGAGCGAGCAGCACGTGCTCACGCGTCTGCGGCATCGGACCGTCGGCAGCCGACACGACGAGAATCGCGCCGTCCATCTGCGCGGCGCCGGTGATCATGTTCTTGATGTAGTCGGCGTGGCCCGGGCAGTCGACGTGGGCATAGTGACGGTTGTCGGTCTGGTACTCGACGTGCGCAATCGCGATCGTGATACCGCGCTCGCGCTCTTCCGGCGCCTTGTCGATCTGGTCAAACGGCGTGAAGTCGGCGAAGCCCTTCTTCGACAGCACTTTCGTGATTGCTGCCGTGAGCGTGGTCTTGCCGTGGTCGATATGACCGATCGTGCCGATGTTCAAGTGCGGCTTCGTCCGCTCGAACTTCTTCTTCGCCATCTCCTACGCCCTCCTCTACTCGCCGCGTACCTTCGCAACGATCTCGCGACTGATGCTCTCAGGCACTTGCTGATAACTGTGGAACTGCATGGTGTACGTGGCGCGCCCTTGCGTCTTCGACCGCACATCGGTCGCGTATCCGAACATTTGCGCCAATGGAACGTGTGCCCGGATGACCTGAAGCGCCCCGCGGGGCTCCATACGCTCGATCTTGCCGCGCCGTGACGTCAAATCGCCGATGACGTCGCCCATGTTGCCTTCGGGCGTGACGACCTCGACCTCCATGATCGGCTCGAGCAACACTGCATGCGCCTTCTTCGCCGCTTCCTTGAAGCAAATCGATCCGGCGATGCGAAATGCCATTTCCGACGAGTCGACCTCGTGGTATTGACCATCGATCAGCGTGCAGCGCAAGTCGACGAGCGGGTAGCCGGCAAGCACGCCCCCTTCCATCGCTTCTTGGACGCCTTCGTCGACTGCCGGTATGTACTCGTTCGGGATCGTGCCGCCGCGAATCTTGTTGACGAATTCGAAACCGCCGCCGGGCCCCGTCGGCTCGAGCGCGAGTTCGACGACGGCGAACTGTCCCTTGCCGCCGGTCTGGCGCACGTAGCGGTATTCATACTTCGGAACCGGCTTTGTGATCGTTTCTCGGTACGCGACTTGCGGGCGTCCCACGTTGGCGCCGACGTTGAACTCGCGCGTCAAACGGTCGACGAGAATCTCGAGATGCAGCTCGCCCATTCCCGAGATGATCGTTTGGGCGGTCTCTTCGTCGTAGCGAATCTGAAACGTGGGGTCTTCCTCGGCAAGCGTCTGCAGCGCCTTCGACAACTTCTCCTGGTCGGCCTTCGTCTTCGGCTCGACGGCAACGGAGATCACGGGCGCGGGGAACGTCATCGACTCGAGAATGATCGGTTGCGCCGGGTCACACAGCGTGTCACCGGTCGTTGTGTGCTTGAGGCCGACCGCCGCGACGATGTCGCCGGCGAACGCAGCTTCCCGGTCCTCACGGTGATTCGCGTGCATCTGCAAGATGCGCCCGACGCGCTCCTTGCGATCTTTCGTCGAGTTCATGACGTGTGAACCCGCTTTCAACGTGCCGGAGTAGACGCGGAAGTACGTCACCTTGCCGACGTAGGGGTCGGCTGCGATCTTGAACGCGAGCGCACTGAACGGCGCTTCATCCGCCGGTGCGCGCTCTTCGATGCTGCCGCTCGGCGTCGCTCCGGACAGCGGCGGCACATCAAGCGGCGACGGCAAGTACTGAACGATCGCGTCGAGCAGCGGCTGCACGCCTTTGTTCTTGAACGCCGTGCCGCAGAGCACCGGTGTGGCTGCGTTCGCGATCGTCGCACGCCGAATCGCGCGGCGCATGTGCTCGAGCGACGGCTCGGCGTCGTGGAGATATGCCTCCATGACTTCCTCGTCGAAGTCGGCAAGCGCCTCGTACAGCTCGTGCCGCCAGTGGCCGGCGTCCTCTTTCATGTCCTCGGGGATCGGCTGGTCTTCCCACTGTTCGCCCTTGCCCTCGTCGGGCCAGATGTGCGCCGTCATCGTGACGAGGTCGACCACGCCCTTGAAGGAGTCCTCGGTTCCGATGGGGAGGTGGATCGGCAACGCGTGGGCGCCGAGGCGGTCCTTGATCATGTCGACCGTGCGGAAGAAGTCGGCGCCGACGCGGTCCATCTTGTTCACGAAGCAGATACGTGGAACTCGGTACCGGTCGGCCTGGCGCCAGACCGTCTCTGTCTGGGGCTCGACGCCGGCGACGGCGTCGTACACGGCCACGGCGCCGTCGAGGATGCGGAGCGAGCGTTCGACCTCGACCGTAAAGTCCACGTGTCCGGGCGTATCGATAATGTTGATCCAGTGGTCTTTCCACATGCAGGTGGTCGCGGCGGACGTGATCGTGATGCCGCGCTCCTGCTCCTGGATCATCCAGTCCATGACGGCCGTGCCCTCGTGGACCTCGCCGACCTTGTAGGTGCGGCCGGTGTAATAGAGGATCCGCTCGGTCGTGGTCGTCTTGCCCGCGTCGATGTGCGCCATGATCCCGATATTCCGGGTCCGGGCGAGCGGGTATTCGCGGAGGACCAAGTCCTTGTCCGCCTTTTTGGACGGTGTCTGAATTTTCTCTGCCGGAGTCGCCATGATTACCAACGGTAGTGGGCGAAGGCCTTGTTGGACTCCGCCATCTTGTGGAGGTCTTCCTTTCTCTTTACCGATGCGCCGGTGTTGTTGGCCGCGTCGATCAGCTCACCCGCGAGACGCTCCGCCATCGACTTCTCGCGGCGCGAGCGCGAATTCTGGATCATCCACCGCAGCGCGAGCGTCGTGCCGCGACGCGTCGGAACTTCGACCGGAACCTGATACGTCGCACCACCGACGCGGCGCGAACGGACTTCGAGTTGCGGCTTGATGTTGTCGAGTGCCTTCTTCAGCGCGCTCACGTGATCCTGGCCCGTCTTCTCTTTCGCGCGGTCGAGAGCCGAGTAGACGATCGCTTCGGCGGTGCCGCGCTTTCCACGTTCGAGAACCTTGTTGATGAGCTGCGTCACGAGCACGCTGCCGTAAACGGGGTCCGGTTGGACCTCGCGTCTCGAAATCGGGCCTTTTCTCGGCATTTTCTCAGCAAAATGCGGGCCCGCGCCGTTTCATGAGCGCGGCGCCCGCAGCTCCTTTCAGCTTCGTTTCGCTCCGTACTTGGAACGTGCTTGCTTGCGGTCGCGCACGCCGGCCGTGTCGAGCGCAGCGCGCACGATCTTGTAGCGGACACCCGGAAGGTCCTTCACGCGGCCGCCGCGCACGAGAACAATTGAGTGCTCCTGCAAATTGTGACCGATTCCCGGAATGTACGCCGTGACTTCCATGCCGCTCGTCAGTCGAACGCGCGCCACTTTCCGAAGCGCCGAGTTCGGCTTCTTCGGAGTCGTCGTGTACACGCGCGTGCAAACGCCGCGGCGCTGGGGCGAGCCCTTCAGCGCAGGCGTGGACGTCTTCGTCCGCTTCTGCGAGCGGCCGTTTCGCACGAGCTGCTGAATCGTCGGCACGTCTTGTTTCTCCTCAAACTGCTCGATCTCGCGGTCGTCCCCGGAGCGCACTCCACCCGGGATCGGGTAGGAGGGGCTCGGATACGGACGCGCCGGACGGAACCCGTCCGGGCACAAGGGCGCAGACTACCAGCGGTTTTGGGCGAGTGTCAACGCGGTTTGTCCCCGCGGACATCATGAGGCTGCTCGGCCGTACCTTCGGCGTCCTGTCGGAGCTCTTGGGGGAAGAAAACACGCCGTGCGCCGCTTTGCCGTCGCCGCGCGTTCGAGGGGCCTGATCGGGGAGCCCGCGCGGGCTCCAACCTGCATCTTCGGCGCCCGGCCGCTTTCGCGTTCGGGGCGTATTTGCTTGCTCCACTTAGTTCCCGAGCGACCTTGGGCATGAATAGCTTTAATGGTGGCGAGCGGTAAAGGCGGTCCTCGGCAGCGACCCTATCAAAGCCCCTCCGAGGTACTGATTTCCGACCGCCCGGGCGGTCAGAGCCGGGTGGTGATTCAAGACGTCTCCCCGGAGATCGATTGCGGCCGCTACCCGATCAAGCGTGTTCCCGGCGAAGCCATCAGGGTTGTTTCGACGATCTTCACAGACGGCCACGATGTGGTAGCTGCCGCACTGCTTCATCGGCGCGAAGGCGATCGTGACTGGATCGAGACGCCGATGACGGCGGTCGGCAACGACCGCTACGCAGCCGAGTTCACCGCCGGTGACCTTGGGTGCGAGGTGTATACGGTCCGCGCGTGGGTCGATCGTTTCGAAACGTGGCATCGTGACTTGTTGAAACGAGTGGAAGCGCAGCAGGACATTTCCGTCGACTTGCTGATCGGGGGCGATCTCATAGACGAAGCCGCCCGACGGGCCGGCGGACCCGACCGGGAAGCGCTCGAACGCTGGAGCGAGCGATTGCTATCCGCTGCAGAAGGAGGAGCACGCACACTTCCCGATCACGAACTTTCTCTTTTGATGTCGCGGCACGAGGAAGGCCGCTTCCCCGTCGAATTTGCGCGCGAGCTCTCAGCCACGATCGACAATCCTCGCGCGCGATTTGGGACGTGGTACGAGCTGTTTCCGCGATCGGCAACGAACGAACGACGTCATGGGACCTTTGCCGACGTAGAAGCTCGCTTGCCCTACATCGCAGGCATGGGGTTCGACGTCCTATATCTGCCGCCGATTCATCCCATCGGACACACGAACCGAAAAGGGAAGAACAACACGACGGAGCCCGAAGCCGGCGCGCCCGGCAGCCCGTGGGCGATCGGCAACGAGGACGGCGGCCACACCGCCGTTCATCCAGACCTCGGAACGCTCGACGACTTCGACAATCTCATAGCGCATGCGCGCGAGTACGGGATCGAGGTCGCCATGGACGTCGCATTTCAATGCTCGCCGGATCATCCGTATGTAAAGGAGCATCCCGAGTGGTTTCGGAAGCGTCCCGACGGCTCGATTCAGTACGCCGAGAACCCTCCGAAGAAGTACCAGGACATCTATCCAATCGATTTCGAGACGGACGCGTGGCGTGAGCTGTGGGACGAGCTTCGCGACGTGGTCATGTTTTGGGCAGGACGCGGGGTTCGCATCTTCCGCGTCGACAATCCGCATACGAAGTCGCTGCGTTTCTGGGAGTGGATGATCGCCGATGTGAGACGGCGCTATCCCGACGCCGTCTTTCTCTCCGAAGCGTTCACGCGCCCCGCCGTCATGTATCACTTGGCGAAGATCGGGTTCGATCAGTCGTACACATACTTCACCTGGCGCGTCACGAAGCGAGAGCTCGTCGAGTATTTCACGGAGCTGACACAAACGGAGGTGCGCGAATACTTCCGGCCGAACCTGTGGCCGAACACGCCGGACATTCTTCCGGAGCATCTGCAGATCGGCGGCCGGCCGGGATTCATGCAGCGGTTGATACTCGCGGCGACGCTCGGGACGAGTTACGGCGTATACGGTCCGGCGTTCGAGCTGCTCGAGCAGGAGCCGCTCCTCCTGGGGAAAGAGGAGTATCTCGATTCGGAGAAGTACGAGATCCGGCGGTGGGATCTCGGAAAGCGCGGGAGCCTCGCCGACCTCATCGCGCTCGTCAACAAGATCCGCCGGGAAAACATCGCGCTGCAAACGTACGACGATCTTCGATTTGTCGAAACCGAAAACGAGATGCTGCTCGGCTATCTGCGCGCGTCGCGTGATCGGTCGAACATTCTCGCCATCGTCGTCAACGTGGACGTGCAGTGGAAACAGGCCGGCTTGCTCCATCTACCGCTCGACGATCTCGGTCTCGACCCCGAGCGCCAGTATCAAGTTCATGATTTGCTGACCGACGCGCGCTACGTCTGGCACGGAACCGTGAACTTCGTCGAGCTCGATCCGTTCTCCCTTCCGGCGCACATTCTTCGCATCGAGCACGGCCCGCACGACGAGCGGGAATCCGAGACGTTCTTATGACTCTGCCTTGGTACAAGGATTCGGTCATCTACGAGCTCCACGTCCGGACGTTCATGGACTCCGACGCGGACGGCATCGGCGATTTTCGTGGGCTGACGAGCAGGCTCGACTACTTGCAAGACCTCGGCGTCACGACCATCTGGCTCTTGCCGTTCTATCCGTCCCCGCTTCGCGACGACGGGTACGACATCGCAAACTACACCGCGATCCACCCGTCCTACGGGACGTTGCGCGACTTTCGCCAGTTCCTGCGAGAAGCGCACCGGCAAGGCTTGCGTGTGATCACCGAGCTCGTGCTCAACCACACGTCCGATCAGCACCCATGGTTTCAGCGGGCGCGTCGCGCTCCACCGGGCAGTGCGGAGCGAGAGTTTTATGTGTGGAGCGACACACCGGACCGCTACCGGGGCGCGCGGATCATTTTCGGCGACTTCGAGTCGTCGAACTGGTCTTGGGACGCGGAAGCGCAAGCGTACTTCTGGCACCGTTTTTACTCTCACCAGCCAGACCTGAACTACGACAATCCCGATGTCCAACGCGCGATGTTCCAGGTGATGGACTTTTGGCTGGACATGGGGGTCGATGGGATGCGTTTGGACGCCGTTCCCTATTTGTTCGAGCGCGAGGGAACCAACTGTGAAAACTTGATCGAAGGACACGATTATTTGCGCCGGCTGCGAAACCACATCGACGCGAACTACGACGACCGCATGCTTCTTGCAGAGGCCAACCAATGGCCGGAGGATGCCGTCGCCTATTTCGGTCAGGGCGACGAATGCCACATGGCGTTCCACTTCCCGCTCATGCCTCGCATGTTCATGGCGCTTCGGATGGAAGATCGCTTCCCGATGGTCGACATTCTGGATCAAACGCCGTCGATCCCGGACGTTTCGCAGTGGGCGCTGTTTCTGCGTAACCACGACGAGCTCACGCTGGAGATGGTCACCGACGAGGAACGGGACTACATGTACCGGATGTACGCGATCGATCCGCAAGCGCGTATCAACTTGGGCATCCGGCGGCGACTGGCGCCGCTCCTTGGTAACGACCGGCGAATGATCGAGATGATGAACGGCCTCTTGTTCTCGCTTCCCGGGACGCCGGTGATTTATTACGGCGACGAAATCGGAATGGGAGACAACATTTACCTCGGTGACCGAAACGGGGTGCGTACACCGATGCAATGGAGCGCTGATCGCAACGCCGGATTCTCCCGTGCGAATCCTCAGCGCTTGTATTTGCCGGTGATCATCGACCCCGAATACCACGCCGAGGCGGTGAACGTCGAGGCGCAACAAGCCAACTCGAACTCGCTCCTGTGGTGGATGAAGCGGTTGATCGGCTTGCGCAAGCGTCATCCCGCATTCGGGCGAGGAGCGTTGCGCATGCTGTACCCAGAGAATCGCAAGGTGCTGACTTTTCTTCGAGCGACCGAAGACGACCACATTCTCGTCGTCGCCAATCTTTCGCGGCACGCGCAATACGTCGAGCTCGACCTGTCGGCGTTCAAAGGAACGACGCCCCTGGAACTCTTCGGCGGCACGGAGTTTCCGCGTATCGGCGATCTGCCGTATCTGCTGACGCTCGGACCACACGGGTTCTATTGGTTCTTGCTGGAGCCGCAGCGGCAAGAGCGCATCGAGGTTCAAGAGCGCCGGCTACCGTCGCTCCGCGTCGAAGGAGCATGGACCGGCATCATGCAGCGCCCCTACCGAGAGCATCTCGAGGAAATCTTTGCCGAGCACCTCGCCGATCGCCGCTGGTTTGGCGCCAAAGGGCGCAAGATCAAGTCGGTTCGCATTCGTGACTCGATACCAGTCGGCCCCGTCCGGGATCCGATGGCGCTGATCAGCCTGCTGGAAGTCGAATACGGCGAAGGGGAACCGCAGATATACGTGCTGCCGCTCACACTGTCGGACCCGGATTCCGAACACCCCCCGAATGGCGCGATCGCAACGCTCGTGTCGTCCGAGGGAACGCGCGTTCTCTACGACGCAGTGCACCGGCCGGCGTTTACACGTGCGCTCATCCAAGCAATCGGCTCGCGTAAACGAGTGCCCGGCCACACCGGCGACCTGATCGGAACTCCGACGAATGCGTTCCGAGGCCTCGCGCGCCGCGCCGAGCACATGGAGCCGGTCGTATTCGGCGGCGAGCAGTCGAACACATCAATCGCAATTGGCGACGCCCTCATCATGAAGCTCATTCGTCGCGCCGACGAAGGCATGAACCCCGACCTTGAAGTCGGACGATTTCTCACCGAGAGAACGTCGTTTCCGCATACCCCAGCCGTCGCAGGCGCGCTCGAGATACGCAGGCGCGGCAGGCCCCCGATCACGCTCGGCATCTTGCAGGGATTCGTCCCGAACGAAGGCGACGCATGGAAGTACACCATCGACGAGTTGCGATCGTTCATCGACCGCGTGCTCGCACGGAGCTCGAACGCCGAAAGCCGCCTGCTGCCCGACAAGACGTCGCTTCTGGACCTCGCCGGCGAGGAGCTCCCGGAGATTGCGCGCGAGGAAATGGGCACGTACCTAGAATCGGCTTCGCTCCTCGGCCGCCGCACGGCCGAACTCCATCTCGCGCTCGCATCAAACACCGACGATCCGGCGTTCGCGCCGGAGCCGTTCAACGAGCTATCCCGTCGCTCCCTGTACCAGTCACTGCGGGGCGAAGCCGGACGGACGATGAACCTCTTGCGCCGAAAGGCGCGGCAAACCCCCGCTCTCGGACGCGTCCTCGATCTTCAAGGCGAAATACTCGACCGCTTCCATAAAGTCATCGACGAGGGAACGACGGCGACACGCATTCGCTGCCACGGCGACTACCACCTAGGGCAAGTTCTTTTCACCGGAAAGGACTTCGTCATCATCGACTTCGAGGGTGAACCGGCTCGGCCGCTCGGCGAGCGAAGAATCAAACGGTCGCCGCTCAGCGACGTCGCGGGACTGATCCGGTCGTTCGACTACGCGGCTGCGACCGCGCTCGGGACGAAACATGTGCGTGAGGAGGACCGCTCAATCGCCGATGTGTGGGCGCGTTTCTGGTATGTGTGGAGCTCGGCAACTTTCCTGCGTTCGTACTTTGCGACGACGGGCGACGCCTCATTCATCCCACGCCGGCGCGAAGAGATCGACGCGCTGCTCGATTCGTTTCTCATCAGTAAAGCCCTTTACGAAGTGTCCTACGAGATCAACCACCGGCCGGACTGGATGCACGTTCCGGTGCGAGGCTTGCTCGAGCTGCTCGACGCAGAGGCGCGCCTGTGAACCTCGTGGATCTTCGGCGGATCGCGCGATTGTGCGGGGTCGCTACGACGTTCAGCGACGGGTTTCACCGGCGCCGGTCCGCATCGAAGGAAGCACTCGAGGGCGTGCTCACGGCGTACGGTGCGATCGAAGGCGGGGACGACGCGGGCAGCGCACTGCGCCGAATCGAATCCGAGCTTGCGAAACATCTGGTCGATCCGGTCCTCGTGGCGTGGACCGGAACCAAGACGCGCGTGCAGTTACGCGCGCCGGCCAGCGTGGAGGTGGCACTCGAGCTCGAATCGGGAGTAGCCAAGGAGTGGCGCGTCGACGATGCACACGCGCTGGAGCTCCCGGGCGTCCCTCTCGGCTACCACACGCTCACCGTGCGCCAGGCGGACGGTCGGGAGCAACGGTCGCTCGTCATCGCGGCTCCCACACTGGCCTGGCGGTCGCGGAACGAGCATTGG
>JAIVGO010000039.1 GCA_020201525.1 Actinomycetota bacterium | reverse complement strand
GCCGGATGCACAGGCCCGAGCGTGGCGCCCGGCGCCATACCGGAAACGTCTCCCGCGGCGACGACGAGCGCGGCGCCGGATGCCGCTTGCGCATTGTTCGGTCCAACCCACACGGCGACGGGAGCTCGCGAGTTTGCAACCGTGCTCACAAGCTGCTTCAGCGAGACATCCAGCGCACCGGCGGAGTCGATCTCGATCACGATCAGATACGCGCCGTTGCGGTTCGCATCGGCGATCGACTGCTCCATGTATTTCGTGAGCGGCGGGTCGAGAACCCCCGATACCTCCACGATGTCGATTGCGGGACGCGCCGCCGCGGCGTTGGCCGATTGCGCGAACGAAGCGCAGAGCAGCGCGCCGAGGCACGCGAGAAGGAGTGTGGTTCGAAGACGCACGGCGCGCATTATAGGATGAATCACCGTGCACCCATCCCTGACCTCTTCGCGGGTTGCCATCGTGTCCGGCAAAGGCGGCGTTGGAAAGACGACGATCGCCGCGGCTCTTGCTAAAGCCGCCGCGGCACAAGGAAAGCGTGTTCTTCTGCTCGAAGTCGAGGGGCGCAACAGCCTCGCGCCGCTGTTCGGGATTCCGAGCCTCGGCTACCCTGAGCACGTCGTCGCACCCAACCTTTCCGCGGAATCGGTCGTCCCCGATGAAGCGCTCGTCGAATACCTGTACATGTTCTACGGGATCAAGCGCATCGGAAAAGCGCTCGCGCACACGAAAGCAACCGAGTTCGCGACGAACATTGCTCCGGGGCTGCGAGACATTCTTCTCATCGGCAAGGTGAAAGAGGCCGAGCGTCGTCGCGTGCGCGAGGCATACGCATTCGACCTCGTCGTTCTCGATGCGCCGCCGACGGGCCGGCTTCCTCGTTTCTTGGACGCACCGCGCGCCGTCGCCGATCTGGTTCGCGCCGGACCGATCCGAACTCAGGCGCACGGCGTGCTCGACATGATCACCGATCCGGCGCGATCCGCGGTTGTGCTCGTGACATTGCCCGAAGAGATGCCGGTCCAAGAAACCGTCGAGTCGATCGCAACGCTGCGCCGCATGGGCGTCGCCGTCGGGCCCGTCGTTGTGAACCGGGTTGCCGCCGAGCCGTTCACCAAGACGGTGGAGCGGTCGTTGATCTCGGACGCGCGCAAGGCCATCGCACGCGCGATGGAAAAGGCGGGCGTGGCTGCGCCGGCGGCAACACTCGAGCGTCTCGCTGCGGTAGCGGCGGCGAGCGCCCGGCGCACACGCAATCAGCGCGCCGTCATGACCGAGCTCGAGGCAGACATCGACCGGCCGATGATCAGCGTCCCCGCGCTCCTATCGCCGACGGTCGGCCCGGCCGAAGTCGATTTCCTCGCCTCGGTGCTGTCCGACTCTGGAGCGATCTCGTGAGCGAGGACCTCGCGCGCCTGATCGCCGACCGGCACATCGTCGTGTGCACCGGCCCCGGCGGCGTCGGAAAGACGACGATCTCCGCCGCGCTCGCCGTTCGCGCTGCAGACCTCGGCCGAAAAACGATCGTCTGCACGATCGATCCCGCCAAACGTCTTGCGCAATCCCTCGGCCTCAGCGAGCTCGGCAACACCCCGCGGGAAGTTGCGAAGAGCGCGTACGGCAAAGGCCGGCAGCCGAAGGCGGCGCTCTGGGCCATGATGCTCGATATGAAGCGTACGTTCGATGACTTGATTGTCGACATGGCATCGCCGGATCTCGCGAAACGAATCCTGTCGAACCCGTTTTACGAGCACATCTCGTCGACGCTCGCCGGCACGCAGGAATACATGGCGATGGAGAAGCTGTACGAGCTGCACGAAGAAGGTCGGTGGGAGCTCATCATCATCGACACGCCGCCGAGCCGCTCCGCGCTCGACTTTCTCGACGCGCCGCGAAAGATCACCGACTTCCTCGAAGGGCGCTTCCTTCGCGTGTTGCTGTGGCCGTACATGAAAGCCGGCAAGGGCACACTCCGCGTCTTCAACTACGGCGCGCAGGCATTCTTTCGGGCGGCGACGAAGATCACCGGAAGCGAGCTGCTCTCCGACGTCGCAACATTTTTCCAGATGTTCCAAGGCATGTTCGGAACGTTCAAGGCGCGAGCGGAGCGTGTGCGCGAGCTGCTCGGCACGCAGCGTACCGCGTTCATCGTCGTTGCTTCGCCCGAAACCGAGTCGCTCAAAGAGGCGCGCTATTTCGTACAGCGTCTCGGCCGGGAGCAGATGCCGCTCGGTGGCGTCATCGTGAACCGCACGCATGCCGTCGAGCCGATCGAAGAGCTGGACGCGATCAAGGCAACCGGCGACCCGCTCCTCACGGCGGCGGCGGAGCTGTACAACGACTGGCGTACTGCCTCGCAACGCGAAGACGAAGCGGTTGCAAAGGCGCTCGCCGATTTGCCCGGCACGTCGGTGTGGCGCGTGCCCGATCTCGTGGACGACGTCCACGACGTGGCGGCGCTCCGCACGCTCGCCGACGCACTGCTGGGACCGATCGCCTGATTGGTTGCCCGGCCGACCGGCCGGGCGCGCGACGGGTACTCTGATCCCTTCAATGAGCGATCTGCTCCGGGGCGAATACGACGAAGCCAAGGTGGAGCGGTTCCGCCGCCCGATTCGGGAAGCGTGGCGCCGCGTCCGCCGATCGGCCACGCCTCCACCCGGATCCAAAGACCGGCCCGACCGCGCTCCATTCGACATGTACCGCGTCGTACTGATGGGGATCGTCATCGCACTCGCCGCCGGCACGCTGTCGCTGGTCGTCGTCCCGGCCGCGGCCGTGCTCGGTCACGCGGTAAAGGGAGTCAACAAGCGGCTGGGCACCGGACCGAGCGGACAGATCGTTCTGCCGCAAATCGCCCAACGATCCGTCGTCCTCGCGAAGGACGGTAGCGTCATTGCAACTCTCACCGGCGACGAAAACCGCAAGTTCGTCGCGCTCGCGGAAGTTCCGCCGACGACGCAGCAAGCCGTGCTGGCAATCGAGGACGCCCGCTTCTACGAACACCACGGAATCGACACGTCGGGCATCCTGCGTGCGATTTTTGCGAACGCGACATCCGGCGGGGTGCGCGAAGGCGGATCGACGATCACGCAACAGCTCGTGAAGAACACGATCGTAGGCACGCAGCGATCGATCGACCGAAAGATCAAAGAGGCGCAGTATGCGATCGCCCTCGAGCACACGCTGCCCAAGCGCCGCATCCTCGAGCTCTATTTGAACGAAGCGTATTTCGGCAACGGCGTTTACGGGATCGGCACCGCAGCCGAGTTTTACTTCGGCAAGCCGGTGAAGCAGCTCACGCTGGCGCAGTCGGCGCTGCTTGCCGGACTGATCAGCTCGCCGGAACGATACGACCCGCTCAAGCATCTCGACCTCGCACGCAACCGCCGGAACCTCGTGCTGGGCCGCATGTCCGACCTCGGTTACGTGTCGAAAGCGAACACGGATCGCGCGCGAACGCTGGACGTCAACGCGCGCAAGCACGCGCTCGCGAAACCCGTCGAGCCGTACTTCGTCGAGTTCATCAAGCAGCAGCTGTTCAACGATTCGCGACTCGGCGAGACGCAGCAAGAGCGCATCCGCGCAGTGTTCGAGGGCGGCTTGCGCATCGAAACGACGCTCGACATCAAGCTGGAAACGGCCGCGAAAGATGCCGTCGCCAAGGTTTTGAACCTCAAGAACGACCCGTCCGCAGCGCTGGCGTCGATCGAGCCTTCGACGGGGGCGGTGCGCGCGCTCGTCGGCGGACGCGACTTCAAAGTCTCGCAATTCGACTTGGCCGTCCTCGGCCGACGGCAGCCGGGGAGTACGTTCAAGCCGTTCGCACTCGTCGCTGCGCTCGACGCCGGTGTGCCGACGACGCTCACACTCGACACGCCGTCGCCGATCAAGATCAAGGATGCGGTGACCGGTCAAGAGTACGAGGTCAACAACTACGACAAGAAGGGCGAGGGCTACATCACGTTGCGCAAAGCGACCGAGAACTCGGTGAACAGCTACTACGTGCAGCTCACGCAACGCATCGGGGCAGACAAGGTCGTCGCGGCTGCGAAGAAGCTGGGGATCACCAGCGAGGTCAAGCCGATCATGTCCATCGCGCTCGGTACGCAGGAAGTGTCACCGTACGAGATGGCGAGCGCGTACTCGACCCTCGCCAACCAAGGAACACATTGCAAGCCGTATGCGATCGAGCGCGTGGTCGGCGCCGACGGAAAGGCGCTTCTCACGAATCAGCCGGACTGCGAGCGCGTCCTCGACGGCAGCGTCGCCGCGCTGGCGACGGACGTCCTCGCCGGCGTGATCGAGCACGGCACCGGAAGGCCGGCGAAGCTCGACCGGCCGGCAGCCGGAAAGACGGGAACGACGGAGGAGTACTCCGACGCATGGTTCGGCGGGTACACGCCACAATTCGCGACGGTCGTATGGATGGGATTTCAGAACGGCAACGCGCACAAGCTTCGTAACATTCACGGGCTTCCGAAAGTGTTCGGTGGCAGCCTTCCGGCGGCAATTTGGACGCGATACATGAAGGCCGCGCACGAGGGACTTCCGATCGTGAAGTTCCCCAAGCCGCCGCCGGAGATCAAGACCGACGTCCCGAGCGTCGTCGGCAAAACGAAAGAGGAAGCGACGAAGCTGCTCTCCGACGCGGGCTTCACGGTGAAGGATGAGATCGTGAAGGCCAATCTTTCCGCCGGGACGGTGATCGGCCAGACACCGGCGGCGGGCGCGAACGTGCCGGCCGGTGTTCTCGTGACGATCCAAGTTTCCGACGGAACCGGCGGAGCGCCGCCACAACCGCCCCCGCGGCCTGCGCCGTCGCCGTCGCCGCGCCCGGCACCCTCGGAGGAACCGACGCCCACCCCATCGCCGACCCCGACGTCGAAGAAGCCCTAAGCGCCCAGCTTCGCTTTCACCAAGGCCGATACTTGGCCGCCGTCGGCGCGGCCGCGGAGTTTCGGCATCAAGATCTTCATCACGTCGCCCATCTGTTTCGGGCTGCTCGCGCCGGATTCGGCGACCGCTTCGTCGACGAGCTTCGCGAGCTCGTCCTCGGACATCCGTTCGGGCAGATACGCTTCGAGCACGCGAAGCTCCGCGGTCTCCTTGTCGACGAGATCGGTGCGCCCGGCCTCGCCGTATGCATCGATGGATTCACGCCGGCGCTTCGCCTCTTTGGCGATGACGTCGAGCGTCTCTTCGTCGGAGAGCTCGTGGATCTTTTCGACCTCGGTGTTCTTGATGGCGGTCATCAGCATGCGAAGCGTTCCGACCTTCACCTGGTCGCGCTCTTTCATCGCTGCACGCATGTCGTCGCCGATGCGCGCGCGCATTCCGCCGTCTGCCATGCCGGTACAATACCGCTCGTGGTCTGGATTCTGGCCGGCCTCGCTGGGGCCGGCCTCGTCATTGCAGGGTATGCGTCGCTCATCGAGCAGCGCTGGTACGCGCTGCGCAGGCATCGCGTGCCGTGTCTTCCATCCGGTTCAAAGCCGCTTCGTATCGTCCACCTGTCGGACTTGCATTTTCGACCGGTGCAGAAACGCAAGGCGCGCTTCTTGCGCGGCCTCGCCTCGTTGAAGCCCGACATCGTGATCGGTACCGGCGATTTCCTCGGTGATCCCGACACGGTTCCCGGCGTGCTGGAAGCGCTCGACGGCTTGCGCGGATCGGTCGCGAGCTTGTTCGTGCTCGGCTCGAACGACTACTACGCGCCGGTACCGAAGAATCCGCTGCGGTATCTCGCGGGGCCGTCCTCGCGCAAAGGTCACGGCGGCGGGATCATCAACCCGTGGCGGGATCTCGTGCAAGGCTTGCAGCAAAAAGGCTGGGAGCTCATCGCCAACAGAACGCTGTCGATAGGCGGTATCGACATTCTCGGTCTCGATGATCCGCACATCGGCAAGGACGATCTCAGCCTCGCAACGCCGCGCACCCAGCCCGGCTTTCGCTTGGCGATCGCGCACTCGCCGGATCCGGCGTTCAAGCTGGCGGAGCTCGGCTACGACTTGATCGTGGCCGGTCACACGCACGGCGGACAACTCCGAATTCCGGGACTCGGCGCGGTCGTGACGAACACGAAAGGCTTGCCGCGCCGCATGGCGCGTGGATTGCACAAGATCAACGGCTCGTGGCTGCACGTGTCGGCGGGGCTCGGCACCTCGAAGTACGCACCGTTTCGTTTCGCGTGCCGGCCGGAGGTGTGCGTGTTGGAGCTGGAACCCGTTTAGGTGCTCGAGAGCAGCTCCTCGAACGCGCGCTCGTAGCCGTTCACCATCACTTCCGCCGAGAACTTTTTCTGCACGTGGTCGCGGCACGTCCGTGGATCTATTTCTTCTAGTCGCCCGATGCGATCACAGAATTCGTCGAACGTCTTGACCAGAAATCCCGTGCGTCCGTCGGCGATCACTTCAGGTGCGGCGCCGTTTTCGAACGAGATCACCGGCGTGCCGCACGCCATCGCTTCGGCCATCACGAGCCCGAACGGCTCCGGCCACTGAATCGGAAACAAAACACCGGCGGCGTTCGCGAGTAGCTCGCCTTTCTCTTCGACCGAGATCTCGCCGATGATCTCCTCGTCGCCGGTCAAGCGCGGCTCGATGATGTCGCGCCAGTATTCCTTCTCGAACTCCTCGGACATCTTCACGGCCATCACCAGCCTGCGGCCGGCACGCTTGGCTGCGTCGACGGCGAGCTCGGGGCCTTTCTCCTTGTTGATGCGGCCGAGGAAGAGCACGTAGTCCTTCTTCTTCTCCCGGTACGGCGCCTTGCTCATGTCGATGCCGTTGTGGATCGTCGCAAGGTACGACAGCTCCGGGCAGAACGCGCGCTGGGCTTCGCTGATCGCAACGTAATGCAGGCGCCCGCTCAGCATTCTGTAGAAGTGTTTCGCTCTGTCGGTGAACGGGCCGTGCAACGTGTGCACGACCGGTGTTCCGCATTGCGAGCCGATCGCAGGACCGATCATGCCGGAGTGATCGTGCACGACGTCGAACTCGTTTGCGTCGAGATAGGCCGCAGCTGCATGCACGACGTCGAAGTACGTCTCGCCGATGTGCTCGCCGCCGGTCGGCTTAGCGAACGGGCTAACGAGTTTCGCGGTCGTCGTGCTTCCCCCCGGCGCGTACAGCGTCACGTCGTGACCGTTGTTCGCGAGCCCGTCGGCCAGCAGCGACACCACCCATTCGATCCCGCCGTATCCCGTCGGGGGGACGGCGAACCACGGCGGGGCGATTTCGGCTATGCGCATTGAGCGAGATTATCGCGGGCAGCCTTGATTGACCGTCCGCGGCGACGTTGCCGCGCTCGCGGTCAAACCGCGATCAGTCGCCTGAAACCAGTTCGGTCTCCGTGGTGAGATCGACCGGCGCGACCGCCGTCCGCTCGGTTGGGAGGCGAATGATGCGTGTCTCCACTGTGTACTCCATCAAGCAAACCTGACAGAGACCGAATTCAATCGAGCGAGCGCTGCCGCACCAATGACAGTCGAGCAGTTCAGACTCCAACCCGGCTCCCTCCCGGTGGGTCCGTCGACACACCCAACCTGTACGAAATGGGAGGCGATCCTAACACTCGGGCCTACCATTTTGGAAGACGAGAACGCGTTGCAGAAATGGCGTGAAATCTGGGCAAAGGAGAACGAAGACGGCGAGGATTTTTGAGCCGCCGCGGGCAAGTGGAAGCGCATGCCCTCGATCGGCTTGCTGTGCGCCGATGCAGAGGTCGAGCTTCGCCTTCGGTTCACCCCGACTTTCCCAAAGGGCGCGAGATACCGGTACCGATGCGAGTCGCGCTGCCCTATACTGCCTGCCTTACGGGAAGTAGCGCAGCTTGGTAGCGCGCCACGTTCGGGACGTGGAGGCCGGGGGTTCAAGTCCCCCCTTCCCGACCACTCACCTCGACAACTTCGACAACTTCGAACCTCGATGTGAAGTCTCGTTTGCCAAGGAGGACCTAATCAGCGAGACGCAGGAGGGAACGCATATCAAGGTGGAGGATTCAATCGCGACGAGGGCAGGCCTCTCCCTCCGACTTCTGTTGCTTGTGTTCGCGTTCTGGAGTCTCGGCTCGACGCCGGCAAGCGCGGCGGGAACTCTCTCCCTCAACCCGACATCTGGAACCCGGGGAAGCTACTTCGACGGCGTTTACATGCCCCCTCCGGGGGGAACCTCGTGCCCGGTCGGTGCACAGGTCGACTACTGGTGGGACGCCGCGGGACCGGGATCCGGGAATCCCCCCGGCGCGCAGCTGCTCGGACATGCAAACCTGCAGAGTGGTCCGCCCTGCCAGGCGACGGCCACGTTGCGGGTGCCCAGCAAGGCCTCGTGTGTCGTGCACACGGTGTACGCGTACCTCGATGACGGAAGCGGCAACGGCACCCCTGCGGCGGACACGACCGGGAGCGCACCATTCAGGGTGACAGGGTGCCCTTCGCCATCTCCCACTCCGTCGCGAACACCTTCCCCAACACCACGCCCGACCGCTTCGACACCGGCTGCGTCGACGACTCCGACCACCTCCGCAAAAAGGTCGCCGAGCGCCTTGCCGAAGGCGTCTTCTAGCGCAACAACGAATCCGTTGCCGACGACGTCACCTTCGAGAACAGGAGCGGCGGCCGCACCGAGCGCATCCGCGGGCCCAGCCCCCCCGAAACCAGGGTCCAACGCTTGGCCTCCGATCGTGTACGGCCTCGCAGCGTTACTTATTGTCGGGTGGGTTGGCGCCTATGCCCTAAAGCTGAAACCTTCGGGTGCCGGTCTCCTGGCGACGTGGGGATCCCTCGGCTTCGTGTTGTTGCTCACCGCCGGCGCAATCAGCTGGGCGACGTTCGTCTATAACCCCGGCAACCCCGCGAGTGTGCAGTTCAACTACACAGGTGGCGTGCAGACATGGACGGTACCGGCTGGAGTGAAGTCGGCGACATTCACGGTGATCGGGGCACAAGGCGGCGTGGGGTGTGCCAACACCGCCAACGGCAATCCCAACGATCCGGGCGGCAATGGTGGGGAGACGATCGTGACGATGGCGGTCACGCCGGGTCAGGTGTTGCAGATATACGTCGGCGGAAAAGGTCACGACGCGATATGTGGTCCCAATGATCCGCCGGCTCATGCACCGGGAGGGTTCAACGGCGGTGCGGTCGGCGGTGCCGGTGCTCTCATCGGCAAAGGCAGCGCCTACGACGGTGGCGGCGGCGGCGGCGCATCCGACGTTCGTCATGCGCCCTATGGTTTGGTCACGCGCGACATCGTCGCGGGCGGTGGTGGCGGAGGCGGTGGTTGGGAAGGTGAAGGCGGCGGTGGAGGTGGCTTGCAAGGCCAAACCGGTCCCGGCGCCAACGGGCAAGGTGGCGGCGGAGGCACCCAAGTCGCAGGCGGCGCCGGCGGCCCGAACGGTGGTGGCGGCTTAGCCGGGGACGGCGGCACGTTCGGCCTGGGAGGTGCCGGAGCCGATCACGGCAACGGCCAGACAGCCGGCGGCGGTGGCGGCGGCGGCTGGAACGGCGGTGGTGGTGGCGGATCCAAGATTTATGACTACGGCGGCGGCGGCGGCGGCGGAAGCGGGCACGGACCCGCCAACGTCACCTTGATCTCCGGGGCATGGAGCGGCGGAAACGGCAGCGTCACCATCACTTACACGATGCCCTAAGGAGTTCTCCACCTCCGGAGAGTTGCCGCAACTTCTGATCCCCGATTGGCCGTCCGGTCCAATCCGGCGCGATTTCGTCCACTCGTCGTCGGTATGATCGCCGCGACATGCAGAGCAACAAGCGAGAAGCCGCGCCTCGTTCATCGTGAGCTCCTCGCGATGACCGAGCCTGAATCGCACCTGCCCCCAGGACAGCGAGCCGTGCGCATCTCGATTGTGGCTAAGCCTTTCACGCTCTTGTAGGCGTAATGAGCTGGCGCGACAAGGCGAAGAGGTTTCCCATGAGCTGAGGAGAGCGGCTTACCGTCGAGCAAGGCGCTAACGTGCGACTGTCGGCAGACCCGGCTGAAGAGTTTCGCCGGACCCTCCGGTTCGTTCACGGTCGAATTCCCGTGTCCTTCCCGCGTCGTAGGGTAGACCCCACCCCCAAGAAGCCTGGCGGCCCCCAAAGAAGTGGTGGCGGGCCCGGCTACCGCCTCAAGCGCGTGACTCTTCGCCCTTCGTGGCGGGGCTCGCAGGCTCTCGGATCGGCAGCATGCGATGAGTCGCGAGGATCGCCTCCGCCACATCGATGATCTTGCGTTGGGTGCGCCGCGCTTCGTCTCGAAGCATGACGAAGGCGTGCTGCTCGTCGATCGAATGGCGCTCCATGAGGATTCCCTTGGCGCGCTCGGTCACAGCGCGCCGCCCAAAAGCGCCTTCGAGGCTGTGATACTCCCTGAAGCGCTGGAGGACGATGTCGATCGAGCTTTGGAGCTGATCGGAGTCCTCGCCGTGGACGATGTAGGCGAACAAGCCCCGCCTCGCGGCCTCCTTGATGAACGCTGGGTCCTGCACGGCGAGAATCGCGATCACCGGACAGGTTGCCTCATGAACGATCCCATCGATCATCTCGAGCGCACGACCGGATCCTTCGGCAACGATCACGAGCGCGACGTCGGGCTTCTCGGAAAGTGTCACCGACCCAAGGCGCGCGAGGTCGACTGTGGTCACTACTTCATGTCCAAGGGCGGCGACGGCGCCCGTGACGTGCGCCAAGTGCTCCCCGGCACCGTCGGCGACGAGCACGCGGAGAGGGTCCATGGTTTCTTCGGTCATCTTCCCTCGCACCGAACCATTCCCTATCGACGGATACCTTCCAAGCATTTCAAGGCGACCCTCGGCCGTCAATCTCGCATGGACATCCTCAGTCTGAAGGACTAGAGTGGGTTTCAGCCGGTGACCCTAGCTCCACGGTCGCCGCGGCCACCTGGCCCCAACTCCCCGGCCTTCGATGGGTCCTTCTCGTCCGCGAGAAGCCCAGAAAAGGTAGCGGTGATCACCCCCATGGGAGTTGGCACAGCGGAAACTGACTGGCGTGTGGAAGAAGCCGTCTTCATCGCCGGCTTGCGCACCCGCAACGACTGGATCGAGGCCACCCTCGACGCCCTCGGTGACGCTTCAACGACGAACGAGTACGTCTGCGAATGCGGGGACCCGGCATGTCCGCAGCTCCTCCGCACGACGCGCGCAGAGTACGAGGGCGTGCGCTCGGTCGCGACGCGGTTCATCGTCGCCACAGATCATGAGGATCCGGAGACCGATGTGCTGCGTGAAGAGAATGAACGCTTCTCGGTGGTCGAAAAGATGCCGGGACGGCTGAGCCGCGTCGCCAACGAGAGCGACGTCCGTGGCAGGGGGGAAACATCAAGATGAGCCTGTCAAGTGTGAAGAATCGCGCTCAGGACGAACTTACCCCAACTCCACCCCCACAGTTCGACGAGGACGCGCGTCTCGCGGCCGTACAGCGGTATAGGACTCTGGACATGCCGCGCGACGGCACGCTCGACCGCATCACGAGCATCGCCGCGGCCGTATTCGGGGTTCCGATCGCTGTCGTCAGCATCGTCGGCCATGACCGGATCTGGTTCGAATCGCACCAAGGTATCGACGTGCAAGAGATGCCGCGAGAGCCGGGTCTGTGCGCATCGGCGATTCTACAGTCTGAACCGTGGATCATTGCCGACGCGAAGGCCGACCCGAGAACGCAAGCGAATTCCCTCGTCTCCGGTCAACCGGGGGTGCGCTTCTACGCGGGCATCCCGTTGACAACCCGGGAGGGACACAACCTCGGGATGCTCTGCGTCATGGACACGGTCCCGCGCGATGTCTCCGGCGCCGAACCGGCGATCCTGGAAGGACTCGCCGGAGTCGTCACCGACGAGCTCGAGCTCCGTCTCCTGACGCACGACGTTCTCACCGTCGAGACTTCGCTCCGCAAGGAGGCCGAGGCGCAAGAAAAGCTGATGCACCAGCTCGCCGACACTTTGCAAACAAGCCTCCTCCCGCCAAACGCCCCGGAGATCCCCGGATTCGAGGTCGCGACCTGCTACGTGCCTGCCGGACCCGGCCAGGTCGGTGGCGACTTCTTCGACATCTTTCCCCTCGCCTGGAAAAGTTGGGGGATCCTCATCGGCGATGTGAGCGGAAAGGGCCCCGAAGCGGCAACGATGACCGCGCTGGCGCGATACTCGATCCGCGCGGTTTCGATGGATACCCGATCGCCGGCGCGCGTACTCGACACGCTCAACAGAGCGATGGTGCTTCGTCACGATTCGGAAGAGGGAAAGTTCTGCACGGTCGCGTTCGGTCGGCTGATCATCCGACCGGATAGGATCCAATTCCACGCGTCGTGCGGTGGTCATCCGCAGCCGATCATCCTTCGCGCGAGTGGTGCGGTGGAAACAGTAGGTGGCGCCGGTCCTTTGATCGGAGCGTTCCTTGAGTCCCAGTTCACGACCGAAGTCAAGGACGTCGAGCCCGGCGACAGCATCATCTTTTTCACCGATGGCGTTACCGAAGCTCGTGGATCGGAATGTTTCGGCGAAGAGAGACTGTCGGCATTGATCGCTTCGTGCGCCGGGGACGACGCCTCACAGATTCTCGAAAAGATACGGGATGCCGCCACAGGATTCGCGACCAGGCCTCGGGATGACGTCGCTATCATGGTGCTGCGCGTGAGTCCAACGAGTCGCCCCGGTGAACGTCGAAGCCACATATTCACGACGCCGACTCGACAACGCGTAGCGCAAACCTAAGGAAGCGACGTGAAGCAGGCATTCAACGCGTGAGCACTTCGGCGCGACGTGAAGCACCTCTTCTGGGTCGACAGCAAGCAGCACGCCGTAACTGCTGCGATGACTGGGATCTACCGCGACGCATGGCCACTCTGGCGGCGTGCTCGTCGAACCCGGAGGAGGACAAGGACGAACGCGACGAGCGGCAATACCACGCGGAGTCCCAACTCGATCCAGTAGCCCAGTGAGTGTGTGCCGATCGTCGTCTCGTTGATCGATTCAGGTATCAATGGCATGGTCTGTGCGGCACCGACCAAAATCGCTGTGACCGGCAACGCCAACAGGACCGACGCCCGACGATCCGCGGACCCTCCAAAACGGAACGCGGCGCGAGCGATCAAGATGATGCCGATGAGCAACGGGATAAGCGCGAGGCGCGGACCAGCCCACGCCGGTCGCAGTCCAGCGTCGCCGGCCTCTCGGTATCCGTAAGCCAGTGCAAGGCCGACTACGCCGGCGACGAACGATATGGCGCGCGACCCGCCAATGAGCGTGAACCCGCGCGCCGATCGGCGTGATCCCGTAGCGAAAAATGCCGCGAGTACGCCCAGCGCGGCGAAGTCCACCATCGCGCCTTGGATAGCGAGCGGGACCCCGAGCGCGAGTGCTGTCGTCCATGCAACGACGACGGATGCGCGCCGCCTCCCAGTGATCGCAAGGATGATGACGCACGGCCATGCCGCGCCGATGCTTGCCAGTAGCAGGTATGCGCTGTTCCACTGAGCGCCGTGCTCGATGATGTTCAAGAGCAGAAATCGGCCCGCGAGCATCCCGAATGCCATGGCTACGAGCAGGGAGAGTAGGAGAGACGCGATCGCAAAGGCGTCCGCCCAGTCACGCCTAATCGTGCGAAGAATCCTGCGCAGGTGGATGGCGAAGGCGCCAAGGATGAGATCAAGAGCCTCTCGGATCGTTGGCCCTTGCTGTCCCGGTCTTGCAGAAGCCAGAAGAACACCGAGCATCTCGTCCTCATGCGCCTCGCGGTGCTCCATCGGATAGAGCCGCAGGAGCCGCCGGTATCGATGCTCGAACTCTGTCACGACACCCCTCGTGCCGCGGCGTTAGTGATGCGGCTGGCGCGAAGTCGTCGCGACGCAGTCTGCGCGTGCCGGCGCAGGCGATCTGCTTCTGCGGCGAGTCGTGTGGCACCGTCGTCTGTCAACGAGTAATACCGGCGTAGGCGCGCATCGACGATCTCTTCGTGGTCTATCTGAATAAAACCCTCTTCGCGAAGTCGGTCGAGAGCCGCGTACAGGGTGCCCGCCCGAAGGCGGACTGAGCCGTCGGACATCCGCTCGACGTCGGTCATGATCCCGTATCCGTGCTGGGGTCTGTCAGCGAGCGCTGTCAGAATCAAGAAGGTAGGTTGCTGCATCGACCGGGTCATACAACCAGCATATACCGACCATCGATATATGGCTAGGCAATGCGCCGAGCGCCTTTCCTCGGGTGTTGACGCAGCATTACGAGGACGTCCGCGGCGTCTTACGCTCGCGCCACAAAGCGTCAACTCCGCCGGTCGGTGCTGGCGAGCCCGTCGTCGGCGGCCACCCTCGCTGCGATCTGGGCGCGATTCTTCACCTCGAGCTTCCCCAGGATGCTCGAGACATGTCGCTCGACCGTCTTGCGCGACAGGAAGAGCGTGCCGGCGATGTCCGGGTTGCTCGCGCCACCCGCGATGAGGTTCGCGATCTCGCGCTCGCGTGCGCTCAGCGTGGAGCGGTCACCGCGCGTCCCGCGCCGCCAGGTGCGGATGCCCAGCCGGCGCAACAGCTGATCGATGTGGGCTCGCTCGGTCACGGCCCCCGTTTCTTCGGCTATCGCCGCGGCGTCCCGCAGGATCTTCTCCGCGCCGTCCTTGTCGCCTTCGGCCGCCTTCACGCGCGCCATGCTCGTACGCGCCCAGATCGATTCGATGGGCATCCCCAATCCGTCCGCCCTATCAACGGCTTCTTGAAGCGAGGCACGATCACCGCGTCCTGCTGCAGCGAGGGCCGACCGAGCTCGTAGCTGTTCCCACACTTGAAGGTCACCGCGCGGCGGCGCTCGCTCCGCATCCTCGAACCAGCGTATTGCTTCCGCTACGTCGCCGACGCGCGCCAGCGATTCCGTGGCCGCTCTCGTGAACTCGAGGCCGCATCGCGTGCATCGCGCCTCCGCCATATCCCTCCGGCCTGCGGCGATCCGCGCGTGCACCTCGTCGGCGCTCGCGGCTCCTTCGAGCCGCGAGTGCCACCGCGCGATCGCCTGATGGAGCGGGATGCGATGATGAGGATCCCCTTCGCCCTCGCACAGCGCCGCAAGGTCGGCGAGCGCCGCTCGGTGGTCGCCGCCCGAAATCGTCGCGATCAGCCGCCACATCCGCGCGAACATCGCCGGCCGGGACGGCTCCCCGATGCGCTCCGCGAGTGCCTCACATTCGTCGGCGACCTCCTCAGCCTCGATCAGGCGGCCGCGCATGTAGCTCGTTTGGACGAGCCACGACCCGATGTCGAGAGCGACCCCCGACAGAAACGCGCGGCGCGCCTCCAGCCACGCCGCTCCGAGCCGCTCCTCGGCGTCGGCGAGCCGACCCAGGTGCATGAGAGCCGAGCCACGCCTGAGGCTTGTCTGCAGGAACGCCTCGATGCCGCCTCCGGCTGCAACCCGTGTCATCTC
>JAIVGO010000136.1 GCA_020201525.1 Actinomycetota bacterium | reverse complement strand
ACCCTGTCTCGTAAGTGAGACCGTGAGCGCCGCTCCCACGCGGCCGCAACCCCCGATGACGACATGCATGGCGCTCAGCGTAACGCCGCCGAGACAGAGTGCAAATCAGTCCAGGTGGAACGGCACGCTCGTTACGACGACGCCGGGCTCATACAGCAGGGTCGCCTTGATGCGAAGCGCCGTTTGGTTGTGCATGAACTGGTGCCACCATTTGCTGACGACGAATTCCGGAAGAATGACCGTTACTGTGGCATCGGGACGATCTGCGCGCAGGGATCTGATGAACCGCACGAGTGGCTTTCGCACCTCGCGAAATGGTGAATCCAAGATCTCGAGCGGCACCGGCACGCCCGCTTCAATCCACTCGTCCATGATTTGGGCCGTGTCCTTGGCGTCAACGGCAAAGCTGACGGCACGAAGGTCGAGAGGATGGATCGCCTGGGCATAGGCAATCGCGCGCAGCGTTGCGTTGTGAACGGCCGACACTAAGACGACGCCGATGTTACGCGGCGGTACTTCCGGCCGCTCGAGAGGGGCGGCTTCTTCTCCTGCAACTTGCGGCAAATCGGTGACCACCACGCGGGGTTCGAACAAGAGGCTCGCCTTGAGAAGCAAGAGACGACGCTGTCTCACCATGCTCAGCCAACTGCGTTCAGGAAGCCTTTCCGGGATGATGACCGAGAGGAACTCGTTTTCCGGAAGATCGATTTGTCGAATATAGGATCGCGTCGTCTGTGCCAGGTCGTTCTCCATCGGGATCGATGTCAACGGGGATCGAATTCCGAGCTGCCGCCATTGCTCTTGAATCTCGGGTCCATCGTTGCCGACGTGAAGCGCTCGCAAATCCGTAGGCCGCAGGGACAACGCATATCCGACGGCCCTCAACGTCACGTGGGTCACCGATTCCACGAGAATGATGACGCGCGCGCCGGTCGCGTGCTTCGGCCTCTGGCCCGGCACGCGCAGCTGTTTCGCGACGGATTGGTAATGTCGGTTCACGGCCTTAAAGCCGGCCACGATCACCGGTATGGCCGCGACCACGATGTACGCGCCGTGCACAAACTTCGTGAGCGTCACGACGACGAGGACGATTCCGGTGACGACGGCGCCGATACCGTTGATGAGCGCGCTGCGGCGCCACTTCGGCTCGCGCGTCGAGAACCACCGGCGAACCATCCCGGTCTGCGAAAGTGTAAAGCTGGTAAAAACGCCGACGACGTAGAGTTGAATGAGGCGAGTCAGGTCCGCGTCGAAAATGACCACCAACATCGAAGCGAGAAACGCCAGCACGACGATTCCGTTCGAAAAGACGAGCCTGTCGCCGCGATTGAGGAACTGTCTCGGCATGTACCGATCGCGGGCAAGGATGGAAGACAGCCGGGGGAAATCTTGATACGCGGTGTTCGCTGCGAGAATCAGAATGAGCGCGGTCGCGGTCTGAACCAAGAAGAATAAGAACCCCCGGCCGAAAACGGTCTGGGCGATCTGGGCGACCACGGTTTGAGGGTGGACACCGCTCTCGACCATTTTCTCGGTGATCGGCCGGATCTTCAGGGCGTGTGCAAGGAACGAAATTCCGAGAAACATGGACACCGAAATCGTTCCCATGATCGCCAGCGTCGCGGCCGCGTTCTTTGATTGCGGGCGCCTGAATGCGGCGACGCCGTCCGCGATTGCTTCGACGCCGGTCAAGGCAGTTGCCCCGGACGCAAACGCTCGAAGAAGGATGAAAATGCCGAGTGGCTGGAGCGCTCGGATCTCGAGGTTCGCGGTTTGGGCAACCGGACAGCCACCGACGCACTTGACGAGGCCGGTTCCGATCATGATGAACACAAGGACGATGAACGTGTAGGTGGGGATTGCGAATACCGTTCCCGACTCTTTCGTTCCTCGGAGGTTCATCAGCGTGATGACGATGATGAACGAAACAGCAAACACAAGGCGGTATTTCGCGGTGCCCGGGACCGCCGAAACGATGGCCGCCGCTCCGGCAACGACGCTGACGGCGACGGTGAGGACGTAATCGACGAGTAACGCCGCAGCAGCGATGAGGCCGGGGATCTCTCCCAGGTTTGAATGCGTGACGATGTACGATCCGCCCCCCTGCGGGTACGCGCGCACCGTTTGACGGTACGACGTCACCACGACGATCAGCAGTGCTGCAATGCCGATGGCGAGAGGGCGCACGTATCGAAGCTGCGCGGCTCCGGCGAGGACGAGAACGAGCATGATCTCTTCGGTGGCATAGGCAACCGAGGACAGCGCGTCCGATGAGAAGACCGGGAGGGCGAGAGCTTTTCGCAGCAGCTGGTGACCGGCCTCCTCCGTGGCCAGCTTCCGCCCGAGGATCACACGCTTGAGCGCCTGGCCGATTCCCACGGTCGCAGCCGCTTGGCGAAGGAAATGTTCCTCTCGTTCTTTGAGATTCATCGCGCCTATCTTGCGGCCGGTTGCGTCCCCGGGCCAATCGGTCACGGCGAGGGATATCATCGCGCGACAGAAGGAGAGTGTTTCTCGTGCGCTCGTACACGGACTATTTGACGTTCGAAACGAAGAAGCGGCGGGATTACGTCAACATCACCGGCCGCGTCTCCGACGCCGTCGCGGCCAGCGGGATCGCCGAGGGTCTCTGCCACGTTTCGGCGATGCACATTACGGCCGGCGTGTACGTGAACGACGACGAAAGCGGATTTCGTGCCGATCTGACCGCCCTGTTGGAGCGGCTCGCGCCCGAGGGCGCCGACTACCGTCACCATCAAACGGGCGAGGACAACGGCGAGGCCCATTTGCGGAACATGATGGTCGGGCATCAGGTCGTGCTCCCGGTCACCGAGGGGGCTTTGGACCTCGGTCCGTGGGAGCAAGTCTTCTACGCGGAGTTCGACGGGCAACGACGGAAGCGAGTCGTCATCAAGATCATCGGGGAGTGAGGCCACATGATTCGCGAAGAGGCGATCGAGCTCGTTCGAAGCAAGACCGACAAGGCCATCACCATGCGCCACCTGATTTCGGTCGAGGGAGTCATGCGGCGTCTCGCACAACACTTTGAAGAGAACGAGGATCATTGGGCGCTCACCGGCCTGTTCCACGATCTCGATCAAGACGAGACGGCGAATGATCCGGAGCGTCACGCGCGACTGGCGGCGGAATGGCTGAAGGAAGCAGATGCGCCCGCGGACGTGATCAACGGCGTGCTGGCACACGCGCATCCCGAATATCAAACCGACTTGATGTCGCGTGCGATCGTTGCGGCCGACGCGCTCGCTGGGCTCCTCGTCGCCGCCGCCTTGCCGAGACCGGACAAGGCGACCGGGATGAAAGTCTCCAGCGTGAAAAAGAAGCTGAAGGAGAAGTCATTCGCGCCCGGCGTGAATCGAAATGAGATCCACGCGTGCAGCGAGATCGGGATCGAGCTGGATCAGTTCATCGGGCTGGGCATCGAAGGACTGCAGATCGTGGCGGAGGATATCGGGCTGTAAGTCGGTCTCGATGTGCGTGTTCATCGTGCAAATAAGCACGCGGGACGTGCACAAAAGAACAGAGAATCATCCTCCCGTTCGTAATCGCACTGGATTGGTTGGTTCGGCCGTATCCTTGACGCGTGCGCGGCGCTCGAGTCTTTCTGTGGGGGTGCACGTTGGCAGCGGGCTTCCTTCTGACGCTGCCGTCGAATGCAAGTGCGCATGCTCTGTTCGGCCTGGTTTCGCCGCGGCCGACTCTGGTGTTCGTGGCTTTGCCGGAAGCCGAAGCGCGAATCCTTCTCGCAGCGCACGGCGGAAGCTTCGCTGTGGGCGTGTATCCGGATTCTCGTGACGCACAAGATTTTTGGGTTGAGGTATCCGCCGGAGCGCCGAGAGAGCGCGAAGGCATTCCGTCGCCGCTCGCGGGCCGAGAATGTCTCCTCGCAAAGCAGATCCGGGAATCTCACCGAGATCGGCCCGGCCTCAATCCAGACTTCTCACAGCACGTTGTTGCTCAGGGGGAGCCCGTAGAGGCGCTTGCTGCTTTGCGAGCAGTTTTCTGCGCTCCCGACGTGCCGGCGGACGCTCAATACCCGATCGGCGCACCGCTCGCCGTCGCCGTGCCGACTGCCACTATGGCTGAGCCCGTTATCAAGGACGTCCGCGACGTCATTGTTTTCGGCGTTGCCGCGAAGACGCCGCTCGTTATCGGGACGATCGGGGAAGGACACGGGGTTCTCGAAGGCGGCATCGCGCGCAGGCCGGGGGTTGTGACGCCCTACGACGTCACCGCGACGATCTTGCAGAGAACGTCGACGCCGATCCCTTCGAGTGGCGTAATCGGACACGTCTTGCACGTTCGATCACGGCCGAACCCCCTTGCATATACGAAGGCACTGGCCGCGCGGTTCGAACGAGACGCCGGCTTCGGACCGACGGTCGCAGGGATCACGATCGGGTTCCTCGCGGGCGCCGGCATCGTCGTCACGGGTTTTCTCTTGATCGGGGGACTTCACGCGCTAGCGCTTCGGTCGGCACGCGGTGCTGCCGCTGCAGTCATCGGATACGTTGCGTCGCTCTTCGTACCGTCCGGCAACGCGTGGGTGCGTGGCATTCCAATCGTGGCTCTCTATGTCGCCGGCGCGGCCGCGCGAGTGCGTACGCCCGAACGCGTCCGAATCGAAATCGGCCGCCTTCTCGGCGTCGCCGCATTGGCCATAGGAGTGCTGACGATCACGGCGGCCTTGCGGCCCGGCGGCGAACCGGCCCTGTCCTTGTGGGGAGACCCCGTCGAATCGTGGCGATTCTTCGGATTGCGGAATCACTTGACGTCGATGCTGCAGCTCGGCGCCATCACCGGTGTGGCGCTGAGCCTTCACCGGCCTTCACCGGCCGCCGCTGCGGTCGCTGGGGCCTGCGGCGCGCTCATCATCGGTCTTGCGCAGCTCGGCGCGAACTTCGTTGCCGTGTTCACGCTTGTTTTCGGCGCAGGGCTCGTCACCTACGTTCTGTGGCGCGGCCTGCTATCCATCCAAGGGATCGTGCTGTCGGGCGTGGCCGGCACGCTTGCGTTCATCGGCGCGTTGCTCGCCGATGCCGGCTCGCCGGTGTCGCACGGTGGCCAAGCCGTGCAACGCGTGCGTGCCGGCGGTGTTCACGCCGCGTACGACTTCTTGGCGATCCGTTGGCGCCTCAACATCGCGGAGATTCGCAGCTTGTGGGGTGGATGGGTATGGGCGGCAGGTCTGCTCATCGGGCTCGTCGCGATCTTCTTGTGGGCGATGCGCGAGGACCTTCTGACACCGGCGACGCGCGCGGTGCTCATCGGCGGGTCGGCCGCGGCGCTCGCAGCCTTGTTCATGGAAGACACCGGATTTCTCGCCGGTGGGATCATTGCTCTCGCGCCCGGCCTCGTCGCGGCGACTGCGGTCGTCGAGATGGCTACGCGCCCTCGACCCGCGCTCGACGTCGGCGAACGAGGAAGACTGCGGCTACGCCGACCAGCACGATGGCGATGACGATCGAGGCGATGTTGAACGACCCGGTGACCTTATTCCAGTTCGAGCCGAGCTCGTAGCCGGCGATACCAAGAGCGGCAACCCACGGCAGCGATCCGGCGAAGGTATAGACCGAGAACCGCGGGAAGCTCATTTCTGCGATGCCCGCCGGCAGCGAGATGAACGTGCGAATCACCGGCAGCAGGCGTCCGAAGAAAACGGCGCCCTGGCCGTGACGGCTCCACCAGACCTCGGCCTTGTCGATGTCGTGCGAGCGGATCAGAACGTACTTCCCGTAGCGATCGAGCGGCCCTCGCCCGATCAGCCGTCCGGCGCCGAACGCGAGCCAGGATCCGACGAGGTTGCCGAACGTCCCCAGAAGGATCACGGCCACGAGATTCAGGTCGGGACCCGCGTGAGCGGCCGAGGATGCGAGGTACCCCGCGAAGAGCATGGTGACCTCGGACGGGATGGGGATGCACGCGCTTTCCAGCGTCATGAGAATGAACACGGCCAGATATCCGTGCTCGGCAAAGCGCTGAATGAAGTGCTCCATGGCGGCGCATCCTATCTGCGGGCGGCTGCGGTTGATCGGTGGGAGGATTCGGCACTAATGCGGCGAATGGCTAAGCCGTGGAGCTCCGGGGAGGGTTTACGTGAGGGCGATCAGGGTTGCAGCGGCGGTTTCGGTGCTCATCGGGCTTCTTGGATTCGGTCCGGCGCGTGCTGAAGGGTCTGGGTCGATCGGCGGGACGGTCACGGGCGAAGGTGGAATTCCTCTCGCCGGGTTCTGCGTGACCGCGGGCGATCCGTGGAATTACCAGTTCGGCTACGCGGAGACGGCCGCCGACGGCTCGTACTCGATCGCGGGGCTCGAGGACGGCAACTACGCCGTCGTGTTCGACGACTGCGGGAACAACACCGGCTATCTTACCGAGTGGTGGAACGACGAAGACAGCTATTGGTACGCCGATTCCATCGAAATCAGTGGAGGATCGGCATCGACGGGCGTCGACGCGCAACTTTCACTCGGCGGATACGTTACCGGAACCCTCACCAACGACGAAGGCGGCGAAGCAGACACGTGTGTTGCCGCCTTCTCGGTCGAGTCGTACGAAGTTCTCGCCACGTCGTACGCGAGTGGTGCGTACCGAGTTGGCCCCCTACCTTCCGGCGACGTCTCGTTGCGATTCGGCGACTGCGATATCGCCGTCGAGCGCGAGCGGTATTGGTTCCCGAACACCGGCGACGGGGTTCTCGGCCGCCGGCTGCCGGCGCCGCAGACCGCGCCCATGGGGTATGTGCCCGAGTGGTTCGACGACAAGGATGACTTCGGTGATCCGGTCCCGGTCGTCTCCGGCGCAGACACGCCCGGCATCGACGCCGTTCTCGAAATCGCCGGAGGAATCAACGGCGTTGTCACCGACGAAGCCGGCGAACCGCTCCAGGATATGTGCGTCGAGTCTTTCGATAACGGATACGGATTTGGGAGAACGGACGAAAACGGCTTCTATACCATCACGCAGCTTGCCGCCGGCTCCCACAAGGTCGCCTTCTTCGATTGCGACACCGGTGTCTTCCGCTCGGAGTGGTACGACAACCAGCCGTCCGACATCCTCGCGAACCCGGTGAGCGTCGTGCGTAAGACGTGGACGAACCGCATCGACGCTGCATTGGCAAAACGGCCGATGCCCGATCTTGCGATCGCCTCGCTTCGGGTGACGAGCGTCCCGATCGAAGTTGATGATGTCTCGGTCGCCGCTTCTCCGTGGCGCCGCACGATCACGCTCGGGCTCGCGAACAAGGGCACCGCTCTGCCGGGGGATGAAGCCGGCGTGCGCATTTGGGCAGTGAGTGGCTCCGATCACCACGTGCAAGAGATCGCGACCGACGAGGCGCGCGTTGCCCCGGGAACGGTCTCGCACCGGACATATGACTGGGACGGCTTGGGCACCCTCGGCGATGTGACGATTTACGCGAGCGTTTGCTCCTACGACGATTCCAATCGCCAAAACAACGACCGCCATGTCGGGTCGTACGTGGGTGTCGGAGGGTTGGGGGTGGGCATCCGGCCGGGCCAGAACACGTTCTTCTATCCTGGCTACTGCTATCGAGAGGTTGTCGTTGTGGCGGCTCATTCGTAAGCGTTAAACCTCAGGTCAGAGCGGGTGCGGCTTGACAGCGCACCCGTAGGGCGTTACAAGCCTCGCCCCGTGGCCTCTGGAAAAGCGCTCGTCATCGTCGAGTCTCCTGCGAAAGCGAAAACAATCAGCCGCTTTCTCGGAGCGGGCTTCGTCGTGGAGTCTTCGATCGGTCACATCCGTGACTTGCCGCAGAACGCTGCCGAGATTCCTGAGAAGCACAAAACAGATCAGTGGGCCCGGCTCGGTGTCGACGTCGATCACGGATTCAAGCCGCTCTACGTCGTCCCCAAAGAGAAGAAGCAGCAAGTCGGCAAGCTGAAGACGGCACTGAAGGACGCGAGCGAGCTCTATCTCGCAACCGACGAGGACCGCGAAGGCGAATCGATCGCGTGGCACCTCCTCGAGGTGCTCGGGCCGAAGATTCCCGTCAAGCGCATGGTCTTCCACGAAATTACGCCGCACGCGATCGAAGAGGCCGTGCAGAACTGGCGCGAGCTCGACCGAAAGCTCGTCGACGCGCAAGAGGCACGGCGCATACTCGACCGGCTCTACGGCTACGAAGTCTCGCCGGTGCTTTGGAAGAAAGTCATGCCGAAGCTGTCGGCCGGGCGGGTGCAAAGCGTCGCGACGCGCGTCCTCGTCGAGCGTGAGCGCGCGCGCATGAGATTTCGTTCCGCAAGCTACTGGGATCTCGAAGCAACGCTGGAGGCGACGGGGCAGGGCTTCAAGGCAACGCTCGTCGAGCTGGGCGGCACGCGGCTCGCATCCGGAAAGGATTTCAACGAGCGCGGTGAGCTCGTCCGCGCAGCCGCCGTCGTTTTGGACGAAGCGGCCGCGCGCGGGCTTGCGGACCGCTTGCACGACGCGCCGTTTGTCGTGCGAAGCGTGGAAGAGAAGCCGTTCCGTCGCTCGCCGTACGCGCCGTTCATGACGTCGACGCTCCAGCAGGAGGCGTCTCGGAAGCTGCGATTCTCCGCGAAACGCACGATGCAGGTCGCGCAGCGCTTGTACGAGAACGGTTACATCACCTACATGCGCACCGACTCGACGACGCTATCGGAAACCGCGCTGACGGCCGCCCGGCAGCAAGCGACGGAGCTGTACGGGCGGGAATACGTTCCCGACGCCCCGCGTCGCTACGAAAAGAAGGTGAAGAATGCGCAAGAGGCGCACGAGGCGATTCGTCCTGCCGGCGACACGTTCCGGTTGCCCGACGACGTCTCGCGTGAGCTTGGGCCGGACGAGTTCCGCCTGTACGACTTGATTTGGAAGCGAACGATCGCTTCGCAAATGGCCGACGCGCGCGGCCAAAGCGTGCAGGTGCGAATCGGCGCGATCTCGGATGCCGGCGACGACGCCGAATTCGCGGCTTCGGGCAAAGTCATCACGTTCCCCGGTTTCTGGCGCGCATATGTCGAAGGCGCCGACGACCCGGACGCCGAGCTCGAGGACCGCGAGGTGCGCCTGCCGGCCATGAGCGAAGGCGACGCGCCGTCGCTCGTTGCGCTCGATCCGTCGGAGCACCGCACGAAGCCGCCCGACCGCTTTACTGAAGCGTCGCTCGTGAAGACGCTCGAAGAAATGGGCGTCGGACGTCCGTCGACGTATGCGTCGATCATCGGCACGATTCTCGACCGTGGTTACGCGTGGACGAAAGGGTCCGCCCTCGTGCCGTCTTTCACCGCCTTCGCCGTCGTCGCTTTACTCGAGCAGCACTTCACCAACCTGGTGGACTACGAGTTCACCGCGCGGATGGAAGACGATCTCGACCGCATTGCCAACGGTGAGGAGCAGTCGCAACCGTGGCTGGCGCGCTTTTACTTCGGCAACGGCGCGAAAGGGCTCAAAGACATCGTGCACGACCGCCTCGGCGAGATCGACGCGCGCGAAGTGAACGAGATTCCGATCGGCATGGATGAAAACGGAATGCCGGTCGCTGCGCGTGTCGGCCGGTACGGACCGTACGTGCAACGGGGCGACGACAAAGCGTCGATTCCCGAAGGCATCGCGCCCGACGAGCTCACCGTCGAGAAGGCGCTCGAGTTTCTGGCGGCGCCCAGCGGAGACAAAGTGCTCGGGAGTGATCCCGACTCGGGGCTCACCGTTCTCGCACGAGCAGGACGCTACGGACCGTACGTCCAGCTCGGAGAGGCTGAAGGAAAGGAGCGGCCGCGCACGGCATCTCTGTTCAAGACGATGTCGCTAGACGATCTCTCTCTCGACCAGGCGCTGCGCCTATTGCAGCTGCCGCGCATCGTCGGCGCCGATCCGTCGGACGGCAAAGAGATCGTGGCCCAAAACGGGCGTTACGGCCCGTATTTGAGCAAAGACAAGGACACGCGGAGCCTTACGTCGGAAGAGCAGCTCTTTACCATCACACTCGACGAAGCACTCTCGTTGTTCGCGCAGCCGAAGGCGCGACGCGGACGCGGCGCAGCGTCGGTCGAGCCGCTGCGGCGTATCGGGCCGGATCCGGTGAGCGGCGCGGAAATCGTTCTCAAGGAAGGCCGGTTCGGGCCCTACGTGACCGACGGCGAAACCAATGCATCGTTGCGTAAGGACGACGAGATCGAATCGCTGACGCTTCAGCGCGCCGCCGAGTTGTTGCAAGACCGCCGGGATCGCGGCCCGGCGAAACCGGCTCGCGGCAAGAAGGCGGCAAAGTCGTCGAGGCCGGCGAAAAAACGCAAGAAAACCTGACCAGCCGATCAAAGCACGCGCACCACCTCTGCTACCCTGACGCCGTCGCGCATCGCAGCAGGGAGGGAACCGATCAGCGACGTCTTTCACGGCCCAGAATATGTTGCGCCCACTGCACCCGAGCGTCCTTCGACGCTGAAAGCGCTGTTCCAGCGAAAGTACTTCCGCCGGCTGTGGGCTGCGATGACGGTGTCCAGCCTGGGCGACTGGCTCGGCGTCTTCGCGCTCACGCAATACGTGCAGCAGCTCAGCGGACGGCCCGAATTTGCCATCGGCGGCGTGCTCTTCTTTCGCGTGCTCCCGGGTCTGTTTTTCGGTCCGTTTGCCGGGGTTCTGACCGATCGCTTCGATCGGCGGAGGCTCATGATGACGGCCGACTTGATGCGCGCCGGCCTCATTGTCTCGATTCCGTGGATCCACAACTTGTACGCGTTATTCGCCGTATCCGCAGTCATGGAGATACTGACGCTGTTGTGGACGCCCGGAAAAGATGCGACGGTGCCGAATCTCGTTGAGCGTCATCAACTGTTGACGGCGAATCAGCTCTCGCTCATCACAACGTACGGAACCTTTCCCGTGAGCGGCGCGCTCGTCACGTTGCTCGCGGGTTTCGCCGCGATCCTCGCGCGCATCGACGCCTTCAGTGTGTTGAGGGGTCAGCCGACGTCGCTCGCATTCTTCCTGGATGCCCTGACCTTTCTGTTCTCCGCATCGATGGTCGCCGGCATGCCGGTCGAGCTCATGCGCGCGCGACGGGCACAGACACCGTTTGGGTTCAAGCAAGGCCTTCGCGACATGGCCGAAGGCATGCGTTTTCTCAAATCGCGTCGGGTGGTTCGTTCGTTGGTTTTCGGTGCGTGGGTGGCCTTCATCGGGGGTGGAGCAGTCATCTCGCTCGGCCCCATCTACGCGGCGCGCGCTGCCGGCGGAAGCCCCGCAGCGTCGCAAGCAGCGTGGGGCGCCCTCATCACCGCAGTCGGCGTCGGCCTGGTGGGCGGCATGATCGGCGCCGGCGCGCTGGCCCGAAAGTTTCCGCGCGAGAAGATCTTTCCAGTCGGCTTGATCACGGGAGGGCTTGCGGTCATCGCTATCGCGTCCATCAACTCGATTCCGATCGCACTCGGTGTGACCGTGATTGCGGGCTTTGGTGCCGGCGTCGCCTGGGTCACCATTTTCACATTGCTGCAAGAGCGGATCGACGACCGGTTACGCGGTCGCATTTTTGCGACGTTGTATACCGGTGTGCAGATGTCGCTGTTCATGTCGCTCGCCGGATGGCCGCTTTTGGCCGCGGTCGTCGGCAATCACACGGCGCATCTCGGCTCGTACACGATCGATCTCCCCGGCTTTCGGTTTTCCCTGTGGTTCGGTGGCATCACTCTCGCCGTTGCCGGCTTTCTGACCGGACGTGGTGCCGGGGCGCTCAGGCCGCGGCGGCGCGCACCGCGCGTGCGCGGTCTTCGCCTCGAGCCGCGGCCGATTTCCGGCGGTGCGCGTACCGGTCTTTTCGTCGCGTTTGAAGGTGTGGAGGGTTCGGGGAAGACGACGCAACTGAAGATGCTTCACGATTTTCTCGTCGATCTCGGTCATCGCGTCGTCGTCACGCGTGAGCCGGGTGGAACGGCAATCGCAGAACGTGTTCGCGCGATCCTTCTCGACCCCGGCGCCAAAGAAATGGATCCGAAAGCCGAGGCGCTGCTCTACGCCGCAAGCCGCGCCCAGCACGTCGCACAAGTGATTCGGCCCGCGCTCGACCAAGGTGCGGTTGTGCTGTGCGACCGTTATCTCGACTCTTCTCTTGCGTATCAAGGCGTCGCGCGCGGGCTCGGCATCGAGGACGTCAACCGTCTGAACGTGTGGGCGACCGACGAGATGATTCCGGATCTCGTCGTGTTGCTTAAACTCGACGCGGCGACGGGACTGGCGCGCACACGAGGCAACCCCGATCGCATCGAACAGGAAGGCCTGGAGTTTCATCGGGCCGTCGGCGACGCGTATTTGGAGCTCGCGAAGACGTACCCGAGCCGGTTCGTCGTCGTCGATGCATCGAACGATCACGAGAAGGTGCACGTCGAGATTCGTGCAGCCGTCGAGCCGCTGCTGCGGGTGCTGAGCCCGTGAAGACGACGACGCCCGGCATGTGGAACCGCCTTCTCGGTCAGGAGGCGGCCGTCGGCGTGCTTCGGGCGTCGTTGGCATCGGATCGTGTCGGACACGCGTACTTGTTCGTCGGTCCGCGCGGCGTCGGTCGCGCGCCTGCTGCGCTCGCGCTGGCCGCATCGGTGAACTGTCTCGACGACGGCTGCGGCACGTGCGCGATTTGCGCGAAGGTGCTCCGTCGCTCGCACGCCGACGTTCACCACATCAGCGCCGAAGGCGGCCAAATCGTCGTCGACCAGGTTCGTGCGCTGCGCGAGGAAGCGTCGCGCGCCCCGTTCGAGGGCCGCATGAAAGTGTTCATCATCGACGAAGCCGAGCGGCTGAACCCGGCCGCCGGCAATGCCTTGCTGAAGGTGCTCGAAGAGCCGCCGTCGAGCGCGCTGTTCATCCTGATGACCGACGCGCCGGACGACATGCTGCCGACGGTTGTGTCGCGGTGCCGCCGCATCGACTTCGTCCCGCTCGGATTCACGGAAATCGTCGAGATTCTCACGCAGCATCACGGCGTCGCCGAAGATCGAGCGGCGTGGGCTGCGTCGGCAGGCGGCAACTTGGCGGCGGCGCTGCGCCTCTCGAAGGACCCTGCCGCCGAAGAGCGCCGTGAACGCCATCTTTCGTATCCGGAACGGCTCGCGCGGGCGGGTTTGTCGAGTGCGATCTCGCTCGCCGGCGAAGTGCGCGTCGAGGCCGATGAAGCCGTCGACCGGCTGAAGGTGCGGCAGAAGGACGAGATCAAGGAGCATGCCGAGGCATACGGCGAGGCCCGCGGAACCGCCGCCGCGCGGAAGCGTCTCGAAGTTCGTCACAAGCGCGAGGCGCGCCGCACCGAGCAGCAAACGTATGAGATCGTCCTCACTGACCTCGCCGCGTGGTATCGGGGAGCGCTGCTCGCACGTCACGGCGACGGAGCACCCGACGCGCAGATCGAAGCAGCGCTCGGCGATTGCGCATTGTCCGCGCCGACGACGTCGTTCGTCGATGCGCTCGAACGCATCGAAGCGACGCGCGTCGCGCTGAGCCGCAACGCTCAAGCGGGCCTCGCCCTCGAGGCTCTGTTCATGCATCTCGGCTCGATCGGTTAGGCTGACGCGCATCCGTTCTATGCCGGGGTGGGCGATGAGCGAGCGCAAACTCATCAGGCTCGACGCCGAAGATCGCGCCCGAGCCTTGTCGAGGATTCCACTCTTCGCCGATTGCGACGACGCACAGCTGCGCTCGATCGCCGACGTCTCGCACCTTCTGGCGTTCGACCACGGTCAAGTCATCGTGCCGGAAGGCGAGAAGGGCCAGGGCTTCTATCTCGTGCTGACCGGCGCCGCGAAGGTCGAGCGCGATTCCGAAGAAGTTGCGTCGTTAAAAGTCGGGGATTTCTTCGGCGAGGTGTCGCTGATCGAAGGAACGCCGCGGACGGCGACGGTGACGTCAGATGGGCACACGGTGTGCCTCGGTATTTTGCGTACGGACTTCCGCGCGCTCCTCGTGCGCCAGCCGCGCATCGCGATGCGCATCATCGAGGCCGAAGGCCGCCGGCTCCCGCCGTAAACGGGCGATTGGTGCTCGACGGGCGCTGGTACAATCTGCGCTCGTTGCCGGAGTAGCTCAGGGGTAGAGCAGCCGCCTCGTAAGCGGCAGGTCGGGAGTTCGAATCTCCCCTCCGGCTCACAGCTATCTACCTGACTTTTCAGTCTTTCTGCGCTGGTAACCGAGCCGGTCGAGTGCGCCGTTGGATGTCTCGTCTAGTAACCGCGGTTTAGCGCTTTAGACCTCCAAGTGAAGGTCTAATGAAGGTCTAGTTTGGCCTTCACCCGAAAGGCTCAATGTCGATGTCAAGACATGGCCGACGCAATCACCGTCTGGCACCTGCGAGTGCCGACTGGTCGCAAGGTTGCGCCCAGATGGGGGTTGACGTTATGCCTGCTTTGCTCTAATTTCGATGACGGGTTCTATCCGTCGGGGCGACAGAACGGGGGATGTGTTGATGCGACGTTTCCTGCTACTAACAGTCGGTTTCCTGCTTGCTATTGCTTTCGCGATTCCGGCAGGGGCGCACGATGGGCATCAAGATTGGCAGCCCGACGGATCAGGTGGGCTTGCAAGCTATGGCGGAGAACCCGCGCTTGACGATACTTTGGCGGTTGGCACGATGACCGATACCCTTACCGCTGCTCTTTACGGACCTTGCGAAAATGATCAGGGTGGGTGCGATACGTCAACGGTTAACCGGCAATGCACTCAGTTTGCGATCAACGACAGGTCCTCTGGGCCTGCACCAGCTGACGCTTCTGAGTGGCAAGGCATATATTTCATTCCGTCGAATGGAACCGTCCAACGTTGGTCCCGTCCAGTCGGGTGCAACGACGGCCAGAGAACAGAATCGAACATCGGCTATGGCCTGCACAACACGCGCTCATGGATGTCGTCTAGAGACGGCGGAAACGCAACTCGGATTCGTGGGCAATCATTCCGTGTCTTGACGCGCAACTACAGCGCGTACAGTCGCACGTGGACCTTTTATGATGTGATGTTCTTCAGGGCGCCCGCGGGGCACGACGCAAACTACTTTCACACCAGCACCTTCCAAAGGATCATCCAGGACCTCGATCTGAGAGGTTTTAACCAAGTGCATGTTAAGTACGCGATTTGGGCGGATGTCCGCAACGACGCGGGTTTTGGTGGTCAAGCCGAATATAACGGCAATCAGGGCGCTCAGTTCCGACAGGCTCTCGTCCGCAATCCGATCACTCAAGCGCTGGAAACCAAAAGTTTTCAATGGGGGTGTGCTAATTCTGGCGATACGGCGATGATGCAAGAGGCTCTACACATGTGGGGGACCGTCAATCCCACGTCCGCAGACCACGATGGGGCCCATCAGTACCATGCGACTCAACAACAGGATGTCATGTTCTGGCGAGGCGACTCCACTCTCTCAGGTGTAGACGACCAGGGACACCCTGCACTTGGTGGACAAAGCGTCTGGGATGCTGGGGCACAGACTTACACCGATCGGGTTCTCAGTTTCCCCGCATATCTCAAGGCATTTTCAACTGCTGGTTCGCTGCATCTATGTTAGTG